>CAYYHB010000130.1:0-14405 GCA_964471395.1 uncultured Burkholderiales bacterium | reverse complement strand
AGCAGACGGCCAAAGCGCATCAACTCTCAAACGCCGACGAGAAGGCGATCCGGGACATCATGAAGGGTCAGGAGACCGCGTGGAACAAGCACGACATGAAGGCCTACATGGAGTCGTACCGGGACGATGCCGACGCCATCAACATCGTCGGGATGTATTGGCGCGGAAAAGCAGCGATCCTGAAACACCTGAGCGACTATCACGCCACCAGCTTCAAGAACCTGCAAGAAACGTTGGACGAGGTCAACGTTCACTCGATCGGCGACGGTTACGCGATCGCCATCCTCATCTGGAAAGTCGGCGCGTTCAAAGCGCCAAACGGCGTGGACATCCCCGCCGGCCGCCACCGCAGTACGCAAGTGCTGGCGAAGGGGACCGACGGCTGGAAGGTGGTTCACTTCCACAACACGACCATTGACGAGGCAGCCGTGAGGGGTGCCGCCCCTGCGCCAGAGAAGTAGACTGCGCTAAGAATAGCCGTCGCTTGTGGCGAGGACCACGGGGGACCCCCACCAGTAGTACTCCCCATCTTCATGCTCGGCGGGTGGCCCGAAGGGCCATGGCGGACTGATAGGGGATTTGATTCCGCGTGGGGCGGTGGCGTGGTGCCCGTGGTGGGGGTCTGCAATCCCCGCAAGCCGCCCGGCTCGGAGGCCGGACGCCCTGGATGCCTGCAACCTCCGCGACACGCACATCGCCGGGGTATACTCCGTGCTGCGACTGGCCCGGACGCAGACTCGGCTCCTACCGGCAGTGATCATATATGCCATCGCCGGTCAGCAGTTCGAGCCGGAGCGGCGGATGTCGCCGCCGGTGCGTGGGGCGGCGTCGCAGCTGGCGGCGCGGATCGAAGCGGACGTGCGCCTGAGCCGCGTCTCCGTGAACCGTCGTTGCGGCGATCGAATTCGACCCCTTTCTTCAGGAGAACGATCATGGATTCCCCAACGACCTCGCCCCGCGCGGCCGCCGGCCTCTTGAACGCCCTCGCCGGCTCGCGTGACAGCCACTTCGTCCTCCAGGACTTCTGGCCCCTGGCCCAAAGCCTGGAGTGGGAGTTGGGACAGATGTACTGGGACCGTCGCGGGATCCGCGCCTTCATCAGCGACGGCGTCCCCTTCACGACCACCAGCGACGGGAACCTGTCGATGCGGGCGGCCGAGCTGCTGTTCTGCAACCTCGAGGAAGCCCGGCAGCAGGGGACCCTGGAGCCGGAAATCTGGCTCCTCGAGCTCGGGATCGGCACCGGCCTGTTCGCCCGTTTCCTGCTCGATTGCCTGCGGGACCTGTGCGCCGCCAACGGCCGGGATTACTACCAGCGCTGCCGCTTCCTGGCAGCCGACGGATCCGCGCGCATGATCGCCGACGTTGAGGAGCTTGGCGTTCTTGCAGGCCATCCTGGGCGATACGTGCTGTGCCGGGTCGACGCGGCCCGGCCGGAAGAGGACCTCGCCCGCTTGACCGCCAACCGCTCGGCAGCGAAGCCGCGCTTTCGCGCGGTGTTCCTCAATTATCTGCTGGATTCGCTCCCGGCCGCGGTGCTGCGCATCGAGCCGGGCGGGGTCAGCCAGTTGTGCGTGCGTACCTGCGTGGGGCGCGGCGTCGAGTTGGAGGACTACACCCGCCTGAGCCGCGAGGAACTCGCCCGCCGCGCCGCATCCTCCGATCCGGCCGAAAAAGCCGCCCTGCTGGATCTCTGCAAGGTCCTCTACCTGGACTGTGAGTTCCGTCCGGTCGACGTCGAGAGCCTGCCGTACAGTCGATTTATCCCGACGGAGGCCGGCCCGCAGTGCCGTTACTGGCCGCACAGCTACGGGGCCATTCGCTCGCTCCACGGGCTGCTCCCCTGGCTTTGCGACGACGGCTTCATCCTGATCAACGACTACGGTTTCTCCCAGCCAGAGCAAGTCGCTTCGTTCCACGGCCACCAGCGGTTCGCCGGCTCCACGGCCATCGG
Source organism: uncultured Burkholderiales bacterium (assembly GCA_964471395.1). GTDB lineage: Bacteria > Vulcanimicrobiota > Xenobia > Xenobiales > QWHO01 > QWHO01. Next base: position 12,451 of record CAYYHB010000130.1, on the reverse strand, counting down.
GCTCAACTTCCCCTTGCTGCAGGCCGCCTGCGAGGGCGTCCAGGGCTGCCGCTGGTTCGAACCCGCCGCCGATCACGCCAGAATCCATGCTCGCATGCTGGCCAGGAATCCCGGCCCGGCGACCGAAAAGAACTTCCGCGAGCGTTTTGACCGGCGGGCCCTGGCCTGGTTCCGCCAGCCCGTGGAGCTCGCCAGGAGCTGCGCCAAGGAGGGGCGCACCGATGCGGCCATCTCCGCCTACGTCGAGGCCCTTCGACGTCAGCCCCACAACTGCTACCTGCTCGAGGAAGCCGCGTGGTTTCTCTCCCAGACGAACATCGACTGCCGCACCGGCTGCCAGTTGGCGGAAGCCGCCCTAGCCCAAAACCCGATCTCGTCTACCTTGTACAACGTCTACGGCGACTGCCTGTTCTATTCAAAGCGGATGGAGGAGGCCCACGCGGCCTACCAGCGGGCCCTGGAGCTGGACCCTGACAATGTCGTCGCCTGCTGCAATCTCATTCAAACTCACACCCACTATCGCGATTACCCCGCCGCCCTCCAGATGGTCGCCCGTGGCCTGGCCTGCGACCGTTCGGGGAAGTACCAGGACCGCCTGTTGAAGGCCCAGGCCGAAGTCGTCCAGTGCCTTTCGCGCAGGCGCCAAGTCGAGGCCGCCTGCCACGCCGGCCAGTTGAACCGAACCACCTATCAGGACGTCCTGGAGGAAGCCGCCGAGCGGCAGTCGGCATCCGGCGACCGGGGAGCTGAAGGCTGACCGCTCACTGCCCCGCGCTCGCGAGCATCAGCGGAGTCAAAGCGAATACAGGTCCGCGTCTTTCATGACGAAACGCAGATGGATGGCTTTACCCGCAGGGCTCCCAGTACAGTTCGGGCTACGCTGCGTCAGGCCTCGCGTTGTTCAGCACCCGGTACACGGTCGGCCGTGACGGGCCGGCGATGCGGGCGATCTTCTGGCCCTCGCCGGCCATCCGGCGGATGGCGTCCGCCTAGTCTGGCGTGACCTTGAGTAACCTGCCGGTCTTACTGCCGCCCCACGTCTTGCCCCTGGCCCGGCATTCGACAATCACGTTGACGATGGACCGCTATACCCACCAGCGGACAGGCGATGAAGCGGCGGCGCTGGAAGTGCTGCCCGACCTGTGGGCCGCGGCGGCTGTCGCGCGGGCGGAAGGCACGCACGATGCACCGGTGGACGCTGACCATAGACGTCCTATGCATCCCACCAGGAGCCCCACCAGCAGCCGCGCCAAAAGGCGCGTGCCCAGCGCCGCCCGGCGCGACGACAGGGTGCCTGCGGCGGTGGCCAGCGGTGGGGCCGCCGATGGTGATAACTCACATGTTGGCAACAGCTTGCCGCGAAGTGCCGCGACGCGGCGCGACGGTATGCGTAACGGAGGCGGAGGGATTCGAACCCCCGGTACCCTTGCGGGCACAGCGGTTTTCAAGACCGCTCAAAATGCCTCCAAAACCCCTGTAAACATTGGTGATTCTGAAACACCCCCACCAGTAGCACCACCAGTAGGCGGTGAAAACGCGGCCGCAGACCCCGCCCTGGCCCGGCTGGTGGAGGCGTGGCCGACGCTGCCCGCGGCCATCCGGGCGGGGATCCTGGCGATGGTGGAGGCGGCCACGTGAGCGGGGGCGCGTCGAGGCGAAGCGGTCCGGCGGCTGCTGGCCGGCAAGGCGGGTGCGCCGTGATGCGGGCCGGCCGTGACGCATCCGGCGAAAGGCCCGACCGGAAGGCCGGGCCGCGCTGCTGCGTGGCGCCACGAGCCCGCATCGCGGTCTGGCGGGGTGTTCCGGCGGGGTTGTCGCCCCACCGGGGGTCATCGGCGCGCCGTCCGCCCGGGAGCGCGCCTGCAGGGTCCCAACTCCTCGGGTCCCATCGCGGGGTCCTTCGCGGATAGAATGAGCAACCGAACCGAGCCAACAAGGGGTCTGACCATGCCGGATTTACGAAACCGCCAAAACCGAGATGAATCAGGCCGGTTCCAGCCGGGAACCGCGCCCGGACCTGGACGGCCGAAGGGGTGTCCGAACGACAGCACAGCGATGGCCAAGCGGCTCAAGAGCATCCTGGTTGAGCATGCCCTGGAGCCCGACAGCGAGGGCAAGGCCCGCGTTGTCGCCGTATTGGACACCCTGGCGGCAAACGACCCCAGCCAGTACATGGCGGCCGTGACGCGGGTCCTCCCCCGCGAAATCCATGAGCAGGTGACGAACCCCCACTTGGACCTGTCGCCCATCGTGCCGATCCCCCGGCCGAGTGAGCGGTTCAAGGCGTTGCTGGATGCGTGAGCTTGCGTGGTCTGTCGGTGATGCTACCATCGCCGCGGTGTGGCACACTTCGGGTCCGGGGCCCGGGGGACAACCTGCTTCCAGCATGGAGGCGTCATGCAGACATTCTCAGTGCAGGAACTGGAACTCATCAGCCTTTTTCGTTCGCTTCCTTCGGATGCTCACCGAGACGGGGTTATAGAAGCCGTTCAACGCATCGCCGAGAAACGTGCATCACCCGCTCGGGGGAGGCAAGCCCGGTTGGCTCGAAAACCCACGTCTTCGGCGCCCTACCCTTTCCCTCCACAGCCCGCCGGTTGAGGTCTTTTCGCTCCCGCGCTACACTGGTGCATCGGGACGGCGGAGCTGATGGCCATTGGCCCCGCCAAGCGTTGCCCGGTTCGCCGTGACGCAGCATCCCACGGCGGCCGGGCGACGGCCCGTTTCGAGGATGCTGCCCATGTCAGACGAATCATCGCGCTTTGCAGTTCAGAAGGTTGTTCAGATCGTCGTCGACAAGCTCAATACGGTGCTGCGAGAGCATCTGCTGAGCTCATCCGCAGCGCTTCCACCTACGCTTGTGGATGCCGAGGACACCATTGCCGCATTTAAGCGTTCCCTCGACATCGCCGAGGACTCCACGAACATCTGGCCGCCCGCCGATCGAGCTCTCATGACGCAAGATGGGGTATTCCGGCGTCTGAGGGTGTTGGCGGAACGATCGCGTCACCTACCGCGGAACCGGCAGGAGCTTCAGAAGCTGACGTTCGACTGGGAGGACGCATTGCGCGTGCTCAAGTCCGGCACGCCCACAATCCTCTGGCACAATTTCGAGGAGTTCCGCCAGAAGGTGCTCACGGGTCCGCCGGGAGTGGACAAGGGGGAGGGCCCGGAGGACGCCTGCCCTGCCCCGGCACAGGAAGCGGCGGCCCCGCAGACGATCAGAGGCCGCACGACCACGCCTGTGCCGAGGAAGAACGCTGTCTTGGCGTACCGCGTCTATATCACGATCGGCGACCAGAATCAGATTGCGACCGCCAGAATCTTGAGCGAGAGGTGGGGAAAGTCCGTCAACCAAGGTGCGGTATCCCGCTGGGTGAGGCGGGTGGAAGAATGGATGAAGGCAGGGAACGTCCTGCCCAGTCTCGACACTGAACGACCCCCACGCCCCCAGATGATCGCCGTCGATCCGGCCCGGCTGGACGTTGGGAGCCCCCGACCCAGACGCCGGACTCGCCTAAAGAACCCTCGCTAAATGCGCCCTGTTTGAGTGCGAATCCCCAATGTTTCCGCATGGTATGCGCGGTATGCGCGGAGCGTAGGCGCATACCTCCTGCGCCTCCGAGTGAGGAGGTGCTCAATGGAGCTCCTGACGGTAAACGAGCTGGCGGATCGGTTCCGGGTCCGGCCCGAGACGATCAAGGTGTGGGTCAAACAGGGACGTATCCCGGTGATCCGCGTCACCGGGAAAACACTTCGATTCGACGCACAGGCGGTGACGACTGCCCTGCGGGACCAGCAACCGGGAAAGGCGGTGCAGCATGCCGGCTGACACCCCCACCCCCCTGCCGGCCGAACCCGCAACGCCCGTGCTGGCCCTACGGCCCCGTGAGGCGGCGGCGGCGCTGGGCATCGGCACGCGGAAGCTTTGGGAGTTAACAGCCTCCAATTCAATCCCGCACGTCAAGCTTGACCGCTGCGTTCTCTATCCCGTCGCGGAGTTGCAGCGCTGGCTCTCCGAGCGGGCGGAAGGGGGTGGCCGATGAGACCCCAACAAAAAGGCCCGCGCTCCTGGCCGGAAAACGCGGGCGCGAATGCTGGACCCGTTCATTATACCCGTAACGGCTGGTGCCGGGTAACTCGCCAGCGGCCCTGTCCGATCTGCGGGCGGCCGGACTGGTGTTTGATGGCGGACGACGAATCATCGGCGATCTGTGCCCGGACGGAATCCCCCAAGCGCTGTGGTGAGGCCGGCTGGCTCCACCGCCTGCGGGACACGGGCCGGCACGAGCGCGCCCCGCGGGTGCGGCGGGTTCGAATGCGTGAGGGCGGGCCGGACTTCTCCGCGATGACCTGGCGGGGTGTCTCCGCCGTGAATCTGGAGCGGCTGGAGCGTTTCGCCAACGAACTGGGCGTATCGGTCGAGAGTCTGCGGCGGCTGCGCATCGGCTGGGACGGCGAGGCGTGGATCTTCCCGATGTGGGGGTCCGATTCCATCGTCGGCATCCGGCGGCGTCTGGTGAGCGGCCGCAAGCTCTCGGTGGCGGGAGGCCGGGAAGGATTGTTCCTCCCCAACGACCTGCCCGGCACGGGGCCGCTGCTGATCTGCGAAGGTCCGACGGATACGGCGGCGATGCTCGATCTGGGCTTTGCGGCCATCGGCCGGCCGAGCTGCACGGGCGGTGTCCGTCTGGTTGTCGAGACGGCCCGCGGCCGTCACGCGGTGATCGTGGCCGACGCGGATGAACCGGGGCAGCGCGGCGCGAACGCGCTCGCGTCAGTTCTCTGCGTCTACTGCCCGAGCGTCCGCATCATCACCCCCCCGCCGGGCATCAAGGATGCGCGGGCGTGGATCAACGCCGGGGCGACGGCGGCCGACGTGCAGGCGGCCATCGACGCGGCCGAGCCGATGCACCTTCCGGTGCGGGGGGTGCATCATGGCCGATGAACTCAAGATCGAATACCGGCGCGGCAAGGGTAAGCAGCCGGGCACGGCGACCGTCAAGCTGGGCGACAAGACGCTGTACGCGAACCGCCTCGACGTGTTCGATGAGGCGGCCCGGCAGGCGTTCGCGGCGGCCGTCGTGGCCAAGTGCCCGGGTGTGGACCCGGAAGCGATCGCGGGTGAGCTCCTGCAGCTCGCGGGCGAGGCGTCCGACGACAAGGGCGGCTCGAATCAGGCGACGATTCTGTGCGACCTGGCGAAAGATGCGGACCTGTTCCACGCGCCCGGGGCGGACGGCGACACCTACGCGACGATCGAGGTGAACGGCCACCGCCAGACGCACCGCATCGGGTCGAAGGCGTTCCGGCACTGGCTCACGGGCCGCTACTGGCGGCTGCTGAGCAGCGCGCCGGGTTCGCAGGCGGTGCAGGATGCGCTGGGCGTGCTGGCCGGGCGGGCGCTGCATGAGGGCGCGGAGCGGCCGGTGTATGTGCGGCTCGCGGAACACGAAGGGTGCATCTACCTCGACCTCGCGGACCCCGAATGGCGATGCGTTGAGATTTCTGCGGCCGGCTGGCGCGTGCTGACCGATCCGCCGGTGCGGTTCATCCGGCCGCGCGGCGTGCTCGCGCTGCCGGAGCCGCAGCGCGGGGGCCGGCTCGATGAACTCCGGGCGTTCGTCAACGTCGCGACGGATGAGGATTGGATCCTCCTGGTCGCGTGGATGATGGCGGCGCTGCGCCCATCCGGGCCGTACCCGCTGCTGGAGTTGAACGGCGAGCAAGGCAGCGCCAAGACCACGACGGGCAAGCTGCTGCGGGCGCTGGGCGATCCAAACAACTGCGCCCTGCGGTGCGAGCCGCACGACGTGCGGGACCTGATGATCGCGGCGGCCAACGGCCATATTCTCGCCTTCGACAACCTGTCGTATATCCCGCCCTGGCTCAGCGACGCCCTGTGCCGGCTGTCCACGGGCGGGGGCTTCTCGACGCGGGAGCTGTACAGCGATGGCGAAGAGAAGATGATCGAGGCTCAGCGGCCGGTGATTCTGACCGGTATCGGTGAGGTGGCCACCCGGCCGGATCTGCTGGACCGCACGGTGTCTCTGAAGCTCGAGCCCATCCCCGAGGACCGTCGGCGGTCAGAAGCGGAGTTGTGGGCGGCGTTCAACGCGGCGCGGCCGCGAATCCTGGGGGCGCTGCTCGATGCCCTGTCGTCAGCCCTGGCGAACGTCGGGACGGTCCGGCTGCCCCGCCTCCCGAGGATGGCCGACTTCGCGCTCTGGGTCACAGCGGCGGAGCCGGGGCTCGGATGGGGGGCGGGGACGTTCCTGAATGCCTATGCCGGCAATATCGAGGCGGGCAACTCCCTGGCGATCGAGGCGTCACCCATCGGGGCGGCCGTGGTGGAATTCGTCACGGCCCGCGGGGCGTGGAGCGGCACGGCAACCGCCCTGCTCAAAGAGCTGGAAGCCCCGGTCGATGAGCCGACCCGCCGGCGTCAGAAGTGGCCGACGAACGGGCGCGGCCTGCGGTCACAACTCGATCGGATCGCCCCCAACCTGCGACGGAGCGGTGTCAACGTCAATTTCGACAAGAGCACCGGGCGGGCACGGGACCGCATCATCCGGTTAGAGCAGACGGCGACTCAACCGTCCGAACCGTCCGAACCGTCCGAACCGCCGGGCGAGCCCGCCCCACCGCCCCCGGATGTGGGCGGTCTGGACGGTCTGGACGATCCTCCCCCTGATTATTCTGGCGAGGACGAGCCGGGCCGCAACGGCGACGGCGTCCCCGGCGGCTGGACGCGGGCGGACTGGGCCATGGAGCTGACGCGCAAGGCGGACCGGTGCGAGGCGGTCAATCCGCAGCAGGCGGCGGAGTATCGAGAACAGGCGGCGCGGCTGCGGTAGAGTTGAACGGATGATATCTGACAAAAAACAGCGCATGACATTTGCCACACATCAGAATCTGGTGTATACTCCTGTCATGGCACGTCGAAAGGTAAAAAACATGGTGGACCAGTTGAGGCAGGCAATCGAGGCGGCTCAGGCGGCCGACGTGAGCCTGTACCGGATCGCGAAGGACAGCGGCGTCGATTACGCCGCACTCCTGCGGTTCACGTCCGGGCAACGCGGCCTGAACCTCGACAGCGCGGCGAAGCTGGCCGAGTTCCTGAACCTGGAGCTCCGGCCGCGGAAGGCGGGTGGGTGATGGCACGCAGACGACAACGCGGGAACGGACGGGGGAGCCTCTTTCAGCGCGAGCCGGGCGGGGCGTGGATTGCCAAGTGGTACGACCACGCGGGGCATCGGCAGGAACGATCGACGCGGACGAACGACAAGCGGGCGGCGGAGCGGCTGCTGGCCCACTGGGCGACGGCGGCGACGCTCCGGCGTGAAGGGGCCATCGATGCACGAGCCGAAGGCCTGGCCGCGCAGGCCCGCCGGCCGATCGAAGAGCACCTGAAGGACTTCGAGACGGCGCTGCGAGCCAAGGGAGCGAGCGACAAGCACGCCGAGCTGCTGCTGACCCGGGCCCGCAAGGTGATGGAAGGCGCGAAGATCAGGACCTGGGGCGACGCATCGGCGAGCCGTGCGGTCGAGTACCTCCACGAGCTTCGCACCGACCGCGAGGTGAAGGACGAAGCGGGCAACGTGGCCGCAGTCCGGCGGGGCATCAGCGCCCAGACGTTCAATTTCTACCTGCAGGCGGTGAAGCAATTCGGGCGCTGGATGGTGAAGGACCGGCGGGCGGCGGATAATCCGTTCGCGTACCTGGAGCCGCTGAACGTCAAGCTGGACCGTCGCCACGACCGCCGGGCATTCACCGTCGATGAGCTGCGCCGGCTGCTGACCGCGGCCGGGAACGGGCCGGACGTGCGGGGCATGAGCGGTCCGGATCGGGCGATGCTGTACCGCGTCACGGTCGAGACGGGGTTGAGAGCCGGGGAGCTGCGGAGCCTCACCCGGGCATCCTTCGATTTCGAGAGCGAGCCCCCCACCGTCACCGTGGGCGCGGCCTACAGCAAGCGGCGCCGCGAAGATACCCTGCCGCTTCGGCCCAAGACGGCCGACGCGCTGGCCCGGCACGTCGCGACGCTCGCCCCGGCCGCTCACGTGTTCAAGATGCCCGAGACGGAGCACCTGGCCCAGATGCTCCGCGAGGATCTGGCCGCGGCGGGCATCCCTTACCGGGACGATGCCGGCCGGGTGGCCGACTTCCACGCGTTGCGGCATACGTTCATCACGAACCTCGCCACGGGTGGAGTTCATCCGAAGACGGCGCAGGCGCTGGCCCGGCATTCCACGATCACGCTGACGATGGACCGCTATACCCACCAGCGGACAGGCGACGACGCGGCGGCGCTGGAAGTGCTGCCCGACCTGTCTGTCGCGGCGGCTGTCGCGCAGGCCGAAGGCACGCATGATGCACCGGTGGACGCTGACCATAGACGGTCTATGTGTCCCACCAGTAGCCCCACCAGTAGCCGCGCCAAAGGGCGCGTGCCCAGCGCAGCCCGGCGCGACGACAGGGTGCCTGCGGCGGTGGCCAGCGGTGGGGCCGCCGATGGTGATAACTCACATGTTGGCAACAGCTTGCCGCGAAGTGCCGCGACGCGGCGCGACGGTATGCGTAACGGAGGCGGAGGGATTCGAACCCCCGGTACCCTTGCGGGCACAGCGGTTTTCAAGACCGCCCCCTTCAGCCACTCGGGCACGCCTCCGGGTTCGAGAAAACTCCCGTGAATCGGGCGTTTCTCGCGTATCCGCAACGGGTTGCGCCGCCTGCGGATTTCGTCCTTCCAGTCCAGTAGAGTCTAGCGAAGTCCGGCCTGATCCGCCAGTTTGCGCCAAGCAAAGCGCCAAGCGCTTCTCTAATTCCCTCTGTGCCCCCGACGGGGCAGCCGCGTCATCTGTCCCGGTCTTGCGGGGGGTCTGCGGCAACGGCTGGGAGAGGTCTGGAAGCGCCCCCAGTGCCGACACCAGCCGGCCGCGGTGCGTGTGCGTGTACCTGTCCATGGTCAAAGTGATCGTCGAATGCCGGGCCAGGATCTGGGCATCCTTGGGGTGAACCCCCCCCATGGCAAGAGACGTGATGAACGTGTGTCGCAAGCTGTGAAAATCGGCCTTGCCCTCATCCGTCTCGGGGAGCAGGAACCCCGACTTCTCGCGTTCCTCACGTTGAGCCGGGTTTGCGTCTGCCAGCCACGCCGACCTGCCGGCCTCCATGTCGAGTCGGATCATTTCGGCCGTTTTGTGTGACGGCGGCAGGTTGAATGCCACGGCATCGGGGGCCTTCAGACGCAGGAAGTTTCGCAGGTGCTCCGCGAGCTCGGGTGTGATCGGCTGCTCGACGGCCTTTCTGTTCTTCGAGGCTGAAGCCGCGAGCGTTATCGTCGGCGGATCTGAATCGAGGTTGAAGTCCCCACGCCTCAGGCTGGCGAGCTCGGAGACGCGGAAGCCGGTCCCCAGTGCGACGCGGTACGCCATCGATCGCTCGTCACCGCTCATGCCGAACCTGTCGGGCTGGTTGCCCGTGATGTTCAGGAGCCATCGCTGTTCCTCGACTGTGAGCGCCCGCCGCTTTTCATCGTCCGTGATCTTGACTTTCTCGGTACCGACCAAGGGATTCTCGCTTGCCCGACGATCCTTCAGGAGCCAGCGGCAGAATTGATTCATCGCCCCCAGATAGAAGTTCGACGTGCGCTGTGAGATGGGCGCCCGGTCATCTGTTCCGGTCCGCAGTTCCGCCAAAGCGGCCGTCACCCTGCCGGCGGTGATGTCGCAGATCCGCCTGAACTTGCACCAGTTGACGAGTGCCTCCACACGCGTCTTGACGAGCCGGGCCTGTTTCGCCGTTACCCCCTTCGCCAGGAGCATCGCGTGGAAGTCTTCCAGGTGCTCCACGAGCGACTTCGCGGCCCCGGCCCGCTCCCGCTCGAGCAGCCCAATCTCAACGAGCTTGAGACGAATCCGCTCCGGCAGACCGCCCACCCACCTGACCAAATCAGGGTGTGACAAACGGCCGGTGGTTTGCACGTCCGCGACGATCTGCACGAGCTTCTCTGGCGTCTCTTCGCTGCCCTTCCGACTCGTGAACAGCGGCAAACGCCGGATCTTTTCGAGGTGGTCGCGGAACTCAACGTAGTACGTTGCCGTCTCCAGAACGGCCAGATCCTGCCCCGCGTGCTGGCCCTTGGTTGCGCGCACCACGCGGATCTTCTGGCCGTTCCCCCATCGCGCGAATCGCTCGCGGCCCGGTTGGTCCAGGTCGAAAAAGTCGACGCTCGCGTCTGGCGGGACCACTCGCGCGGCCGGTTCGTACCGCGCCGGCTTGAACAGCCGATAGCCAAGTCGATCACGTTTAATGGATTGACTCAAATCTCGCCTACCACCTTTCAGAATCACGATGAGATGATCACGCCCTGCCGAACCGCCGCCCGTCGCATCTTTTCGAGTGCCGCCAGAGATTCCCTGCCGGGCTTGACTTGACCAGCTTCCCACCGCCACACGGTCATCTTATCCACGCCGGTACACTCGCCCATCTTCGTCTGCGACAGCCCGAGCGCGGAGCGCAGGGTCTTGAGATACCCAGGCGTTACCGGCCGGCTCGTGAGCGACATGGCCAAGACTTTTATGTGGTCTAACAATCGCACGGCCGGCGGAAGGAACGCCGTCTCGCCGCCACGGTCTTTCGTCACCCACCGGCCGGGGATCTCGACGTAGATCATCCGGCCGTCGGGCAGTTTGACTGTATAAGGGTAGTCGGCTGGCACACCTGCTCCCGCCGAAGCGGCCGGTCTCGATCTTCTCTTCATTGCCGTAGCCATCGTTCACCTCAGTACAGTGTGATGAACACGGTCCAGTCGCCCTGCTCGTCGCGGTCCAGGACACATACCATTTCCACCGAGAGCCCATCCGCTGCGTCCCCGGAGATAATCCATTTGGGCCTGCCTTCGTTTTCCCGGCCCCCGTCGCGGACCTCTGATGGGGCGTCCAGAACGGCTAGCACATCGGCCCACAGGAAGCCGCGCTGGTCCATTCGCTCCTGGAAGTGCCGTGAGACGGTGAAGCGGTCCGCCTCCACGCTCTCACGGATAATGGTCAACGCCTGTCGAGCCTGAGCGTCCATGCTCCCTCTGAGTATACACGATTATATGCACACTGTCAAACGCAGTTCCAGGTTGGGCGGACCACCGCCAGCGGTTGCCCCCGCCAGTTCGAAGCCGCTGCTCAGGCCGCCATGAAATCGACCTGACCCGCCGTCGGCACCCGCCGGGGCGTCTGCTTGACGCCACGGGCCCACAATCGCCTTTCTTGTAGATGCCCGCCGTACCCCGGCGACCACGCCAAGCTGGGGGCCAATGGTCCTTAGACGCTCCAAGTGACGCACGGTAAGCCCTGTCATCATCGGGACTTCAGCCTGCGCGGTGTTGCAGCTCGGCACTTTGTCGGTGCGACTCTCATCCAAAGAGCCGCCGCTGACCATGCCCGGCGGCCACGCGAGCGCCCGGAGCCTCGGGCTCGCCGGCTTCTGGCCGGTGCGGGCGTCGTCATCAATCGACACACTCGCACTGTTCATTGCTCGTTTCGTTGCGCCCGCTGCTGGCGAACGTGGCAGCGGGCGGTCGACAAGCATCAGAGTTTGTCTGAAACTTCGTGCCAGATTTCGAGAACGCCCTCAGCGAACGCCTGAACGAACTCATCGTCGGGGCAATCCTGATCAAGGAACTCCCAGAACTCACAGGCCTCTCTTCGATCTCCGTCAGCGTCTGGCCTGATGGTGAACACGAAAACCTCGCACCCGGCGTAGGCATTGCCTTCGGGCACGATGAAGAGCTCGGGATCGTTGGGCTGCTTGTTCGCCATTGCACGAGCCAGCCGCTTCAATTCCACGTATTCTGCATTGTGCTTGGCCCACTCCCGGCCGGCTTCACGACCCTGATTGGCCACATTCGATTCATCGTCGAGCTTCGACGCCCTCAGGCGCTGAATCACGTCGTCCATCTTCTTCTCCTGCTTCTGTGCTGCGATCCCGGGTTGTCCCGACCGACAGCCGTGCACCACTTCCGCCACGCCTCATAAAGTTCGTCGACGCTCACAGCGTAGCCCGATTCGACAACGCACCGGTCCTTGAGGAACGCGCCGATCGGGCTGCCCAGATCCTCGAGTTCCTGAATGGCCTGCTCTGACGATCTGGGTTGCACGAATCGCCCGCGTTCGCGAAGCCGCCGCCAGCCGTCGATTGCCCAGTTGAGAATCCCCGGGAGCTCGGTCATCAGCCGGGCCTCGAGCTCGTGATCCTCCTGCCCGAAGAACGAGCGGGTCATCGTCAGCACGATGAACCGGCCGGCCAGAGCGCCGGAGCTGTCGCTGAGCCGGGGGAGCTCATTGGTCAGGATCATGAGCCGCGTGGGCAGCCGGCCACTCCACGCGTCCCGGTGCTTCAGATCCACGTCGATCTGATCCTCACCGCTGATGGACAGCAGCCGCTCGGTCACGAT
>CAYYHB010000129.1:0-14714 GCA_964471395.1 uncultured Burkholderiales bacterium | reverse complement strand
AATCCCATCAAATCAGTGTTCTCGACCAAAAGCAACAGTCGTCGCTCTTACCCGGGGAACCTACATGGGGGGCCAAAAGAACGGCTCTCGTCGGCGGAATGGAACCAGTTCAACTCAGGTGCCAGCGGCGCTGCTCGGCACGCGACCTGAGCCTGACCGAGTGAGCTGTAAACCGTGACTCAGACCAGGATGCGCTTCAGGGTGGCAGGGTCGAAGTTGGCGTTATGGTTGGCGCCGGGAAGGTGGAGATATTCCACTTTCCCGCCCGCGAGCTTGCTCACGGCCTGGGGGTCCACCAGGCGGTCGGCCCCAAAATTGACCACCTGAATGGAGAAGCGCTGAGAGGCTTGATGCAGCTCGGCCGGGTCGATCCCCTTCTGCTTGAGCATTCCGTGCATGGCCTCGCAGGCCCGGTCGCGCCGGGCAAAGTTGCCCGGGCGATCGGAGCGTCGATAATAGCCGGCGTTGTGCTCGCGAACCTCCTCGGGGGCGTCCTTGAGGCCCAGCGAATAATCCACCACCAGGCGGCTGAGGGCAGGCAGGCTCTCATCGGTCCACTGAATGAGGGGGGCGGTCAGGTCCCAGGCGCCCAGGGGCACCCACAGGCAACCGACCAGCACGCCGTTGACCAGGTCCCGGTGGGGTTGGAAGAAGGGCGTGGAGTCAGGTGAGCAGGCGGGGGCCAGCAGGTGGAAGGAGGCGGGAGCGGCGTGGCCCGCCTTGTCCAGAGCCACGGCCAGCTCGCCGGCGGCGGCGCCGCCCATCGAGTGACCCACCACTTTGAGCGAGCCCTGGCTCAGGAAGCCCAGCGCATCCAGACACTCGAAGACCTGGAAGGCATACTGTCGCGGGGTGTAGGGAGCGCTGCCATCGGTGCGAGCGCTTCCGTCCGAGCCGAACCCGTCCAGGGCGACGCCAAAAGAATTCGGGCCCAGCCAGGCGGGGGTGGTGGCGTCCCAGATTTCCTTGTTGGACTGGAAGCCGTGCAGGAAGACGGTGGTCTGGTCAAGGTTGGCCAGGCGCCAGGCGACCAGGGCCCGTTGCGCCGATTCGGGCAGAGAATCGCAGCTTGCCTGGCCCATGGGCACGGTGAGCTTGAGGGGGATGTCCTGGGCGGCATAGTCATCAGCCATCTGGGCCGCGCGAGGATTGCCGGCCAGCAATTCACTCAGGCTGGTGGCGATCAGGGCAAAGACCTGCCCGTCCCTCGTCTCGAAGGTCAGCTCGCCGGCGCGGGCCAGCTCGGCGCGCGTGATGGCCGGCCCGCGCAGGGGCGGGTGGGCCCGTTCAGCGGCCAGCAGCGCGGGGAAGAAGTTGGGATGGCGCTCGGACACCTCCTCTAGCGACTGGCCCGAGCGCGCTTCCACTGCCGCGCGCAGCTCGAGGCTGGTAGCGTGCTCGGCACCGCTGTGCAATGTGTCGACAACCGTTTCTCGCAGCGAGGGGGAGAGGTGGGCGCTGTCGAGCGTCTTGTCGAGCAGCGGGTCCCGGTTCAGGGGGATTGGCCGGAAGGAGGAGAGGACGACCTTGTCCGGACCGATTTGCATGCTCTTGTTTCACGCACGGGGCCTGGTTCGGTCAAGGGCGACGTCCTGGGTTTGTCGAAGTTCAACCCCGAGACTCGGATGGAAGACTCGCGGAGCTTGAATCGAACCATTGTCCGATACCGCCGGTTCAAATTCCAAGCAGGCGTTCGCCAGTAGGGCCCGCGACGACGAGGTGGACGCCGACCGGACCGGTTGCACAGGGCCCGCGCCAACGCTCATCGAGTATCCAGAGGGCCAACAGCGCCTGACGTCCAGCTCCGGGGGGTCTGCACTTCAGCCCCGGTTTCCACCACGTCGCGAACGAGCTGCTCCCCTATTCGCGAGAAGCCCGATGGAATTGAAGGAAATTCACCCCCTTCACCCGGAACCTATCCGGACCATGTGGCTTGTCTACGCCCTCTCCGCCTCCATGCTGTGGGGCCTGAACTACTCCCTCAACGAGCGTGTCTTCCAGGGAAAGGTCTCGCCCGCCACCCTGCTCATCTTCCAGGGCCTGGCCAGCGCGCTGATCGCCACCGCGGTTGGCTTTCCGCGCGTGGCGAGCGACCTCAAGGCCCTGCAGGCCGATCGGGCCACCTTGCTGGTGGCGCTGGGAGCCCTGGCCACCTACGGGTTGGGCAATCTGTTGATCTCGCTCTCGATCCAGGCCAAGAACGCCACCCTGGCGGGGCTGGTGGAGCTGTCCTACCCCATCTTCACCGTGCTCTTCACCTGGCTCTTGTTCCGCCAAATGCACGTCACCCCCGCCGTCCTGGCGGGGGGAGCGCTGATCGTGGCGGGCATCGTGCTGGTCAGCAGAGGCTGAACCATCAGCTCACTCGAATCGTAGAAGGGTTTGATATGCTCGTAGTCCTCCTTCTTTATGCTGTCGTCGACAGCCTGATCGCCTTCAACCTGTGGCACTCCTCGCCCGAACCGCGCCACTACGTGCTGGCCGCCCTCCTGGGGCTTTGTGCCGTGACGCTGGTGGGATGTCTGGTCGTTAAGAACCCGGAGCGACTCGTCGTCACGGCGATTCAGGCGGCCCTGCTTCTCAGCATCCTCGTCATGGGCGCCTGGCTCAGAATCCAGTATCTGAGACTGGGTTTCGTAGACGCAGTCTCCGGGATGATCATCCTGGCCATCATGGTGGCCGGACTCTTCCTGATCGGTCAATTGCGGGGCTGGCCCATTCGGCTCTCCTAGTTCAGCTCTTTTTCCAGCCAATCCCCTAAGCTTACAAGCGGTGAAGACCGAGCTTCTGCTTTCAGGAATGGTGTGGGGATGAGGCTGGCGGAGCGTTTCCGTCAGCTCTACGGGCAGACCCCGCGCCTGTTCCGAGCGCCCGGGCGGGTCAACCTGATCGGCGAGCACACCGACTACAACGAGGGGTTCGTCTTGCCGGTGGCCCTGGACTTCTCCACCTGGGTGGCCGTGGCGCCCCGCACGGACGGCCATCTGGTGGTGCGCTCGATGCAGTTCGACGAGGAAGTGCGCTTCGCGGTGGAGGATTGCAGCCGGGACGGCCACCACTGGAGCGACTACGTGCGCGGGGTGGCCCTGTCCCTCCCGACCCGTCAGGCGG
Source organism: uncultured Burkholderiales bacterium (assembly GCA_964471395.1). Lineage (GTDB taxonomy): Bacteria > Vulcanimicrobiota > Xenobia > Xenobiales > QWHO01 > QWHO01. Next base: position 11,603 of record CAYYHB010000129.1, on the reverse strand, counting down.
CCACCCTGCTGATCGGGGGGGAAGTGCCCATCGGAGCCGGCCTCTCCTCTTCGGCCGCGCTGCAGGTGGCCAGCGCCCTGGCCTTGCTGGCCACGGCCGGGATACAGCTTCTTCCAGCCGCAGTTGCCCGGCTCTGCCAGCGGGCCGAGAACGAGTTCGTGGGGATGCGCTGCGGCATCATGGACCAGTTCATCTGCTGCTGTGCTCAGGCCGGCCACGCCCTCTTGATCGATTGTCGCTCTCTGAAAGCGCGCGCGGTGCCGCTAGGCGAATCGACCCGCCTGATCATGGTGAACTCCATGATCAGGCACGCTCTGGCAGGCGGCGAGTATAACCGGCGCCGCCAGCAGTGCGAGGAGGGGGCCCGCCATCTGGGGGTCCAGGCCCTGCGCGACGCCAGCCTGGAGGACCTCGAGCGCCTTCCCGCCGACCTCAAGCGCCGCTGCCACCACGTCCTGACCGAGAACGCTCGCACCACGCAGGCGGCCGAGGCCCTTCAGGCGGGCGACCTGGAGCAGCTCGGGCGGCTGATGGCCGCATCTCACGCCAGCCTCCGCGACGACTACCAGGTCAGCTGCCCCGAGCTGGACCGTCTGGTGGAGCTGGCCGGTCAGGTGAAGGGATGTTACGGCGCCCGCATGACCGGAGGCGGCTTCGGCGGCTGCACCGTCAACCTGGTGCGCGCGGACCGGGTGGAGGCCTTCGTGGCCCACATCCGCCAGGGTTACCGGCCCGAGCCCGAGATCTACGTCTGCCAGGCCTCTCAAGGGGCCGAGGAGGTCAGGCTCCCAGGCACTCCCTGAGGCGCTCGGCTGCCCCCTCGGGAGTGATGTCGCGCTGGGGACCGCCCAGAAGCTCGAAGCCTACCATGAACTTGCGCACGGTGGCCGAGCGCAGGAGGGGCGGGAAGAAGTGCAGGTGCAAGTGCCAGCTCCCGTGGGGCTGTCCGTCGGTTGGTCGCTGGTGGATCCCCATCGAGTAGGGAAAAGGAGCGCTGAACATGCGATCGTAGCCGGCCGTCACCCGCTTGAGCATGGCAGCGAGCTGGTCGCGCTCGTCCTCGGTGAGCTGATCCAGGCCGGTAACGTGGCGTCGACCCACGATCATCAGCTCAAAGGGCCACACCGCCCAGTAGGGTACCAGGGTCAGAAAGCCTTCGTTCTCGGCCACCACCCGCTCTTTCAGCCGTGCCTCCAAGCGAGCGTAGTCGCACAGCAGGCAACTCGACTTACGCGCATGGTATTCGGCCTGGCAGCGCGTCTCCCGGGCGGGCTCGTTGGGGAGACTTGCGGTCGCCCAGATCTGTCCATGGGGATGGGGATTGCTGGCGCCCATCATGGCTCCCCGGTTCTCGAAAATTTGCACGTGGTTGATGGCTGGCAGCGCGCCCAGGCTGAGGTACTCCTCGGTCCAGATGTCCACCACCCGGCGGATGGCTCCCCCGTCCATGGTGGCCAGGGTCAGGTCGTGGCGCGGCGAGAAGCAGACCACCCGGCAGCGGCCCGGCTCGCCACGCGCCACCAGCAGGCCCTCAACGTCCTGGCTCTCTGCGGGCGTGTCGCTCTGCAGCGCCGGGTAGTCATTGTCGAAGACAAGGGTTCCCTGGTAAGGGGGATTGCGAGCCCCGCCCGCGCGGGCGTTGCCAGGACAGAGGTAGCACTCGGGGTCGTAGGGCGGCCCGCAGGCGGCGCTGGCATCCTCCACCTGACCCTGCCAGGGGCGCCGGGTGCGCTGAGGCGATACCAGCACCCACTCGCCCAGCAGCGGGTTGAAGCGGCGATGCGGCACCAGGCTCACGGAGCAGCGACCGGCCCGAAGCTCTCCACCGCCATCCGGCCCAAGCGCTTGGCCCGCTCCTGGGGCCCGCCCAGCCCCGAGGCCCCGGCCTGGGCAAAGGAGTGGCTGTACCAGCGCTCATAGAACCAGGTCTCGTTGGCGCCCATGAACTCCAGGCAACGGGCCCCGTCGCGCAGAGCGTTCTCGCTCACCTGGCCGGCCACGCCCTCGAGGTACTCCGAAAAGAGCGCGTCATCGGCAGGGTCCATGCCGTGAGTGGTCACCCGCACCGTGAGCACCTCGTGGCGCACTCCCTTGCGCACCAGGTAGAGCAGGTCCTCGGACGGCAACCAGCGGATGAATCCGAAAGGCACGCCGATTCTGTAGGGACCGAAGTCGGCCACCCCGGAGGGAGCCGCCGCGGCCACATCCTCGCCGTAGTGCCAGCGCGTGCACTGGATCAGGTGATCGAGCGTGGCCCGCATGCTGCGGTACTCCTCGGTCAGCACCCGCTCGGGCTCGGCCAGCGAGTAGACCTCCAGATCGTCGCGCATGAACTCCATCTCCAGCCCCATCTGGTCGGGGCCCTCGGCCAGCTCGGCCAGCGCTGGCACGACCAGGAACTCCCAGCGCCCCCCGCAGGCCGGACCGATGATCTGTTGCAGTCCCGGCCGGTCACGGGGATGCACGCTGGCGTCGGAGTCGGAGTGAATCTCCTGGAAGTCAAGACCCGAGGCATTCAGCATTTCCAGCCCGGCCCGGGTGGTGTGATAGCCGACCAGCGCCGGCGGGTGTTTCTGGCAGGCGGGCGCGGTGGGACCCAGGGCGGTGGCGGCAAAGGGTGCCAGAGGCCCCGGAGGCATCTGCGCGCTGACCGACTCGGGGGACCTTGTCGCCGATGGCTCGCGGACTTTGCTCTCGCGACCTCGTCTGAGCAGCCGCCGGAAGAAGTCCATACTGGGCGAGCTTCGCTGGTATTGGGGGCCGACCTGCTCCATCTCGCTCGTCCGAGCAACCGATGGCCAGACACGGGGACAGGGTGGAAGATCACCTGTCCAGCAACCTTCCCGGACGTGGAGGCTGGACCGCTTGTTCGGGCCAGAAACATTCCCCCTTCTCGGGACCGCAGGCAGGGCCGCCCTGAACTGTCAGGAAGCGTCCAGGCCATGGAGCTGACCGTCATGAGCTTCAACCTGCGCTTTGCCACCGTGCTCGACGGCTCCAACTCCTGGAGCCGGCGTCGCCCCCTGGCCCTGGAGCTATTGCGCGAGGAGCGTCCCGACGTGATCGGCTTTCAGGAGGTGCTGCCTGGCCAGCGGCGCGATCTCGAGCAGGCCCTGCCCGGCTATGCCAGCCTGGGCGAGGGGCGCAACGGGCGGGGGCGGGGAGAGCAGTGCTGCATCTTCTGGCGCTCGGATCGGCTGCATGTCGAGCTGGGGGGCACCTTCGCCCTGCACCCGAAGGGCCTGCTCGGGCGCCGGGCCTGGGATGCAGCCCTGCCGCGCATCTGCACCTTCGTGCGCGGGCCCGAGCTGGACGTGTTTAACCTGCACCTGGACTACCTGGGCCAGAGGTCGCGCCTCTTCGGCCTGCAGGCGGTGCTCGAGCGAGTCCGTCCCGATCATCCGACCCTGGTGCTGGGCGACTTCAACGCCCAGGAAGGCTCGCGTCCCTTGCGCCTGCTCAAAGAGGCAGGCTGGCTGGACACCTTCCGCCAGAGCCACCCCACCGTCAAGCGCCAGGGGACCTTCCACGGTTTCAGCGGAGGGCGGCATGGGCCGCGCATCGACTATATCTTCGCCAGCCCCCGCCTGGAAGTGCTGCAGTCCGAGATCGTGCACCGACACCTGAACGGCAAGTTCCCCTCCGACCACTTCCCCATCACCACCAGGGTCCGGCTGTGACCGACCGCATCCTGCAGGCGGTCAGACAGCTCTCAGCCGAGCTCACTCCCGAGCGCGACGTCAATGCGTTGGGCCAGCACGCTCACCTGGAGCGCGACTTCGGCCTGGGCAGCCTGGAGCGGGTGCAGCTAGTGCAGCGCCTGGAGGCCGAGCTGGGGCAGCGGGTGAACGAGCAGGCGGTCTTCCAGGCCGCCACCGTGGCCGACCTGGTGGCCGCCCTGGAAGGTCGTCCGCCCGAGAGCCAGCCCGTCGTGCAGCTCGTGGCCGTTCCTCCCCTGCCCGAGAAGGCCGAGACCCTGATCGAGGTGCTGGCCTACCAGGCCGCCCACGACCGCCTCTTCCTCTACCTCGAGGGCCTGCCGCCCGTGAGCTACGGCGACCTTTGGCGCGAGGCCGAGCGCTACGCCGCCGGCCTGGTTGAGCTGGGGGTGGAGCCGGGCGACCGGGTGGGCAGCATGCTCCCCACCGGGTTGCCGTTTCTGGCCCTGCACTTTGGCATTCTGCGGCTGGGAGCCATCCCCGTGCCGCTCTATCCCCCCTTTCGACTCGACCAGCTCGAGGAGTATCTGCGCCGCCAGCACGCCATCCTCGAGAACGCCCGGGTCAAGGTGCTGGTCACGGTGGAGGCGGCCCGGGCGGTGGCCGACCTGATGAAGGGCTCGTGGCGGGTGGCTGCGGTGGAGAGCCTCCCCCTGGAGGCGGTCGCCCCCTGCCAACCGGGCGGCGTGGCCCTGATCCAGTATACCTCGGGCAGCACCGGCCAGCCCAAGGGGGTGGTGCTGAGCCACGCCAGCCTGCTGGCCAACCTGCGATCCTACGGGCGCGGCATGGCCATCGGGCCCGAGGACATCACGGTCAGCTGGCTTCCCCTGTATCACGACATGGGGCTGATCGGATCGCTCCTGGGCTCGCTCTATCACGGCATCCCGCTGGTGCTGATGGGGCCGCAGGACTTCCTGGCCCGTCCCGCGCGCTGGTTGCAGGCCATCAGCAGGCACCGGGCCACCATCTCGCCGGCCCCCAACTTCGCCTACGAGATCTGCGCCCGGCGCATCCCCGACGCCGAGTTGGAGGGGCTGGACCTTTCCAGCTGGCGCATCGCCCTCAACGGAGCCGAGGCGGTGCGGCCCGAGACCATGGAACGCTTCTGCCGTCGTTATGAGCCCTGCGGTTTCCGGCCCGGGGCCGTCTTCCCGGCCTACGGATTGGCCGAAGCCTCGCTGGGGGTAACCTTCCCGCCCCCCGGGAGGGGGATGAAGACCGATCTCTTCGAGGGGCGATCCGTGGTTTCGTGCGGCAGCGCCCTGCCCGACATGGAGGTGCGCATCCGGGGCGCGAGCGGCGAGCGACAGGAGGGGCCCATCGAGTTCCGGGGACCGTCTTCACTCAGCGAGTACTATCGCCGCCCCGAGCCGGTCAAGGACGCGGAGGGTTGGGTGGATACGGGCGATCAGGGCTATCTCTTCGAGGGCGAGCTGTATGTGACCGGGCGGCTCAAGGACTTGATCCTGAAAGCGGGCCGCAACCTGCACCCCGAAGACGTGGAAGATCTGGCCGCCGAGGTAGAGGGCGTGCGGCGCGGTTGCGTGGCCGCCTTCGGGGTGAGCTCGGGCGAGTCGGGCACCGAGGAGCTATGGGTGTTGTGCGAGACCCGCTCCCCTTCCCCAGAGCTCGAGCAGGCGGTGCGCACGCGCATTCTCGAGGGTCTCGGCCTGGCACCCGACCGGGTGCTGCTCGCTCCACCCGGTGCCGTGCTCAAGACGCCGAGCGGGAAGATCCGCCGCTCGGAGTGCAAGAAGCGGGCTCAGGAAGGCAAGCTCGGACCAGGCCGCCCGGGCCTCCGGCTGGTCCTGGCCGAGCTGAGACGAAGGCTGAGCCGGGGCCTGCAACAGACCGCGCGGGGAGCCTACGGAGGCTGGTGCTGGCTGCTGGCCGGGGGCTCCTGGCTGACGCTCCTGGCGGCCGGGCCGCACAAGGCGCGCAGGCTGACCCGGCCCCTGTGCCGAGCCCTGCTACGACTGACCGGGCTTTCGCTCAAGGTCAACGGGGAGCCACCCCGCCGACCCTGCGTGCTGGTGGCCAACCACTCCAGCCTGCTCGACTCACTGGCCCTGATGGCCGCCTGCCCCCTGCCGCTTCGTTTCGTGGTGGCCAGCTGGGTGGCCCGGCTTCCCCTGGTGCGTCCGGTGCTGGGCAACCTGGGGCTGATCGCGGTGGTGCGCGGCCGGGCTGACGCGGCCGCCGAGCAGGCTCGCGCACAAGCTTCCATCTTGCGGGCCGGGGAGTCGGTCGCCGGCTATCCGGAGGGGGGGCTGGAGATCAGCATCGGGCTGCGGCCATTCATGCTCGGGCTGTTCCTGGCCGCCGCCGAGGCGGGCGTGCCGGTGTGCGTGGTAGCCCTGCGCGGAACCCGGCGGGCCCTGCCCTGGCCGCGCCTCATTCCGCGCCCAGGGCGACTTGAAGTGGAGTTCCTGGGCCTGCTCGAGCCCGAGGGCCCAGGGTTCGAGGCCGTCCTGGCTCTGGCCCACGAGGCTCGAAAACGCATCGCCGAGCGCTGCGGGGAGCCGCTGGTCAGCCAGCGGCTGGCCCGGGAGGACTAGCCAGCCGGGCACAGGATAAAGCCCGGGATCGGGCCGGGGATACGCCGCTCTATTCGCCGGCCAACTACTACTTCGACCGGCCGGAGCAGATTCCGGAGCCGTGGCGGGACCCGGGCGGTTGAGCCATAGGAAATCAGTACCTCGGGTGCCGGCATCTTGTGCCGACGATCACATCGTCATATGATTGGACTGATACAGGGCGGCCCTGGCGCTGAGTGGACTTTCGAGACCTGGATGACTGAGGCTTCTGCCGTGGCTGCCTCGAATCCCCTGGAAGGCAAATGGGCTCCGGGTGGATAACTTCTTTCCGATGAGCTTGGAAGAGAGAGTCAAGCGCCTCGAACGCGATTACGACCACGTCCTGAACGTCATGGCGGCGCAGCGTGAGAATATCGGTAAGGCCTTTTCTCAGGTGCAGACAGCACTGCTCGAGCAGGAGATGACCCTGCGCACCCACCTGCAGAAGGTCCAGGCGACCCTCCAAGAAATGGCCGCCCAGGTCGATGAGCATCAGGCCTGGCGGGTCCGAGTCGAAGAGAGACTGAGCCGGCTTGAGGAGGGCGGTGCCTCCCCGGCGGCCTGACCGGACCGACCAAACTCCTCTCGGTCAAAGCGAGGACGTCAGCAAGTAGTCAAGCTGGCCCAACCGCGGGCGGGTGTGCTCGGAGCCAGGCCGCGCCTTCTACAAAGCTTCACTTTATAGCAGACCGACGTGCAACTGCCGTGAGTTCTCACAGGAGTCCCGGCCGCTTCCAGGAACTGGACTCTGCGGGGGTGCATGCAAGAGAGGAGGCCGACTTGCCGTCCAACATGCGCACTCTGGTCGTAGGCGGACTGATTCTCGTGGGCGGAATCGTCTCCATCCTGTGGGAGAGGCAACGGAGCGCGGCCGAGGCTCGAATCGAGCGACCGCCGGCAGCCCGCGAGCTCGTATTGCAGCTTCGGGGAGCGGTGCAGGCCCCGCTGGGAGCCTCCTCTGAGAAGGCGACTTTGTTGCTGCACTTTCCCGAGCTGCCCTGCGATCTGACTATCACTGACTTGAAGCCCGGACAGTTCCAGAAAAAACTCACCCTCAAAACCACCCCCGACCGTCTGCCTGGCTCGGTCCGCGTGGAAGCCCGCCTGAGCGGCTGTCAGAGCATCGTGCTCCGCGGCCTGCAGGTCGGTGGCGATCCCCTCAGCCTGCAACTTCCTGTGCTAGAATTCAAGAAACAAGACTCTTCACCCGCACCCCGGCGAGTGAGCCGGGCTGTACCCCACAAGCACCACTGAAGGAGACCTATCCGGATGACCCGACGCGGCTTCTCGATGCTCGAGCTGGTGATCACCGTGGTCATGCTCGCCTTTCTGCTGGGGCTGGCGGTTCTCTCCTTTCGGGGAGGCATCTCCCGGGCCAGCTCGCGGGCCCTGGCCGAGCGGGTGGCGGGCGAGCTGAAGGTCGCCCGCCAGCTGGCCATCTCGCGTAAGGAGCCGGTGGCGGTCGTGTTTCCCAGCTCGGCCGGAAGCCTGCCCCACAGCCAGTCGCTTTACCTTTTGAGCGGCAACGAGAACCCGCGCATCCTGCGGGTGCAGAACTTCGCTTCGGAGATGCCCGATGTCTACATCTACATCGGACACTGGGCGCTGGCCTCGGGCACCAACGCCCCGGGCCGGAGCTCGCTGAGCTCCAACGCCGAGACTGGCTTCAGCCTGAGCGATTGGAACCATCCCCGCCCGGGCGACCACACCTTCGTCTTCACCCCTTCTGGAGGAGTGGTCTCCGATCGGGTGGCCTTCGATCAGGCTTATCACATCCTGATCTGCGAGGGGGCCAGCTGGGCCCCCGCCAGCGTGGGCTCCACCGCCAGCTTCGCCCTCTCACAGGTGTTTGCGCCTCAAACGGTGACCCTGACCAGCGCTGGCGAGATCAGCGTCACTCCGGGCCTGGTGGGAAGCAATGCCTCGCAGGTGCTGGCCCAATCCACCCTGGCCATGCCCGCTCCGGCCCCGCCGCCCGCCATGCCGGCGCTGGGCAACACCCCACCCGGGGTAGCGATCCAGTTCTATCCCCAACCCAACTCCACCACCCTCCCCCCGGGAGCGGACGCCACCGTGGACCTGGAGGAGGGCCATCTCACGCTGGTCGCCGAGGTCCACGACGCCGAGGGCGATCGAGTCCGCCTGAACTGGACAAGTGACCGGGGGGGAGCCTTCTCCTCCACGGCGGTCGACATGGAGTGGGACCAGACCCTTAACGGGGGAGCGGGCGCCTGGCGCTCGATCTGGACCTGGGTGCCTCCTCCCGCGCCCGCTCTGGCCCCGGGCGACGTGGTCACGCTGACCTGCACGGTGACCGACGAGCGTGGGGCCAGCTCCACGGCGACGCTGGGAGCCGCCGGTAAGGTCGAGCTGACCCGGCTGGGCAAGATCGCCTTTGACAGCACCCGGGATGGCGGCGCTCCCCAGCTCTACGTAATGAATGGGGACGGGACCAACCAGCGCCGCATTACCGGAAACGAGGGCCAGTTCGGCTGCTATTTTGCCCGGCCACGCTTCTCTCCCGACGGTCGCAAGCTGGTGGCCGAAAGCTGCTTCCTGGGGGCCGGCAATCTGGTCGTGCTCAACGAGGACGGCACCGGTCTTCGCCGGCTCACGGACGTGAACGGCAGCGGAGCCTGGGCCACAATCACCGAGTGCGTCTCGCCCAGCTGGTCGGCCGACGGTACCCGCATCTCCTTCCTGGGAAGGACGGGTGGTGGCTGGCACAGCTACTGGATCAACTCGGACGGCAGCAAACCCAGCAATCCCTCGCTCCTGGAGCCGGACCAGCTAGGCTCCACGTTCCTGCCCGGCCAGCAGGGCACCACCGGTTGGCGTCCCGACGATCTCACCTCGCCCACGGCCGGCTTCGTGGTCAACTTTCCTAGCGCAGGCAACCAGCAGCTCTTCGAGCGACGCCTGGACGGGACCGCCCTTCCCCTCACGGCCAGTGGCTGGGATCACAACGATGCCGCCTGTTCCCCGGACGGCACCCGGCTGGCCTTCGAATCCACCGAGTCGGCCAACCGGGACATCTGGGTGGCAGATTATGCGCCCGGCGCTCTGGGTGCGCGCACCAATCTGACCGCTGACGCCTTCAGCGATTGGGCTCCCACCTGGTCTCCCAATGGCAGCAAGATCGCCTTTGCATCCGATCGTTCCGGCGCATCGCACATCTTCATCATGAACAACGACGGGACCCAGGTCCAGCGTTTGACGAACTCGGCGGGAGTCAACAAGAACCCGTGCTGGGCCCCGTGAAGCGCGGCTTCAGCCTGGCCGAGACCGTGGTGGCCCTGTTCGTTCTGGCATCCTCGGTGCTGGTGGTGGTGACCCTGTTCGACAGCTCACTGCGCGAGCACCGTCGGGCCGAGAAGCTGGCCCGTGCGGTCATGCTAGCCGACCGGATCACCGACCGGATCCGCGCCTTCGCCCGCGACCCCGCCCTGTTCGCCACGGGCTGGGGAGCTTACAACGGGGTCACCTGGAGCGAGACAGATGAGCCCTTGTTCACCATTCGGACCGACTGCATTCCGGCCGGACGCGAGATCATGTCCCCCTGCCAGAGTATCGAGGACATGTATGCCCCCGCTCAACGTAAGCTCTCCAGCACGGTCGTGCCAGTGCGCGTCCTAATCAGTTGGGAAGGCGGGGGGCCGAGTCGAGAGGTGACGGTGGTGACCGAGGTGGCCGAGCCAAGACGCGAGGCTCAGACCCTGGTCATCAATCGAGTGGGAGGACCGCCCGATCCCGTTCCCCCTCTGGGCGTGGTGGAGTACCAGGCCCAACTGCGGGACAACAACGGGGCGGAAATCAAGGACGTCACCTTCAGCTGGGAGGTGGTCGGAGTGACCGGCAACGCCACCCCCGACCCGAGCCAGAGCACCCGCGATGGCCGACGCCAGGGGATCAAGCACCACTTTTACGACCCGCAAACCCAGACTCTGATCCCTCGGCCGGGTCTTTGCCGGGTCACGGCACGAGCACGCTATCTCGGGAATGTGTATGAACAGACCGTACCGCTCAACCTGCAATAACCCGGCCTTCACCCTGCTGGAAGCCATTGTGGCCACCGCCCTGATGGCCGCCTTCCTGGCCGTGGTGGGAGCTTTATCCTCTCGCTACACGAACCTGATGCTCTTTGACAGTGGCAAGGAGCGAACCCTGAACGTGATGCAGGTGGCCCTGGACCGCATCCGCTGCGAGACCCGCCAGGCAGTGAACCTGATCGAGCCCGCGGGGGCCACCATCGAGTCCACGGTGACCTTCGACCGGATCGACCCGGAAGCGAGCTCTCGCCTCCCCTGGCCCCCCGGTTCGGGCGGCTGGGATCCGGCCGACCCCGCCGATCTGACCAGGGTTCGCTTCCATGTGGTGGGTGGCTCGCTGGTGCGGGAGGCCACCCAAAGCGACGGAACCACCCGGACGGAAGTGCTGGCCCGCGGAATCACCGGCCTTCAGGCCAGCATTGGCACCGACCAGAATCTGAACGTGACGGTACGGATCGACGAGGGGAGCCGCTTCCAGGACCTGAGCACGGAAGTCTTTCTGCCGCTCCGATGAGAGGCTCGAAGCGGGGCGCAGCCCTCATGATCGTGCTGTTCCTGGTGCTCTTGCTGCTAGTGTTGGGGATGGCCTTTCTCGGCAAGCAGGTCTTCAACTACCGCAGCTCGACCCAGGCGGCCCTGTCGCAACAAGCCCTGGGCCTGGCCTGGGCCGGCCTGGAGCGCTGCCGGGCCAAACTGAGCAAGGACCTCGAGTTTCCCCCAAGGAGCGCCCAGGACCAGTCCTGGTTCAGCTATACCGAGGAGATTTTCGACCTGGATGGAGTCACCCGGCTGGGCAACTGCTCGGTCACGGTGGACAGCCGCTGGGCCGGCCCCCCTTACGGAGTGCTGCTGATCACCGCCGAGGGTCGCGTGCTACGCGCGGGAACGGCGGTGGCCACGCGTACCCTGCAGGCCGAGCTGGACGTCTTGCCTGGCGAGCGGGGCAACCCGGGCAGTCCCAACCCCACTCTCTGGGAGTATCTCAATTGGACCGACCGCGGCAGCTTGTAGAGTGATGTGCTGAAGGCCGACTTGTCTGGAGGGGCCCCCGGAGGATAGGCCAAACCTTCAGCACGTAACGCTCAAAGAGAGAGGTCAGCCGAAGAGCTTGCGCAAAGCCTGCAGCAGGCCGGGTTTCTCTTGCACCGTGCCGGCCATGTGGTCGAGCAGGGCCTTGAGCTCGCCCCCGTCGAGCCAGATGCCGTGCTCGGGGCAGCGGTCCACCAGCACGTCGCAGTCGGAGAGGTAGCGCCCGC
>CAYYHB010000128.1:0-14735 GCA_964471395.1 uncultured Burkholderiales bacterium | reverse complement strand
CCTGGACCGGGCCTTCCTGGCTCTGGATACCCGCGAGCCCCACGGCGAGCGCTTCTATGCCAGCGTCCCCGAGGCGCTCAAGCTGCTGCGTCGGGCGGTGGAGCAAAGCGGCCCTCCGCTGCCGGTGCAACTCTTCGCCTCCGGCCACGCCCACATCGACGTGGCCTGGCTCTGGCCCCTGAGCCAGACCCGCCGCAAAGCCGAGCGCAGCTTCACCACCGTGCTGCGGTTGATGGAGGAGTTCCCCGAATACCACTATAGCCAGAGCCAGCCTCAGCTCTATGACTACGTGCGCCAGGACCATCCCGAGCTCTTCGCCGCCATCGCGGAGCGGGTGGCCGAAGGGCGCTGGGAGTGCACCGGGGGCATGTGGGTCGAGGCTGACGCCAACCTGAGCGGGTCCGAGTCGTTGGCTCGCCAGCTCTTGCTGGGTCGGCGTTTTTTCCGCAAGCACTTCGGCCCCCACGCCGAGACGCCGGTGCTGTTCCTGCCGGACGTATTCGGCTACTCGGCCGCCCTGCCCCAGTTGATCCACGAGGCGGGGCTGAAGTACTTCTTCACCATCAAGATCGGCTGGAACCAGTACAACCGCCTTCCCTACGACAGCTTCTGGTGGCAAGGATTGGATGGCACGCGCGTGCTTACTCACTTCTCCACTTCGCCCGAGCTGGGCGGCCGCTACGCCTCCACCTACAACTCCCAGGCCGTGCCCGAGCAGGTGCTGGGATGCTGGCGCACTCTCAAGCAAAAAGAGCTGCACGACAACGTGCTCATGCTCTATGGGCACGGTGATGGAGGGGGCGGGCCCACCCGGGTGATGCTCGAGAACCTGCGCGAGATGCGCTCGTTCCCGGCCACCCCGCAGGTGCGCCAGGCCAGCGTGGGAGCCTTCTTCGAGCGCCTGGAGGAGCAATCCGAGCGCCTCCCGGTCTGGGACGGCGAGCTCTACCTCGAGCTGCACCGCGGCACTTACACCAGCCAGGCCCGCAACAAGCGGGCCAATCGCAAGAGCGAGATGCTGCTCCACGACGCCGAGTTTCTGGCCAGCTGGGCCTGGCTGGTCGACCCGGACGGGGGCTATCCCTCCGGTGGGCTCTCGCGGGCCTGGGAGCTGGTGTGCCTCAACCAGTTCCACGACATCCTGCCGGGCTCGAGCATCGCCGAGGTCTACATTGATTCTCATGCCCAGTACCGCGAGGTGGAGCAACTGGCCCAGCACGCCTGGAAGAGCGCCTTCGAGCGTTTGTCGGCCGAGCTGGGGGGAGCGGTGGTGGTGGTCAACCCCACCGCCTTCGAGCGCAACGATCCGGTCTTTGTAGAGAGCCCGGTGATCAAGCTGGAGGGCGTCCCGATGCAGCCCACCGAGGGGGGCGCCTGGATCTCGGTCAAGCAAGAGCCCTACAGCCTCAAGCCCCTGGCCGCTGGCACGCCGGCCCCGCTTTCCGAGGAGCCGGCCCGGGCCGGCGAGGGCTTTCTCGAGAACGCCTTCCTGCGCGTCGAGCTCGATGAAGCGGGGGATGTGGTGCGGGTCTACCACAAGCCGGCCCGGCGCGAGGTTCTCGGCGCCAAGGCCGAGCTCTTGCTCTTCGAGGATCGCCCTCTCAATTGGAACGCCTGGGACGTGGACATCTACTACGACGAGCGCAGCTGGACGGCCGAGCCGGCCAGCTCCATCCAGGTGGTGGAGGAGGGTCCCCTGGTGGCCACCCTCGAGGTGCGCCGCAAGCTCTTCTCCAGCACCCTGGTGCAGCGCATCTCGCTCGGTCACTCCTCCGAGCGGCTCGACTTCGACTGCCGGGTGGACTGGCACGAGCGCCACGTCCTGTTAAAAGCCGCCTTCCCGCTGGCCATTCACCAGAGCCAGGCCAGCTTCGAGGTGCAGTGGGGGCACGTTTACCGCCCCACCCACCGCAACACCAGCTGGGACTGGGCCCGCTTCGAGACCTGCGCCCACAGGTGGGTGGATCTGTCCGAAGGCGACTACGGGGTGAGCCTGCTCAACGACTGCAAATACGGCCACGACGTGCAGGGCAGCGTGGTGCGTCTCAGCCTGCTGCGCTCGCCCAGCGAGCCCGATCCCGACGCCGACAAGGGCGAGCACCGCTTTGTTTACAGCCTGCTGCCCCACTTCGGGCCACTGGGGGTCAAGACTATCAAGCATGCCTACCAGCTCAACGATCCGGCCCGGGCCATGCGGGGCTCTGGCGGCCCGGCCCGCGGTCGGCGTCCTCTGGTGCGCTCGAGCCGGCTGGAGGTGTTGGTGGAGACCATCAAGCGCTCCGAGGAGGGCGATGCCCTGATCGTGCGCTGTTATGAGTGCCAGCGCACCCGCGGTCAGGTGGCCCTGAGCTTCGACTTCGAAGTGGGCAGCGCGTTTCGCGTCAACCTGCTGGAAGAGGAGCCGCGCGAGCTCAAGGTGGAGGGCCACAAGGTGTATTACGACTTTCGGCCGTTTGAGATTTTTACGCTGAAGGTGGTGGCACGGTGAGGCTCAGCTGAGCAGCTTGCTGAGCACCCAGCGCGCCACCTCGGTCCAGGAAAAGGGAGGGTCAGGTGGTCGGCAGTACCTCCGGGCCCGCTCCGAGAGGCGCCAGGAGGCCCGCACCAGCGGGGTAGGAAATCGCTCCTTGAGCCGGATCGGGCCGTCTTCGGGGCTGAGGCGCTCGGTCAGAGTGTAGTAGCACTCGGGCTCGCCTTCGTAGACCCGGCTCAGGCTCTCGACAATTTTACCCTCACGGTAGCTCTCGTAGACCGAGCCCCGCTCACACCAGTGAATGTAGACTTCCGGACGCGATGTCAGGAGCGTGTCCAGGGGAACGCCGGAGCCAACAAAGCGTACGCAGCAAGCCCCCGCCAGCGGCTCGACCTCCAAAACAGCGGCGCGGCAGCCATCCTCTCCCTGGCCGGCGCGATAGCCTGCCTCCAGGATGGCGTTCTCAACGGCGCGGGCGATGACTTCAGCCGGCTCGGGCAGGTAGGCGATGAATTGCATGGGGCCATTGTAGCAGGCTCAGGAGGTGCGGGTCGGTGAGGTTTTCTCCTTCTTGAACAAGCAGCCGCAATCCCCGTTGAGCTGGTAGTGCTCGATGTGAGGGGTCTGGTAGTTGCCTACCAACCGGGTGTCGAGAATGGGCTCGAAATGATGATAGTAGGCGTCCTGGCCGTTTTGCTTGCCAGCCGTGACCAGCTCTCGGAAGCCTTTCATCTGGTGGGTTTCGATAGCGTGGGGGCGCCACACCAGCGCCACCCGGTCCTTGTTGGCCTCCTTGGCCTGCCACAGGCCCACCCCGGTGCCGGCCACCACCGCCCCGGCCGAGGCCGCCAGGAACGGGTGGCCCAGCCAGAGGCCCAGCGCGCCCCCCACCAGGGCGCCGCCCAGAGCGGCCCCGGCCCCCCAGGCCAGCCCGGTGTGCAAGACGTTCTTGGGAGCGCCTTCCAGGTGCTCGCTCTTTTGCTCCATCAGAGCCGTGCCGTCCGGATTCAGGCGCGGGAGTTGGCGGAACACCGCAAAAGGGTGCTGGGGCGGGGGCGCGTCGCCGAAGTGCACCTCGCCGATGGCGGGCGTGGGGCTCTGGTCGAAGTAGTCTTTCGGCATGGTGCCGAGCTGTACGCGGTCATAGACCGGCACGGTGTACTTCAGGTCCACCGAGATGGGCTGCTTGCCTTCCGCGACGTTCACGGGTCCGACGATAGCAGGGGAGTTGTCCTGGTTGGTTGCCGGGTTGTTTCTGTTCAGAAGACAGGCTCGCCAATGCTTTGCGCCGAAGCCTGCAGCGTGGATGACCTCAAGCTCGCAAGAGACTCGCTCGCCTGGGTCGAGAACGAGAGAGCGCGCTATGACGGCCTCGAGAGCCTGGGCATCGAAGAGAGCTGCCGGCAGTTTGCCGAGCTTCAAAGCGCCCTGGCCTACCAGATGGAGCTGGCCGAGCCGGTGGTGCGGCCGATTCGATTGCAGCATCTCATCAAGCTGCAAGAGCGCCTGCGTGCGTTGCCCTAGATGGAGCAGGTTTGGAGAGCGCTGCTGGAGGCCCAGTCCCGGTTGGAGGGCGCTGGTATCCAGTCGGCCGTGATCGGGGGGATCGCCGTGGCCGTGTGGGGTCTGCCGCGGGCCACCCAGGACGTTGAAGTGCTTCTAACCCGCGCTCAGGCGGACCGATTGCTCGGGACTCTCTTTCCTCAGGGGTGCCCGGCCGAGACGCGGACCTTCCTTCAGCGCAACGGAATCCTCTTTGCCAGCAGGACGGCGGGGTTCGAGTCGACTACCTGCTCTCTGACACGTCCTTTGACCGATCGGCGATCGAGCGTCGGGTTGAGGCGCTGGTGGCGCCGGAGGTACGGGCCCAGGTCTGCACGGCCGAGGACCTGATCGTGTACAAGCTCCTCTCCACGAGGCCTCGCGACTACGAGGATGCCGTCGGCATCGTGGCTCGCCAGCGGGGTCGACTTGATGTCGAGTACGTTCGCTCCTGGCTCGGGCAGTTCGAGCAGGCCCTGGATGACTCCGAGCTACACTCCCGCGCGTTGACCCGTTCAGAATTAGAACGCGCGGGAGTGTGGACAATCTGTTGAACGGCGCCGCGCCAATTCCTGAAGTGTTCAACGCGCGGCGCCTTAACCGCCAACTTCGAGCGGCTCCTCGGAGAATAGAGACTTTTCAGGTCTTCCCCCTATCCTGACCAAGTGAGGATCTTGCCCGAGCTGCGCCAGACGTTCCCGATGAAATATGGCTCTGTGTCCATCGACACACGCCAGGACACTGCGGCCGACGGCGTGCGGTTGTCTTACTACGAGGACGACCGCGACTGGGAGCACTCGTTCACCTACAACACCGGCAGCCAGGACAATCCCACCTATCACAAGTCCTACTCGATGGACCTGGGCAAGTTCCAGTTCGGCGGCCAGGTCAGCCTGAGCCGGGACGGCCGCACGGCCATCGGGCAGGTCCTGCACAAAGACGGCACCGCCAGCCTGGTTGAGCTGCCTCTCAAGGGGCGCGTGCTGGGATTTCTCGAGCGACAGGGCTGGTTGCCGATGCCGCAAGTGGCTCGCCTCCCGGACAAGGCCACCGCCTTCGACCAGAATCCCGCCGGCGGGCTTGCGGTGGCCATCAAGAACACGGTCTACCTTTCTCAGGGCAACCAGCTTCTGCCCTGGAAGGCGTTCCAGCACACCGTGCGCGATGTGGAGTATCTGACCGATGGCACCCTGGCTGTGGTCACCGAAGACCAGAATGCGGCCGGCCTGGCCAGGTTCAACTTCCATCTGACCTCACCTGGACAGAGCGAGCCCGCTGTCCTGCCCCTGGCTGAGGTACACCCCGAGGACTATGAGAAAGATGTCCACCAGCGCTGCGCTCGCCTCGAGTTTCTGCAGGGTGCCAACCTGAGCGAGAAGGAGCGCTTTCTGGAAAGGGCCGGCTGGGTGGCCAGCCAGGGCGGGGGCTTCAAGCCCCATCAGTTTCTTGGCTCGGACCTGGTGGCGGTGCTCGATGCGGCGCCCCGCCTTTATCGCTACGACCGCCCCAGCGGTGAGGCAACTGCTGGAGCCGAGCTGGAGCTGCCTCAGCCAGCTGTGGATCTCACCAGGCAGATGCACGCGCTGGAGAACGGCCGCTGGGTGGTGCTGGCCGATCGCGACGTCCCGGTCTGGGACGGCCAGACCGGCAAGCTGGTCGCGCTCTTGCCCGAGGTGAGCGAGCTCCAGGTCACCGCGGAGGGACAGCTCAGCTTCACCGACCCGGAGGGCGGCCGCCACCTGCTGGCCCCTGACCAGGCTCACACCGTGAAGGAGCAGCAGTGGTATCAGCGGGCCCTGGCTGCCCGCCTTTTGGATCGACCCGCTCTGGCCCCCCAGAGGACGACCATCGAGCTGCTCGATGGCCAGCTTCGGGTAGGCTCCAGCCTGCTGCGCATTCGCCGCTGACCTGCAGGGCCGCCCCCAAAATCCCGCGAAGCGCCCTTGCATGGACGAGTTCATGCGGGCCGCCATCGAGGAGGCGCGCCAGGGCCTGGCCGAGGGGGGGATCCCGATCGGCTCGGTGCTGGTGCGAAACGGCCAGATCATCGGGCGGGGTCACAACCGGCGAGTGCAAGAGCACGACCCCATCCTGCACGCCGAGATCGACTGCCTGCGCCGGGCCGGGCGGGTGGGCTCCTACAAGGACACCGTGCTCTACTCCACTCTCATGCCGTGCTACCTGTGCGGTGGGGCCACCGTGCAGTTCGGCATCCCGAAGGTGGTGGTAGGCGAGTCGCGCTCGTTTCCTGGCTCCAAGAGCTTCCTGGAGTCGCACGGGGTCGAGGTGGTGGATCTCGACCTGGATGAGTGCCACGAGCTGATGGAGCGTTTCATCGCTGACAACCCGACCCTCTGGAACGAGGACATTGGCGAGCTCTGAGCTCTCCAAGATCAAGCCCAAAGAGCTCGAGCGGAGGGTTCGCTCGTTGCTCGACGCCGCCCTCGACGACCGGGCTCTGTTGGCCGAGCTGGAGGCGCTGGGCCGGCATTATGGCTTTCATGGCCTCACGTTCATGTGGGGCCCGGTGCTCTCCAAGCGCAATCCGGTGCTGTTTCGTCCCTTCATCCTGGCCCACTTCTCCACCCACCGCTGGACGGGAGGATGGAAGTACGCCCCGGTTCGCTGGCAGGGCGAGCTCACGGCCTGGCTCGCCGAGGTGGACGGCAAGGACGACGTGGAGCTGTTCCAGCGCCTCTGGTACTGGAAGGTCATGGACGCGGCCGCCTGGCGCACCGACAAGGCGAACGCGGTCTTCGTGCAGGAGCTGCGACGGCGCCTCACGCCGAATCTGGGTGCCGCACGCTGGCGCCTGGAGCTGCGCAAGCTGGATGTCTGGTTTCAGCTCGACGAGCCCACCGCCCTCGAGCTCTTCGAGCACGACCCGCCCGCGGCCGGCCCGTTCATCCTCAAGCACCTGCCCTTCTCGTTCCTCAAGCCGGTTTTCTGGGACAAGCTGTTCACACGGGCCCTCAAGCTGGACGAGGAGTTCGCCTTCCGCTTCTATCGCCGCCAGGTGACCGCGGCGCGCTGGGAGGCCGACGTGCTCGATCTGGCCCGCACCATTCCCGAGCCGGCCCGCCTGCTGCGCGAGCTCGAGCGGCGCCACCCCGAGGGGCTGCGACGCGACCCGGGCATGGGGCTCTACAAGCTGTGCGAGGCCCGCGGGCGCGACGTGCTGCCCTACGTCAAGAAGCACGTGGGCGACGTGTGGGGCCCCTGGCTGGTGCGGGGGAACTACGGCAAGCTGGTCGACCTGGCTTTGCGCGAGAACTGGCTCGACCTCTGGTCGGCCCTGGTGCGCATCTGCTCGAATCGGGGCGAGTTCAACGACACCCTTCGCAAGCTGGTGGCCGACAAAACGATGGACGAGCAAGAGGTGCTGCGCCGTTTGCTGGCCCTGGCCGGGGTGGGACGCGAGCTGAACATCGGCCCGCTGGGACTGGCCCACGTCAAGTCGCTGGAGGAGTCGACCGCGATCGCCCTCTACGAGCGCTTCCCGCCCCTGGTGCGCGGCCCGTTCAAGCTGCATCTTCAGGTCGCGCCCTGGTCGGACAAGCCCGTCTACGAGCGGCTGGTGGATCGGGCTCTGGCGCTCAAGGACGAGGAGCTGCTCGACTTTCTGGCCAGCCGCTTTCTGGCCGTCAAGCGCTCCACCGGCGAGGTAGCGAAGCTGACCGAGCACTATCGCTCTCTGAAGGAGAACGGGGCTTTCGCGCGGCGAGCGGCGGCCGTGCTGACCAGGGTGCCAGCTTACACCCTGCCCCACTACAACGTGCTGATCCGCGAGAACCCCCTGGCGCGCCTGCTCTTCGAACGCTCGGCCCGGAGCTTCCTGGACAGCCCCGAGGCCGTGGCCGATCTGGTGGAGGGCTCGGAGATTCACGTCCAGGCACTGGCTTATCGGGTGCTCAGCCTGGATGACGAGCGGGCCCGAGTCATCGCCTGCGAGCACCTCAGCCTGCTGCTGGCAACCCTTTTGCGCCCGTTGCACCGCATCACCCGCGCCCTGGCCTTTGAGGCCCTGCTCAACGTGGCCGGCAGCTCGCTCGAGGTGGCCCGCAAAGTGCACGAGCGAGCCCGCCTGGCTCTGGCCCTGCCCGACGAGCGCTATCCCAAGGAGAAGCTGGTGGGTCTGCTTGGGCGCTTGCTCCATCGCTGGCCCGAGCTCCGCTCTGCCTCCGAGCAGCCGGTAGTCTACCGATGATCTTCTGCCTCAACTATGCCACCCCGAGCGTCTTTGAGTCAGACCCCGAGCGCTCGCTGCTGGGCCTGACGGCCGAGCGGCCCGTGCGCTTCAAGGGGCGCGTCCGGCGTGAGATCCCGCTGGTGCGCTTCGGCTTGAGGGCCTTCGGAGAGGCCCTCTGGAGCTGGCGCGGGGGGGACAGCTGGCACGAGATCGACCCGCTGGTGACGGTGCATCCCGACCGGCTCTTCATGGAGGGCTTCAGCGCCGATCTCTCCGTCTACGTGCAGTTGGCGCTGGATAGCGATCTGTTCGAGCCAGAGGGAGCGGTGCAGATGGGCACCACATCGGTCGACTTCAGCGCCTGGATGTGGGGGGCTCTGGGGGAGATGCGCTCAAGCCGGCGCACCGAGCTGGCCATCGACCCGGCCGGCTTTCAGGTGCTGACGGCCGGGGGCGGTGGACGCGCCGAGCCCGAGGTGGAGCTGCCCGAGACGTTCCTGCGCGGCCTCCTGGAGTTGCAGGCGTCGATGACCATGCCCGGCATTCGACTCGTGCTTCGTCCGGTCGACCTGCTCGCCCCCATCCGCTACCTGCGCTACTCCAAGGGCAAGGTGGCTCCGCGCGCCTTACGTTACGAGTTCGAGCCCGACCAGCCGGTGCGCATCGTGCTTGAGCCCTGGGAGAAGAGCTTTACGCTGCACGATACCGTGCACGGCTACGACGCCCCCCGCAAGGTGCGCACCTGGGGTCGCGACCGCCTGCGCCTGCTCGAGTCGCTGCTGCCGTTCGCCGACAGCGTGCACGTTTTCTTGAAGGGCCGGGGCCTGCCCAGCTTCTATCTGGTCAAGCTGCCCTCCATGAGCTTCCTGGTGGGCCTGTCGGGCTGGTCGGCGCGTAACTTCCAGGAGCCTGGCTTCTCGTTGCTCTCGCCTCCCTCTGGCGATCCGGGGGATACATTGCTCGAGCTGCGCGACAAGTTCTGTCTGCGCGAGCCCATCGCCGCCCTCGACAACCTGGTGCGCCGGGGACAGGCCCTCTACGACCCTGACCGCAAGGAGTATCGCTGGCGGGAGATCTTCCCGGTGCCCCTGGACGAGGCTCGCCTCTATCCCCCCGACGTGCGCCAGGCTCGCGTGCCGCTCTTGCTCGGCAGCACCGAGCTCACCGAGTGCCTGGCTCAAGAGACCCGCAAGGTGCGCCGCTTCAAGACCCCCGAGGGCAAAGTGGAGCGCGAGGTGGTCTACCGCGACTGGCGGGTGCGCGGGAAGGTGGACTCCCTGACCGTGGAGACGGTGATCAACGAGCGCGGGCGGGCCATTTTTGGAACCTGCGAGTGCCCCTTCTTCCAGGAGAACCTGCTTGGGAAGGGCCCCTGCGAGCACATCCTGGCCCTGATCGAAAAGAGCGCCGAGCTGCGGGTGGATCAGGCCAGCTCGGTGGAGGCCCCGGTGGGGGAGAGTGACGAAGATGCAGTTTGAGCGGGGAGGCCGGCTCGTCAGAGTTAGCCAACGATTCCACGGTGTTTCGCCGTGGAGGCGCATTGTCGCCATCACTTCGCCAAGGTCCCCATCGTGCCAAACAATGGGGAGCCCTGAGTCCAGGGCCTCGCAGGTAGCCTTGAGCCGGCCTTCTCGCTCCTTTTTGAACGGACTTTCGTTGCCCGAGCATCGTGGGCCCCGAGATGAAGCCTGCGTGGCTGCTCCCTCCTCGGGCGCGGTGACGGTGGCCGGGCAGGCGCGGCGCTGTGACGGCGTGCCTCCCTTCTGGCGCGAGGGCGACCTGCGATGAGCCTCTGGAAGTGGCTCTCCTCCAAGCTGACCGGCAAGCCGCCCAGGCGCGACGTGTCGCGCCTCGAATCAGAGGACGAAGACCAGGTCTCGGAGACGGTCGACGTCAGCGGCGGCCCCCTCAAGCCCGATCACCGCCGCCGGGCCCTGCGCGACCGGCGTCTCTTGCCCAAGGCCCATCCCCCGGTGCGCTTCGGCAAGAAGAAGCGCCTGATGAGCAGGGCCGAGGCCCAGCGTCTCTTCGGGGCCAGCATGCGCACTCGCAATCGCACCCTGCGCGACTTGCTGCCCGATGTCGAGCAGCTCGCCCGCTATGGCCTGCCGGTCTGGAAGACCGAGGAGGAGCTGGCCACGGCCCTGGGACTGAGCCAGCGCCAGCTCTGGTTTTTCGCCCTGCATCGCGAGAAGGAGCGGGCCGCCCACTACGTGACCTTCGCCATCCCCAAGCGGGGAGGGGGTGAGCGTCACATCATGGCTCCCAAGCGCCGCCTCAAGGCACTGCAGCGCAAGCTCCTCGGGCTGCTGGTGGAGAAGCTGCCGGTGCACGAGGCCGCTCACGGCTTTCGCAAGGGCCGCAGCATCAAGAGCGGGGCTGCGCTGCACGTGGGCAAGAAGCTGGTGCTCAAGGTCGACCTGAAGGACTTCTTCCCCACGGTCACCTTCCCGCGCCTGCGCGGCCTTCTGATCGCTTACGGATACAGCTATCCCGTGGCCACCGCCCTGGCCCTCCTGATGACCGAGTCGGTGCGCCAGCCGGTGGAGGTGGAGGGCAAGCTCTACCACGTGCCCGTAGGACCGCGGCACTGCGTCCAGGGCGCCCCCACCAGCCCCGGGCTGAGCAACGCCATGGTGCTGCGGATGGACCGACGCTTGACCGGGCTGGCGCGCAAGTTTGGCTTTGTCTACACGCGCTACGCTGACGACCTGGCCTTCTCGGGCGATCACGATCACAAGACCGGCTGGGGCCTGTTACAGCGAGCCCGGCGAATCATCACCGAGGAAGGTTTCGCGGTCCACCCCGACAAGACGGTGCTGATGGGCTCGGGCCGGCGCCAGTCGGTTACCGGGGTGGTGGTCAATCAGACGCTGGGCCGCTCTCGCCAGGAGCGCCGTCGCCTGCGAGCCGCCCTGCACCGGCGTCGCGAGGCTGAGGCGCGTCTGCGAGGGCAGCTGGCTTTCCTGTGGATGCTCAACCCGGCCCAGGCCTCGGCCCTCTGGCCGGAGGAATGGAAGAAGCCTCAGAGCTGAACCATCCAGGTGCCCAGCAGGCCTCCCGCGAGCATTACAGCCGCAAGCATCGGGATGGCCATGGCCGGCAGCTGCAGAAGCGCCAGCGTTGCGGTAGCAAGGAAGTGCCATGCCGAGAAGGCCCGGGCCTGATCGCGGGCGATGAAGGCCAGTATGAGGGGAATGATGCTCGTGAAGAGCCCGAACGCGTACCAGACCTCCCAGCCCAGGGCGAGTACCAGAAGACTGGCCAGGGCCACGAAGATCACCAGCCAGGCTTCGAGTCGCTCGCGAGCGACCATGAGAGGTCCCCGACCGACCAGCAGGTTGCCCACCGGCCGCAGCATCCACAAACCAATCACCAGGACGGGCAGAACCGGGTAGCCGGGGGCGAAGTAGAGATTGGCGCCCAGCAGGAGCAGGATGAGAGCGAGGTAGCCAGGGCTCCGATCGAGGGTGGGCGCACAGCGCAGGAAGGAGAGTTGCAGTCGCCCGATCAGCGGCAGGCGGCAGCGGCGGACCGCCAGCAGCAAGCGCCGGTAGGCCGCCTCTTCGGGAGCATTGCTGAGAGCCTCCAGGAAGCACGTTTCGGCCTCCCTCAGCCGCCCTTCCACCAGCTCGAGCCAGCCCAGGTTGCGATGGACCTCGGACGAGTCGGGGTGCTGAGCGAGGAGCTCGAGCACCTCCGCTTTCGAGGCCTTGCCCGTATCGGTGCGGGCCGTCACGAGCAGCCAGCGCGCCTCCATCAGGTCGGCGTCGAGCGCCAGGGCCTTCTCGGCTCGCTCCCGTGCCTGCTCATACTTCTCCCAGTAGAGGGCCACCCTGCCAGCGGCAAGCCACGACCTGGCGTCCTCGGGCCCGACCCCGATCGCCTTCTGGGCAATCTCCTCGGCCTCTTCGTAGCGACTCATCACAGCCAGCGTGAGGGCCAGGATGCGCAGGCAGACCACGTCCTCGGCCTGCAGGCTCAGCCCGTTGCGGGCCGTCTCTTCGGCTTCTCGATAATGCTGCAGGTTGTGCTCGCAGATTGCCTTCAGGCCCAGAAGCCAGACATCATAAGGCTCGGCCACCAGGCCCTCGACACAGGCCTGGCGAGCCTTGTCGTAGTTACGGCACTCGAGCAGAAAGTTCGCCAGGGCTCGGGCAGTGGCCATGAACGAGAATTCGCTTCCGGAGCCGGCGGTGCCTGTAGGCTCTAGACCTGAGCCATCGAGGTGCATGTGAACATGGCCACCAGCGTCGAGACGAGAAAGAGCGGAAGAACCGCTGTAGGAATTTGGAGCAGAGCCAACACTGCTGTGGCAGCGAACAAGAAAGCAAAGAAACTGCGAGTCCGAGGGCGGGCCACGAAGGACAAGGACAGCGGAACGATACTGGCAAAAAAACCGAGCACGTAGCGATCTTGCCAATCGAAGGCCAGCAGCAGCAGGCTCCCGAGTGCCACCAGGACGACCAGGGGGGCTTCCGAATCGAGCCGTGGGCCCGCCCGCACCAGCAAGTTCCCGACCGGGCGCACCATCCAGAGACCAACGAACAGAGTCGGCAGGGCCAATGAGTGAGGAAAGGCAGCCATATTCACAGTCAACAGCAGGCCGATTCCCAGCACAGCGGTCAGCGGTTGACGGTCAACCGCATGGGCAAGTCGCGCCAGCGCCAGGCTCAGCCGCCCCAGAACGGGAAGTTGGCAGCGCCGAGCTGCCAGCAACATTCGCTGGTAGCCTTTGTCCTCAGGTTCCTCTGCCAGCGCGGCCTTGAAGCACTCTTCTGCCTCCTGGGCCCGGCCTGCAACAAGCTCGTGCTCGCCCAGAATGGCCAGGGCGAGGGCTGACTCGGGTTGCTCGGCCAGGAGGCTCAGCAAGAACTCTTTCGAGGCTATGCCGGCGCGCGCCCGTGCTAGCGCCTCAAGAGTGCGAGCTTCCGGCAAGCTCGATTGGAGCTCGAGACTCTTCCTGGCTCGCTCCCGGGCGAGCTGGTGTTTCCCCTGATTCAGGGCTACCTGAGCTGCGACAGCCCAGGAATTAGCATTCCCGGGGGTCAATTCCAGGAGTCTGCAAGCATGGTGCTCGGCTTCGGGATATCCGGTGACCGAGAGCGCCACGGCCAGGTTGCCCAGGCAGCCTGGATCATCGGGTCGAAGGCTGAGCCCATCGCGGGCCGTCACCTCGGCCTGGGCGTAACGGCCCAACTTGAGCTCGCAGCTGGCTTTGACGCCGTAGAACGAGACCTCTTCTGGTTCGGCGGCAAGCCCTTCCAGACACGCCTCGATCGCGCTGTCGTATTTGCGACACTGGAACAGGTAAGAGGCCCGTTCTCGAGGGGAGGGCATCTTGGAAGGTTCGCGAGCGGACCTTCTGGCCTCCTACTGAATCTGCAGGCGGGCCAGATCGTCGGGCAGCTTGGGATACTGGGGATCCATCTCCTGCAGGGTCTTGAGCAGGATGCTGGCGATGATCAGGTTGCGGGCCTCCTTGTCGTCGGCCGGCACCACGTACCAGGGCGCCTGTTCGGTGCTGGTGCGGGTGAGCACGTCGCTGTAAGCCTGCTGGTATTCGTCCCACTGCTCGCGCCGTTCCACGTCGCCGGCGTTGAATTTGTACTGCTTGTGGGGCGTATCCCGCCGCTCTTCCAGGCGCAGTTTCTGCTCGTCCTTGCCGATGTGCAGGAAGATCTTGACCATTTTGGTGCCCAGGTCGCCGCGCTGCTTTTCGAAATCCTTGACCTGGTCGTAACGGGCCGACCAGACCTCCTCGGGAGCAAGGTTTGCCACCCGTACCTCGACGATGTCCTCGTAGTGGCCCCGGTCGAACATGCCGATGTTGCCCTTGCGGGGCATCTCGCCCGTGATTCGCCACAGGAAGTCGTGGTCGGCCTCGAGCTTGGTGGGCACGTTGAAGCTGGCCCGCTCCACTCCCTCCTCGGTCTTGAGCATCAGCGGCGCGAAGACGTCCTTGAAGGTGCCGCCCTTGCCGGAAGCGTCCATTCCCTGGCAGACAAACAACACCGAGCGCTGGTTCTCGGAGAAGAGCCGGCGCTGCAGCTCGGAGATCTTCTTGTGCATGGCCTCGAGCAGCCGCTCGGAGTCAGCCTTGGAGGTGGGCACGCCCTCGGGCGGGGCGGTCGAGATCTGGGTGAGGTCGATGTCTTCCCCCGGCTTGACCCGGAACTGCTCGAGATCGAGCTTCATCGAGACCGGAGGGAGCGGCTCGGGGTCGATGGCCGGCAGGCTCAGCTCCACTCCGTCGGGCGTGATCTTGGGCTCGGCTTTGGGGGCTTTGGCCGCGCTGAGGGGCGCCGTGGGGGACCAGTTGACTGAAAGCTGAGACAGGGCTCCGATCATGACAGACCTCCGTTCTTGTTCCTGCAGTCTGCCAGCAAGAGCTGAAAGGGGGCTGAAAGCGGACGTGCCAGCGCGCCGGCCTGCGGAGGGGCAGCCGCAGTCCGTGGACGCCTGTTCCGGACACCGTTCGCCTGCGCCGGGGAGTTGGGTGCGCATGCGCCCCCAGGTCAACCGCGCACA
>CAYYHB010000127.1:0-14846 GCA_964471395.1 uncultured Burkholderiales bacterium | reverse complement strand
GCGAGCTTCCCTCGGCCCCCACGTCCCCCACCGAGATGATGCGCAGCAGGCGGTGCGGCTCACCGCGCAAACGAAAGTCGAGGGTCACCGTGTAGCGTCCGTAGGGCTGGCCCGCGAGGTCAGTCAGCACCTCTGAATAACTCATCTCCTGGAGGGCTTCCGAGGGCAGAAAGCCCGGATCTTTGAGCAACTTCACCCGGGCATCCTCCAGCCCGGCCTCGGCCGCGGCCCGGGCGGCCAACTCATCCCCCAGCGAGCGGGTTCCCTCCCCCCGTCGGGCCGACTGGGAGGCCATGCCGATGCCCAGCACCAGCAGCATGGCCAGCAGCAGCAAGGACATGATGATGCTGCCACGCTTCTTCATCGGCGCAACAAGGCCCGGGCGCGGCAGGGGTAGACCACCTGGTCGGGCTGCACCGAGACGGCCACCACCAGGGTCGGATCGCGTCGATCGACGCTGAAGCCCTGGACCTGGCCAAGCACCTCGCTGACGCCTCCCTCGGTGCGGATCAGCTGCTGGTTGATCACCTCGTAGCGCCGGGTGACCACGTTGCCGGCCGGGTTCCAGGGGGCCACCGCGGTGCCCGGGTTGATTCGGGTCGGGTCAAGGGGATCGATCATCGTGAAGGTGAGGATCGAGCCGGTGGCGCCGTTGGCGGGCTGGGTGACGGAAAGGGCCTGCTCCAACTCCCAGGCGATCTGGGTGGCGATCAGGCTGCCCTGGTAGATCTCGGAGCGGTCGGCCGAGTGGTAGGCCTTCCAGTAGCCCGAGGAGAGCTGGCCAACCAGCAGCAGCATGACCCCCACCATGGCCAGGGTCATGATCAGCTCCAGCAGGCTGGTGCCTCGCCTCACGGGGCCAGCACCATCTGAGGCCCAAGAGCGGTGGCGTTCTGGCCGTCATAAAGGGTGCTGGCTCGCACCCAGCAGGTGCCGGGCACGGGCACGGCGGTTCCGTCCTTGAGGTAGTAGCGGTTGAGGAAGCGACATGTTCGGCCGTCGCGGTGGGTCCAGTCCAGCACCCCGTCCCCGGTGCCCGGCTCCACCCCCCACAGCATGCCGACTTCGGGAACGGGGTTGCCGAAGCTGTCGCGCAGGGTGGCCTGGTAATTGACCGTGGCCCCGTAGCTCACCGGGTTGGTCAGCCCGGAGGTCGCCTGCACGAGCACCGGGCTTTTCAACAGCTGGCGAGCCGGGTCGCCCACCAGGGAAACCAGGCGGTAGGTGCGGCCGCCCCCCCAGGTCACGGTGATCTCCACCTTGCGGAGCGATTGCGTGAGAGTGCGGGGCTCGGTCTGGAGATTCTCCAGCTCGGTGGCCGGGCTGCCCACCGTATGGGCGGCCGAGCGCACCGTCACCTGAAACATGGGCTCGTCCGGGTCGTTGATGGTTACGTTGGTGTAAGGACCCCAGTTGTCGAAGTTATAGGCCCCCGCCCCGGTGGTGGCCGCCCACTCGCGAACCTCGGCCAGCCTGGCGGCGGCGATCAGGCAGGCACGGGCCTGCTGGGCCGAGTTGCTGTTGCGGCGCAGGCTGGCATGAAAGAGCTGGGCCACCACGATGATGCCGGCGGCCAGCAAGAAGAATGAAAGCACCAGCTCGGCCAGGGAGATGCCTCGGCGCAACATCCCATGAGTCTAGCACAACATCGGGTGGGGTCCAGGTGAGGGGAGAACCCTTCGCTGACAAGAATGCGTGAGCCGCCTTCAGGTGCTCTACGAGCTGGGTGAGGCGCGGGCGCGCCGCACCGGCGCCATCCGGACCCGGTGGTGTCGGTGCACCACCTTGCTGGTTCGCCTGCGCTTCCACGTGGTCACCCCAAGATCGTCCCGAGCAGCGGATTTTGGCCGAAGAGCTGCAGCTGGTCGCCTTCGAGGGACGGTCGGTCAACGCGCGCTGGCTGGACTCGGCAGAACGATCCCGGCGGGAACCCGGACCCGGCTGAGGCGTGAGTTAAGATCGCCAGCATCGAGGGCCTGTCTCGGACCAGCTCCAGGCCTGTAGGATGAGACTCTTCCGGTAGCCTGTGGCCCTACCAGAACAGATCGCCGAAATCAACTCTGGCAACTTCCAGGTGCGCCTGGTTCCGGATCTCAATGCTGGGCATACTGGAGTGGGCTTCAAGCCAGGAATACGCCTCGGAGTGAACACAACACCGGATCACTTTGGGGCAGTGTCCGACGACAGTAGCTGTCATTCCTCCGACGTAGACTCAGGCCATGAGTAAGCACAACCTTTGTCTGATATTGCTGCTCCTCCTGGCGACCAGGATGGCCCTGGCCGAGGAGCTTTACGTGCGGAACCAGCCGGTGCGACAGGCGGTGATCCGCGGGCACGAGACCTATGTGCCCCAGGCCGAGCTCGAGCGTCTGCTCCGGGCCGAGGAGCTGAACCGGATCTCCTACGATCCTCCGCGGGTGCTGGTGGACGAGACGGTCGTCGGGGAGATGGTGATGCAGGGCAACGAGCACCTGATCCCGCTGGTCAAGGTGGCCCTGGCGCTGGGATATAGCAGGCGGCCGAACCCTTCCCTGGGCTTCACCGACCTGGTAAGCGCCCAGGCCCAGCAAGAGCGCAAGAAGATCGAGAAGCGGCCAGGAGGCAGGGAATGGCAGACCGCGCGCGCCATGATGCAGCGGGTCCTCCACCAGGAGGGGGTGTGTACCTGGCCCGAGGAGCAGCGTCGCATGGAGATGATCGGAGAGCTTTTGAGCGACCGGACGGAAGCTCCCAGCCTCCTGTGGATCTACTCGATCTCCAACGAGCGGGACCCGAACGCCTTCACCACCGGAGCGGGGTTCATCTGCGTCTCGCGAGGGTTGCTGGAGCTGAAGCTGACCGACGACGAGCTGGCGGGGGTTCTGGCCCACGAGATGGGCCACGGAATGTGTCGCTCGGTGGAGAACGCGAGCTACCGGCGCGACGAGATGTCCGCCCTCTCGGGGGGGATGGAGCAGTTGCGCGCAGAGCAAGAGCGCCTGGCCGCCCAGCTCGAGAGCCTCTACGCTCGCCTGAACGAGCTGCAAGACCTCTACCGCAGGGCCCAGGCCTACTACCAGCAAACCGGAGATATCTCCTACGTCAGCCAGGCGCAGACGGAGATCTCGCGGGTCTCCAATCAGATTCGCCAGCTTGAAGGTCGCTATCGAGCCATCGAGAGCCAGGTGCAGAGCATGGCCAAGAGCTGGAAGGACAAGGACTTTCGCAACGAATCTCAGCTGTGGAATCATGGCGACGAGCTCGATGCCGACGTGCGGGGCCTCCGCTACGCCACGCTGGCCGGTTACAACCCGACTGGAATGCTGTCGGCGCTGGTGAAGATGAAGCGGGCTAATGTTGAGAAGTTCGGCAACTGGGCTGTGGGGGCAGACGGCCAGGGCTCCCACCCTTCGGTCAGCACCCGCATCCAGATAGTGGAGAAAGTCTTGAAAGACTGGCAGAGGGCGGGCCGATGAAGAGCTGGTTGCTGATCTTGCTGCTGGCCCTGCCGGTGATTGCCCAGGGCTACCCGCCCGTGCTCATCGATGTGCTGGGCTACGACCTTTTGTCGCATCACTACCGCAAGGACGACATTCCGGTCTTCAGCACGCTCGGCGGAGGGCGTCGCGAGCTTTGCTCGGGGCGGCTGGCGGAGGTGCCCGATAGCACGCACCGAGCCGTGCTCGAGGACAGCGACGGCAACCGCAGAACCGTGCGCGTTGAAGGCCAGGCGACCAGGGTGCACGACCTTCAGGGCAAATCGATTCCGCTCAGCCGGCTGCGCAAGGGAGCCACCTACGTGGCCGGCTACTACACTGCCCAGGATCCGGTGGTCACGCAGCTGGTGGAGCTTGGAGCCGACCCGGGGCTGGGGCCGGTGCCGGCGGTGAAGCCGCGCACGCTGCCGGTGACGCTCGCAGAGCGCAAGGTCTATCCGCCGCTGGGCTGGCAGGCCTCGGTCCAGGGAGCCTGGTTGGAGATGTCGCCCCGAGCCTACAGCGGCAAGCTCAAGCCCCAGATCTTCGTGCGCTCTCTGGAGCGCGATGCCAGGAAGGACGAACAGAGCTCTGAGCAACTGGTGGTGGTGGCCCGGGAGGGCTCCGAGCAGCTCGCCGTCTGGACCCACGAGGACAGGGTGCTGTTGGTGCGCCTGCTCGAGCAGGAGGGTCTGGCCGTAGCCCTTTTCTGCCTGGTCGAAGACTACCAGAGTGTGCTTCCCGGTTATCTCGAGCTGAAAGCCACCCTGGTCGGGGGGAGCTGATCCGACCTTCGGAAATCCGGGTGGAAGGGGTGCGGCGGTGCCCGGCAGGAGTCTATCGGATCTCTCGAAACGCGACCAGGGTCCGGTCGCCCTGCGTGGAGCCGCGGAGCAGCTCGCAGTGAGCCTGAGCGACAAGCGCTTGCTCGAGTTCCGGCTCAACGGCTTGATCGCGACGAGTGGCGTACGTGATGGACACCTTTCCGATCACGCGGCGCGCCGACGAGAGGGCCCATGGGGGGCACCGGACGAAGGAGCGGATCCTGGCGGTCTACGACGATCTGGGCGCGAGCGTCGCGCCGTGACGCTGGAAGGGTCGAGTCTGCAGGGAGGAGCGAGCGAGCGATGGCACCGACGGAAAGAGCGGGCGGGCATTCCCTGCTCACCGTGCTCGGAATCAAGCCCAGGGAGAGCTGCTACCGGCTGGGAGAGCGCGAGGTGACCTCGCTTCTTGCGCCGGTCGCGCTCCTGGAGCTCTTGCCCGAGGCCGACCGTCCGGATACGGTGCTGGCTCTGTGCACCCCGGACGCGAAGGAGGGAACCTGGCCCGAGCTGGAGCGGCTCCTGAATGGGAGAGCTCCCGCTCAGTTCGTCGAGGTTCCGACTGGAGACCAGCAAGAGCATGTGGACGAATTCCTCAAGAGGGTGGCGGAGAAGCTCCCAGCTGGAACGACCCGGATCACGTTGGACGTCACGCACGGGTTCCGCCACTTCTCGTTCTTGACCTACATCGCCGGCCTCTACCTCTCGGCCCTGTCCGGGCTGGAGATCCGGGGCGCGTACTACGGTCTTTTGCAGCAGGGCGTTCCGGTCAGCCCGTTCCTGGATTTGCGCCCGCTGCTCGAGCTGCCCGGCTGGCTGCACGCCCTGAAGGAGCTGGAGGAGACCGGCAGCGCCCGGGCTCTGGCCCGTCGGCTGGACCCCAAAGACAAGAAACAGATCGAGCGGCTCGAGCACATCTCGACGGCCTTTGTCTCGGGCCTTCCCCTCGAGCTGGGGCACGAGACGGCATTTCTGCTCAAGGACCAGGTCAAGCCGCTGGCCAGAGCCCTGCGGGAAACGCATCGTCTTCCCCGAGCCGAGGCCATCGTAAAGAAGCTCACCGACATTCTCGAGCCCTATACGCTTGCCCCCGAGAGCCAGGGGTGGAAGAAGCGCACCTCGCTCGGGCGCTCGGAGCTGGACAGACAGGCAAAGCTGGTGGGTGAGCTTTTCGAGCGAGGGAGTTACCCGGCGGGTCTTCGGTTGATGCGCGAGTGGACGGTCTCCTGGGCGTGCCTGAGCCTGGGGAGGGAGAAGGACTGGCTCTCCAGGGAATCCCGTCATGTGAGCGAGGCCCGCCTGTGGGCTCTTGGCAACCTGGCCGGAGACAACCAGTTGCGGGAGAGTCTGAGCCAGGAGCAACGCCGGTTGGCCGGCTTCTGGGAAGAGCTGGCCGAGCTGCGCAACGCCTTTGCGCACAACGGGATGCGACGCGAGGACCTGTTCAGGCCTGGCCTCCGGGAAAGGCTGGCAAAAGTGCAGTCGGACTGGACCGAGCTTCTGTCGGGTTGCCCCGAGATTTCTCTGGAGGTGAGCCCCGCGGGCGCTCAAGCGCCCGAGCTGGTACTGGTCTGCCCGCTGGGCGGCCGCCCCGGCGTGCTGTTCAGCGCTGTCAGGGCTTGCACCGAGAAGCTGGGCGCTCCGAGCGACTGCCTGGTGGTGTGCTCTCCCCAGTCGGAGCCCCGGCTGCAAGAGGCCCTGGAGAGAGCCGGCTACTCGGGGCGCGAGCCGGTTCGCCTGCGGTTTCAAGACCCCCTCGCAGGCTTGCAGGAGATCGATAACCTGCTCGGTCAGGCCCGACCGACGCTGGCCCTTGCCGGGAAGGTGGCTGTGAACCTCACCGGAGGAACCACTCTGATGGGTCTGGCCTGCTCGGCTCTGGCCCGAGAGGCCCGCGAGCTGGCGCGGCCGGTGGTGGAGCTGGGCCTGGTCGATCGCCGTCCACCGACGCTTCAGGACGATGACCCCTATCAACCCGGGGAGGCCCTCTGGTTGGACGGAGGCAAGAAAAGATGACCACGACCCTCACGGCCCGCTGGCGGGTGGTCACCCCTCTTTTCTGCGGTGGGGCCGACCCGATCACCCAGGCCGAGCTGCGATTGCCCAGCCTCAAGGGCGTGCTCCGCTTCTGGTGGCGGGCGCTGGCGCGACCGGGTCGGATCCTGGCGGAGACCCGCCGCGAGGAGGACATGCTCTTCGGCAGCGCGGCGGGCGGCCAGTCCAGGGTGCTGCTGAGCCTGCGCGAGGCCGCCGATCCGCCTTTGCTCTCGGCCGGGCAGGTGCTGCAGTCGGGGGGCACCGTGGTGGGAGAGGGGGTTCGCTACCTGGGCTACGGGCTGATGGAAGCCTTCGCGAGCCGGAAGCGGGGCACTCAGGCCGGGCAACTGACCCGGGCCTGCTTGCGCGAGAGCTTCGAGTTCACCCTGGCGCTCCGGTGCCGCAGGCTCGCTCGAGAGCAGATAGAGAGCCTGGTCGAGGCGCTGAAGTGCCTGGGGTTGGTGGGCGGGCTGGGCGCACGCAGCCGACGGGGCTTCGGGAGCTTGGTGCTGCTTCAGCTCGACCAGGACGGTGAGCGGCTCTGGGAAGCGCCGGCCGACCTGTCCTCTCTGAGCTCGGAGCTTTCCCGGCTTTTGAGATGCGAAAACGAGCTTCCCGAGCACACGGCCTTTTCCGGCCTGAGCCGCATCGTCCTGGTGCCGGGCAGGCTAGACGAGCCGCCCCTCGCGCTGCTCGAACGGCTGGGGCGGCAGATGATGCTCTACCGTAGCTGGGGGCACGGCGGAAGAGTGCTGGGGTGCGACTCGGAGAAAAATTTCCGCCAGGACCACGACCTGATGAAGCTGCCCGTTGCGGCGCGCCCGGCCCACCCGCGCCGCATCGCCTTCGGACTCCCGCACAATTACGGCCGACCCGCCGACCAACAGGTGGGTCCGGCCTGGCCGGGGCTCGACCGGCGGGCCAGTCCTCTCTTCCTTCATATCCACCAGGCAAAGACTTCGGTCGCGGTGGTCAGCCTGCTTCCGGCCCGGTTCTTGCCCCGGGGGCAGTCGGACATCTCGGTGGGGGGCAAGGCGGTACCGCAGGCTTTGGAAGAAGAACTCTACCGCCCCCTGCACGAGTTCCTGGACCGGCTGAAGAAACAGCCCGGGGCTCTGGAGGTGACGGCATGACGTTCGTGGTTAGCTTCTCGCTGGGTCCAGTGCAGGGGTTTGTGGCTCAGTCGCGTCGCACGCGCGACCTCTGGGGAAGCTCGTATCTGCTCTCTTTCCTGGCCGGGCAGGCGATGCACGGTGCGGTCCAGGCCGGGGGCACGCTGACTCGACCCCGGGTGCAGGACGACCCCCTCTATTCCTGGATCGGTGGGACTCGGACCGGGCAGCCGCCCCTGATCGGCTCGCTGCCGAACCAGTTCGAGGTAGAGTGCTCGAAAGATCCTCGCGACGTGGCGCTCGCGGCCGAAAGCGCTTTGATCAAAGCCTGGCGGCAGGTTTGCGAGGCGGTCCGGGAGCGGTACCTGCCGGATGTCGGGAGCGCAACCCGCTCCATCTGGGAGCGGCAAATTGGCTCGTTCTGGGAGCTTACCTGGGTGGTAGCCAACGCGGGCCAGGTCGGTCTTTTGGCCCGCCGCAAGCACTGGCGGACCCATCGGCTGAGCGATGAGCCCGGGGACAAGTGCACCATCATGCACGATCTGCAAGAGCTGTCGGGCCAGGTGCGC
Organism: uncultured Burkholderiales bacterium; assembly: GCA_964471395.1. GTDB lineage: Bacteria > Vulcanimicrobiota > Xenobia > Xenobiales > QWHO01 > QWHO01. The sequence goes on along the minus strand of CAYYHB010000127.1, from coordinate 6,849 downwards.
GCGCGCAGCCGAGCCGAGCAAGATCGGTTCTGGGCGAGTGTGCGGGCGCGCACGAGTCGGCTGGACGTTCGCGAGGACGAGCGGCTGTGCTCGATCGCGCTGGTCAAACGCCTCTTTGTGCGGGTCGCCGAGAAGGCTCTGGGATGGTCTGTGGACGCCTCCAGCTGGCCCTCCACGGTCACGGTCGCCGCCGTTCCCTGGCTGCGGCAGGTTATTGCCGGCGATCCGGACGGGGCCCGCGATTACGCCGCCAGGGCCCGCGAGAGCGCACCCGACGAGGCAGGGAGTAACCCCCTCCTACTGCCCGGGTTGACCGGCCCCCTGGCCCGGCTGGACGCCAACTACCTCCATGCGGCCTTCGTCGCCGACGAGCGACTCTGCCCGTTGCAGGAAGCCGCCTCGCGAGAGGCGCTCATGGCTCACCTGAAGGAGCTTCACGAAGCCCACGGCGAGCCGCCCCTGTTCTATGCCCTGCTGCTCGCCGACGGGGACCGGTTGGGCGACCTAGTCGGGGCCCTGGGCGCGGAGGTGGTGGGCCAGGCGCTTTCCCGCTTCACGAAGACAGCTCCCGAACTGATTCGAAGTCACGACGGGGTCACCGTGTATGCGGGAGGAGACGACGTGTTGGCTATGCTGCCCGCCCGGACCGCCCTGCGTTGCGCTGCCGCTCTCTCGGGACACTATCGAGCGTGCTTTGAGTCTTGCGATGCCACCCTTTCGGCCGCCGTGGCCTTTGCCCAGGCCCGTGTGATGCTCGGCGCGGTTCTGACCGAGGCCCACCGGCTGCTCGACGAGGTGGCCAAGGAGCAGAACCAGAGGAACTCCCTGGCGGTGGGCATCCTGAATCCGGGCGGGCTTCACTGCCAGTGGGTAAGCTGCTGGAATCGACCGGAAGGCGACGCGGTGGACCTCCTCGAGCGGTTGGCGGAGAATTTGCGCTCCGGCGGGGGCGCGCTGTCCTCAGGGATGCTCTACCGCGTGCGCCACCTCCTGAGCCTTCTGTGCGGCTGGCCGCGCTGGCAGCCCGGCGGATGGGGCAAGGTGCCGGCTGGCCTGGACGTTTCCGAGCTGCTGCTGGCGGAGATCCTGGCCAACCGGGAGGGGGGGGAAGCCGAGGCGCGATCGGTTGCCGGGCTGCTGGCCGGACTCCTCGCGCGTTGCGGCCCCCGCGAGCCCGGGCGGCCGGAGGTCGGCCTGGATGGGCCCGTGCTGGCCCGCTTTCTGGCGGCAAAGGAGAGCATATGAGGCCGATCATGCTGAGCCCCGTGGATACCTGGTTCTTTCGAGACAGTACCCCGTTCTCGAGCGACAGCTCCTCGCAATCGGAGGTTGGGGGCCTGTTTCCTCCTCATCCGCCCACTGTGACCGGGGCCGTGCGGGCGGCGCTGGCGCGCGCCAACGGATGGACCGGCCAGGGACGCTGGGACCCCGGCCTGAACGAAGTTCTGGGCGACGGCCCCGCGCACCTGGGCCAGCTGCGCCTGACGGGGCCCGTGGTCTTGCGCGAGGACATTCCTCTGTTTCCCGTTCCCCGGCACATGGTCGGCGCGAGACTGAATGAGGACCGATGGGAGCCACAAGCCTTCCTCTCCCCGGGTCCGCCGGTGGCTTGCGATCTGGGCGACTCGGTGCGGCTTCCGGCCCTGCAGGGCGCCGTGGACCTGAGCCTGGCCTTGAAACCCGCCGACGGGCAGTGGCTGACCGTGACCGGGCTGAGCCAGGTTTTGAGGGGCGAGCTCCCTTCGAAAGAGAGCCTGGTCGCGGCCCGGGAGCTCTGGCATGTCGAGCGACGGGTGGCCCTGGAGCGCAACCCCGAGACGCGCGCCGCCGAAGAGGGGATGCTCTTTGCCCCACGGCACCTCCGGCTGGCTGCCGACGTGGCGGTCGGCGTCGGCGTAGAAGGGCTCCCGAAGACCTTCAGGTTGCCGCAGGACGGCGAGCTCCTCTCGTTCGGAGGGGAAGCCCGATTGGCCGAGTGGAGAGCCTCCGGCTGGAGGTTGGAGCTGCCGGCTCCGCGGGTAGCGGAAACGGTGGCGCTCATCGCTCTCACCCCGCTCGACCTCCCGCACGAGGTTGTCTGCGAGGGCAAGACGCTGGCGCTCTCGGGGACGGATGCGGCTGTGGAGGTCGTGTCGGCCTGCCAGGAGCGGCCGCAGCGGATCGGGGGTTGGAGCACCCTGGACCGCGAGCCGCTGCCTCAGCGCGGGTATCTGGCTCCGGGCAGCGTTCTTTTCTGCAGGGTGACCCGTCCCCCCTCGGCGGGCTGGACTGGCGCGGTTCTGCGCGTGGGCGAGGGGCAAGCCGCAGGCTTCGGCCTGGTGGCTCTCAGCAACTGGAACGATATGGAGGACAGACGATGACCGACGCGTTGATGCTCGGGTTTCTGGCCGAAACCCCCGTGCATCCCGGAGCGGGAAGTAATCTCGGCGTGGTGGACCTTCCCGTGGCCCGCGAGGGCGCCACGGATTACCCGGTGGTGGTTGGGTCGAGCCTGAAGGGCGCGTTGCGCGACCGGGCGCGGGCCGAAGATGAGGCAGGGCGATGGTTTGGCGAGCGCGACCGGGCCGGAGACGTCCTCGTCTCGGACGGGCGGCTCTTGCTTTTGCCGGTGCGCTCGCTTACGGGCAACTATCGCTGGCTGACCTGCCCGTTCCTGGTCGAGCGCTACGGGCGAGACCTGAGACGAGCCGGATTGGGGCCTGTTCCGCAGGTGCCCACCGTTGAGGCCGGAAAGGTGCTCACGGCGGGACAGGGCCACCTGGTACTGGAGGAGCGACAGTTTGAGGTGGCCGGCCCGGCTCCGGAGCAGGTCATCGAGTCCGTGCAGCGGCTTATTTTCCACCAGGAAACGAAGGCGCGCCTGAAGCAACAGGTCGCCCTGGTTTGCGACGACGATTTTGCCTGGTTCGTCCGCTACGCCGTTCCCGTCCAGGCCCGCAACGTGCTTAACGAGGACAAGCAGAGCGACAACCTTTGGTATGAGGAGTCGCTGCCCGCCGATACGGTTCTCTATTGCCTTCTCCTGGGCCGCACGGCTCCAAGCCTGGAGGGGATCAAGAAGCTCTTTTCCGATGAGTCATATCTTCAGGTGGGGGGAAACGAAACCGTGGGTCAGGGCTGGCTGGCGGTTACCGTGTCGCGGAGGCAGTCATGAGGATGCTCGAGCAGGCTCGCGCCGAGCATGCTTTCGAGAAAGTGCCGCGTGAAGAGAGCGAGCACTTCCAGGCCCGCTATCGCGCCTACGTGGACCGGCTCGGGCCCGCGGTGCGCCTGAACGGTCTGGGACAGGCGCTGGCCACCGAGCTGGCGGCTGCCGGCCCCGGGCCTCAAAGGCCGGACGAGAGGGCGCACAGGCTTCTCGTGGACAACCTGCAGGACTGGCTGTGTCGAGCCGAGGGCATCTTTCCGGGCAGCCGCGATCTGCTGGCGAGCCTGATGCAGTCCGAGCAGCAAGACTATCTCAGGGCCCAGGTCGAGGCCCTGGAATGGCTCACCTGGCACAAGAAACTCTGCCGCGCCCATCTCTCGAAAGGTCAGAATCGCTGATGGCCCGCCCGCTTTACAGGCTCGGGCCGCTCAGTTGGGAAGAGGGTCACCGTGGCCTGTGGTACGACAAGTTCTGTGATGCCTGGAGCCTGGAGAACGGCGTCAGCCTGGATAAGCCCGGCTGGATTCGGACTGTCTGCGAGAAACCGGCGGGAAACGCTCCCCTTCTGACGGAGCAGGCCCGAAGGATCCTGGCACTTTCTTTGGCCAGAAAGGGCAAGAGCATAGCCTTGAAAACCACGGCGCCCTTCGTCACCGGAATGGGGTTGAGCCATCCGGTCGAAAGCGGGTTTCTCTGGCACCCCACTCTCGGGGTCCCCTACTTGCCAGGAAGCGCCACCAAAGGACTAGTCCGCGCCTGGGCTAGAGAAGAGGGCGCCGACGTCGACGCTCCTCTGGGGTCGCCCTCAAGAGCGGGGCGGGTGGCGATGCTCGACGCGCTCCCCCTTCGACCGGTGACACTGCGGCCGGATGTGACTACCCCCCACTACGCCGGCTGGTCCGAGAGCGATCCTCCGGGGGACTGGCGCTCGCCGCGGCCGGCCCCCTACCTTACGGTCGCGCCGGGATCGGTCTTCCTGTTCTCCGTCCTCCCCGCCACGGCCGCCGACCAGGCGATGGTCGACATCACCCTGGAATGGCTGAAGCAGGCCCTGGAATGGCTGGGAGCGGGGGGGCGAGCTGCTCTGGGCTACGGTCGGTTCGTGCCGGACTCGGAAGCTGAAAGAGAGCTGGCGAGGATCAGGGCGGCGCAAGCCACCTCGACCCCCGAAGGTCGCTGGAACGATCAGCTGGCGCGCAAGAACGAGCTGGAAATCCTGGAGCTGGTTCTCAAATTCCTGGGCCGGGAGCCGCTCCAGGACCCGGAGCGAAAGGCCTTCGTGGCGGCCGTGCGCGCCACCGGCCTGGTGGACCTTTGGCGCGCAGGAAGGAAGAAGGACAACCGGACCACGCTCGGACCGTCGAAGCTGAAAGAAAGAGCCGGACTGCTCGACGGGGAGCCGGGCGGGTAGCCGGTAGCGTCTTCCTGACTCGCGAGCCCCGGGCCGGGTAGCCGACCAGAGTCGACAGGACCGCCCCAACCCGAACAGCCCTATTTGCTTGAGTTATGGGGAAGGCTTGTCCTGGCCGGACACCACGGAGGGCGTACTCTTGAGTACGTGGAAGCGTGGAGCTCAGGCCATGAATTTTGATCATACAGCGCTGCAGGTCGAAGGCTACAAGGCTTTCAGGCGATAGCAGCGGCTGTCCATTCTTGCGCTCACGGTGCTGATCGGGCACAACAATGCCGGTAAGAGCGCCCTGGCGAGGCTTCCCGTGTGCTTCGGGTCGTTCTGGCCGCCCTCGAGAGAGACATTTACAGCCGGGCAGTCGACTGGCGCCAACTCGTCCATGGGCAGGGCAAGAATCTGCCCCAGGTGCTTCAGGCATGCGAGAGCAGCTTAAGGCTTGCCCTCGATTTTCTGGCAACGAGAATCGGTGCCACTTCTCAGAAGGCGCTCCCCTACGCCCTGCAACTCGTCGTACTCAGTGAGTTCTACCGCAACGGGGCACCGAGCCGGTGGTCGACCTCTCGGAGCGCTGGTTCTGGCTGACTTCGTTCTCGGGCGCTTTCATGGTTGGAAGCAGCGCTCGATTCAACGACGCAGTAACGGCCTCGCGCGAGTTGGCCCAAAATGGGAAACGACTCGAACTGGACCTTACCACTCCGGCGCTGTCGCTTCCACCCTCGGGCAGCCCGGGTTCGTGCGTTCTTCTTGTTCCTCAAGGCGCTGGAGCCACTGGTTCCACGAACTGGGGAGAGGCTTCATTCTCTACTGAACGAGGGATTCCGGGACGCAGCCCTGATCTTCCGCAGAGAGAGCTCTGACGTACGTGCCGAACTGGCCAATCGCGCTCTGATGGGGGCAGCGGGAGGAACAAATGTTCTCCAATCATTCCGAGATCTCGAGGGCAGAGACGAGGCTTTCTGGTTGCGCGTCCTCAAGAGCCATGCCATCTCAGTCGAAGGCTGGGAACGTTTGGTCAGGGGGACATCGAAGGCTTCCTGCGCGAGCGTCGCGAGAGCCTCATTGAGGCCGAGCTTCAGTTCATGAAGAGCAAGAACGTTGCGCCGCCTCGGGACCCCCGCGAAGGCGGCCTCGGGCAATCGATGCTCGACGACACGGCAGCCGTGGCCGAGGAGTGAACTTCAACCGGGATGAAAGGTCACCTCCACCTCCTTCACTCCTCCCCACTCAATTGCTGTTGGAGCGTCCTCATTTGCTTCTCCAGGTCGTCAATTTGAGATTCTGAGGACCTTACTGCTTTTTGAACAGCCTGGAGACAGGCCTGATTGAACCGGTCGATCCCAAAAGCCACGATTTTACCCAAGACGTGGCTGGCCCTCTTGTCATGGCTTGCGCAGCGTCGTTCCCGAACCCGCAAGAACGCCTCCTCAAACCCGTCTACCCCGATTTTATCAAGCTCCGTCTGAAGGCTGGAGAGCGGCAGATCCCAGTGTCTTCCTCCATCGGGGGGGCGGAGAACGACTTGCTGTCGCAGCTCTCCCTGGTCCTTGATGGCGTAACGAATCGTTCCATCCAGGAAAAAGTCCAGGACGCCGTCCCCCATAACGGCTTGATACCAGGATTCTCTACCCGTGTTATCGGGCCCGAGCCAAATCTGGAAGGACAGGCTCTTTTCAGAGCACTTTTTGGAGTAATCCTCAAGCAGGCGTGCAGCCATCCGGGCAGCCTGATAACGGAGCATGCGCTCCTTGTCTTGCGCCTGGCTCAACTTTTGCGCTGTTTCGTCAAAACGCTCATCCATGATGCGAGCATTCGATGCAGACCGGGAATTTTCCGGGTGTCGAGCCCCGGCATCAGCCGGGGGAAGGACTCGCCCCCAACGCTCGCGCAGCTCGGACGAGCACGAAGGGAGGGACAACGCCATGGCCAGCTATCTGATCATCGCCTCAGACATCATCCCGCTCGAGGGTGCGCGCGTGCCGGCACCCGAGGTCTACGAGCTGGCTCCAAATCGCTGTCAAAAGTAACCAGGTGGGTACCGGATTCCATGGCGCAGGCCGCTATTCAGATATGATTCACAGGAATGGGTGTCCCAGCCGTTCTCAGTCAGGCAAAGACCTCTCCGTAGCGCTTGGCCACTTTACGGGTCATCCTGGGCACCCACACGAACGGCTCACGGAGAAAGTCGCTCAATGTCCGTACATCCCCAGGTAAACTCGAACCCTCCAACAGGCAGGAGAAGAAGTTTTGCAGCTGGTCGGGCTGAAAGGGGGAGCCATTGTGAGTCAGGCTC
>CAYYHB010000126.1:0-14911 GCA_964471395.1 uncultured Burkholderiales bacterium | reverse complement strand
TTCTTCGGCGAGCGCTATCATCGACCGGAGAAGAGCTGGCCCATGCCGCCCTCCGAGCCTTCTGCACCGATCTAGGTGCGATTCATACCTGGCTGAGTCCACGTCTGACCGGGGATTTGCAGGCTCGCAACCCCTCCCGACTCTCCGTGTCCCGCACCGCATCGCACCGCATCGCACCGCATCGCACCGCGCCTGTGGCCCCGCCTCTGACCTCCGCCCACCTGCGGCTCCCGACTATGCCTTCTCCGCCCACCGGACCTGCGGCCAGGGTCGCATCCACCCACCTCCGACCGCCCAAGCACCTGCGGACAGGCTCGCAACCACCCTCCGACTTGCAGGGGTATTCTTTGTCGATTCAGAAGAATGTGTAGTGAAAAACCTATCCTTTTACACTACATATTCTCTATGTTTCTGAGGAAGATCGGCCGGCAGTTTCTTTTGCTGCACAGCTACCGTGAGGGCGCCACTCGCGTCCGTCAGCTGGTCGTCGAGCGATTCAAAGGAGTCCGAGAGCTACAAGCTGGCCTCGACAACTGGAGCAACCTGCAGCTTCACCTCGAGACTCGATTCCCCGGGGTTCGGGTCGACTGGGACGGTTTGCACGAAAAGCTTTTGCACTTCGTCGAGCGCGAAAGTGGCAACCGGCTGGATGCCCCGCTCCAGTCAAGTCCCAAGAGCTCGAGCCCTGAAGCCGCGACCGGGGACGAGCCGGCGAGCGCGGTCAATCGGGCCCCTCATCACCGAGGACGCCGGCAAGTTGAAGACGGCGCTCCACGCGACCAGGTCTGTCTTCGTGTGAAGGCTCTCAGGCGAGCATTGAGTAGGACGCGGCGCCTGATCAGTCAGGAGAGTGATCCGGAAGTCCTGCGCCTGGTGGGTCGCGATCTGAGTCAGCTCGCGGCCCAACTCGACCTGGTCGCGCCGGTCGAGGCAGAGAGAGTCGAGCGTGAGCTTGCGGCGGCATCTCAAATCGAAGCCGATAATCCGAAAGCTGCTCGCAGACACCTGCGGCGAGCCCAACGGCTCAGGCCCTGGGATGGCCAACTCTGGAGGTTGGAAGGCGAGCTCTTGACCCGACACAACCGCTGGAAGGGTGCGGAAAAGGCCTATCGGGAGGCTTGCTTGCTGGACTTTCATCGCTTGCCGCCAGGCCGACGAATCGTCGACCCGGGCGACGCCGAGGCTCAGGGCTATCTTCTCGACCTGGACGGGTTGGCCCACGCGCTTGCGTCTCAATGCCGGTGGGAGGAGGTCATCCCTGTACTGAGGGAGCGCGCTCAGCGTTGCCCTGGCGCGGGGGCCTGGGAGGCGCTCGGCTCGGCTTTGCATCGCGCTGGGAAGTTTGCCGAGGCGCGCGCGCAATTCCGCAAACTTCCTGATAGCTACTGGAGACGTCACTATCATGAAGCGGCCAGCTGGCTCGAGCAAGGGGCGGTCATGTCGGCTCTGCCCCCACTCCTGCGAGCCATGGCTCGCAACGACTGGCCGTCTGCCACGCTGCCACCTCGCAAGGGAGGGCCCAGAGTAAACCGCCCGGACTGCGATTACTGGGAGTGCTTTGGAGAACTGTGGAGCGAGGAATCCAGAGTCTTCTTGAGGGCAATCCGAGACGATCGCTTGGTCCGCTTCAGCCTGTCTTACCTCGGTAAAAAGAGAGCACGAGCGCGGGTGGTCATACCGCCTGAGTTCAAGAGAAATCTCGTCCGCCGAGCACTGGTCCAGGTCGCAGCTTCCGGCCAGGACGTCCACAAGCGCGACACGACGCCGGACCCGGCGTTGGCGGCCAGGATTCCTCCGATTCACAAGTAATCCCTATTCTGTGAGAACCGTTCTGCTCTGCTTGCTGCTGGCCAGCCTGGCTCAGGCTGAAGGGACGCTATTGGAAGCCTCCCAGGCCATCGACGCGGCCGTCCTGCCTATCCTGCTTCGTTACGGAGCAGAGAAGGAGCTGACCTGGGGCCAGAAGACGGCTCTGGATGACCTCGATCGGCTCAACAAAGCAGCGGCGGGGCTGGTGGGATCTTTGCAGGGCCAGTCCACACCCGACTCGCTGCGTCCGCTGATCACCGACCTGGATGTGGCCCGCACCAGGGTCAGAGCTAGCCTGCAACTCTTGCCTCTGACCCAGGCCGAGCAACAGGGAGTGGACGCCGCCCTGGTGACTGCCGAGCGCCTCAGTGGGGCTGTGCGCCATTTGGCTAATCGCTTCGCTGGCCGCGACCAGCCCGGGGGGCTGGTCCTGGCGGATACCCCCCTGGATGCGCCGGACCGACCCTACTACGAGAACCCGCGCGAGCTGCTGGGCGAGGCGCAGAACATCCGCTTCTCGGCCGAGCGTCTGCTGGGCGCCTGCTACGCCCCGGGCGGCTGGCGGGCGGGCCTGGGCTCGCCTTTCACCATCTCTGACCTCGTCGAGCTGTCGCGGGCCGCGCGCGACTACGAGTGGGCCTGTCAGTCGCGCTACCGGGACGTGAGCGAGACGATGCCGGCCTTTGTGCGGCTGGTCAGGGCCTATGACCGGGTCAGCTACGTGCCCTACGGGCCCTTTGCCGGGTTCGAGGCTCACAACATCGAGCGAGCGCTGGAGCGGCTTTCGCAATTCTACAGAGCTCGCTGAGGTGCCGGTTCAGCTCATCGCAACGCGAGCGGCGCTGCTCAAGTTCCCGCGGCGTGGTCAACCTGGCAGCAGTCAGTTAGCGTAGCGGCGCACCCAGTCGTCGAAACCGTGGGGATTCAGCTTCTCACGCACCGTTTCGGCTCCATCGGCCGGCTGAGGCTGACCCAGGTCGGCCAGAACCGAAGCCACTTCCTTCCCGGCCGGACCGGCCACCGTGCGAGCCACCGTGTCGGCCGGCAGGCGGCTCGAGAGGAAGGCCAGCAGGGCCGGGTAATCCTGGTCGCTCACCCCTTCGGGGTAGGCCCTGGCCAGGATATCCTTGAGGCGACTATCACCCGAAGCGCTTTCGCCTGAAATCCGCAGCCGGTTGCCCCGCCGCAGGGTGAGAAAGGCTACGATGGCCCAGTAGGCGAGCACGAAGATCGTTCCCAGGGAGAGCAGCAGGACCAGCCGCAGAAGCCGGGCCATGCGACGGGAGCGGGCGTCGTAGGGGGTCACGAGAATCACGCCAGCCTATTCCGCGCTCCTGCCAGGAGCCCCTGCGAGGGTCCAGAACGAGATCCCGATGCGCCGTCTCGTGGCTCTGGCACTGCTCTTCGCACTGACCGTGGCAGTTGTCGCTCAGGCTCCCTCGGCCCTGGTGCTGCTCACTCTGCGCCAGGTGCACCAGGCCATTCTCACAGACGCTCTGGAGCCGGTCGGGTCCCAGCAACTGACCCGGGCGGCCTGGCGGGCGGCCCGGCGGGTTGTGCCCGAGCTGCCCTCCGAGCAAGGGGAGTGGACGGCCTTCGAGGGGGCCTTCGGCCTGGTGTCCCAGGCCCAGGCGCCGGCCGCGGGCGAAGCGGCCCTGCGCGCCATGGTGGATTCGCTGAAGGATCCTTACTCCACCGTGGTCACTCCCGCCGAGCGCCAGTTGGAGGAAACCACTCGTCGGGGGGGCAGCTTCTCCGGGGTGGGCGTGGAGCTGGCCTGGCGTGGCGGTCTGGTGGTGGTTGCCTGCCTGGACGGCTCGGCTGCCCTGGAGGCCGGCCTTCGCCCGGGGGACCGCATTCTGGCCGTGGACGGCCAGAAAGTAGAGGGCCGCACCTTCTATGCCGCCGGCAACCTGCTGCTGGGCCCTCCCGGCAGCAAGGCTCGCCTCCAGCTCGAGCGCCAGGGCCGTCCCCTGGCGCTCGAGGTCACCCGGCGCAGCCTGCGCCTGCCTCCGGTGGTCTCGCGTAAGCTCTCGAGCGACACCGGCTACGTGCGCGTGGGCTTCTTTGGACCCGAGACGGTACGTCAGGTGGGGCACGAGCTGGGCCAGCTGGGGCCCGTGAAGTGCCTGGTGCTGGATCTGCGCGGCAACCCGGGGGGCGACTACGACCAGGGCATCAAGCTGGCGGGACTGTTCGCCCTCGGTCCTCTGTTGCTGGAGGAAGGTCACGGGGGGGCTCGCAAGCAGCTCTCCTCGCGTGGCCCGCTGGCCTTCACAGGCAAGCTGGTGCTGCTGGTCGATGCGGGCACCGCCAGCGCTGGCGAGCTGGTGGCCCAGAGCCTGCAGGGCCGCCCCAACGTGGCGGTGGTGGGCACCCGCACCTTCGGCAAGGCCCGCGTGCAGTCGTTCTACGAGCTGCCCGGCGGGGGTGGCCTGCACCTGACGACCGGACGCTATCTGGGCCTGAACGGTGTCGACCTGAACGGCAAGGGCCTGCAGCCTGACGTTGCGGTGGGGAAGGGTGAGGATGCGCTAACACGGGCCCTGAAGCTCTAGCCCCTTTTTGGGCAGGGCACCCAAAACACCAAAGGGGCAGGCGCAAGGTAGGTAAACCCCTCCCACGCGAGGAACGGTTTGCTCGATGCTGCCCCGGGTGGACGAAGGCAAACTCTCCCGTCAGCTCGAGAAGGTGCCGCTGCTCTCGGTGCTGAGCCCCGAGCAGCGAGGCCAACTGGCCAAGCGTATGCGTCCCCGCCGACTCAAGCCCGAGCAGGCCATCTTCCTGCAGGGCGATCCGGGCGACTGCATGTACCTCCTGCTGGAGGGCACCATCCGGGTGGTCAGCGAGACCCCGAGCGGACGTGAGGTCACACTGACGCTCCTGGGCGCGGGCTCGTTCTTCGGCGACATGGCTCTGCTCGACGGCGAGCCGCGCTCGGCCAGCACCTACGCAATCGAGCCCTGCGAGCTCATGGTGCTGTACCGTGCCGAGTTCTTCGAGTTTCTCCAGAGCCACCCGGCCGCCGCGCTCAACCTGCTGGGCTTCTTGAGCCAGCGACTGCGACATGCCAATGCCCGCATTCAGGACCTGGCTCTGCTCAGCGCCCGCCAGCGCCTGGCCGCGGTGCTGTGCGACCTGGCTCTGCGCCAGGGCACCGACGTGGGGGACGGCGTGCTGCTGCCCCGGGGCGTCTCTCACCGCGTGCTGGCCGGGCTGCTGGGCACCACCCGCGAAACCATCAGCCGCATGGCCGCCGAGTTCCGAGCCGAAGGCATGCTCGAGCAGAATGGCCGTCAGCTGAAGGTGAAAAGCCTGGAGCGCCTGCAGCAGGTCGTCGAGGAGTCGTAGTGGACGAGCGCCCGCTCGACTCGCTCGACCTTTTGGCCCAACTGGTGCGCGACCCTGACGGGGAGGCCGTTCGGACGCTGGCCGAGGCCGGCACCGATACTGCCTGGCTGCTCGAGCAGTTGGACGGGCGCCGCCTGGGCGGCGATCCGCGGGGCGTCTCGGACGAGATGCGCGAGGTCATCGAGCGGGCCTTCAACCTTTCCAGGGACTTCCACCACACCAGCGTGGACTGGATGCACGTGCTGATGAGCATGCTGCTACTGGGCAGCGCCTCGGTGGCTTACCTGACCGAGGCCGGTGCCGATCGGGGCCACCTGGAGGCCATCCTGCGACAACGGCTACAGACCCGCCGCAAGGAGGTCAACTGAGTGCTGCTGGCCTTGACTCTGAGCCGCCCACCGGCCACCGACCTGGGCTACCTGCTCTCCAAGCACCCCGCCCGCCTTCAATCCTTCCCGCTGAGCTTCGGACAGGCCCACGTCTTCTACCCCGAGGCCACCCCCGAACGCTGCACGGCCTCGCTGCTGCTGGACATCGAGCCGACCTCGCTGGTGCGCACCAAACCGGGCGGCTTCCCCCTGGAGCACTATGTGAACGACCGCCCCTACGTGGCCTCCAGCTTTCTCTCGGTGGCCATGGGCAGCGTCTTCTCCAGCGCCTTCGCAGGCCGCTGCGGCGGCCATCCGGAGCTGGCCGAGCAGGCCCTGCCGCTTCAGGCCGAGCTGACCTCGGTGCCGGCCCGCGGGGGTGAAAGCCTGCTGCGGCGCCTGTTCGAGCCGCTGGGCTACCAGCTTCAGTTGACCCGCCTGCCCCTGGACGAGAGCTTCCCCGAGTGGGGTGACAGCCCGTACTGGCACGTCCGAGTTCAAGCCGAAGCCAGGCTGCGCGACCTGCTGGCTCACCTCTACGTGCTGCTGCCAGTGCTCGACGACGAGAAACACTACTACGTGGGCTCCGACGAGGTGGAGAAGCTGCTGCGGCGGGGCGCCGGCTGGCTCAAGGAGCATCCCGAGCGCGAGCTGATCGCCTCACGTTACCTCAAGCACCAGGGCAGCCTGCGGCGCGAGGCGCTGGCCCGCCTGCGCGAGGACCTGCCCGACGAGCAGCCTCCTACCGAGCAGGTCGAGCGCTTGCACGATCAGCGCCTGCAGGTCGTGCTGGACGCGCTAAAAGCGAGCGGGGCCAGCTCGGTGCTGGATCTCGGCTGCGGCGAGGGCCGCTTGCTGCAGGTCTTGCTCAAGGAGAAGACCTTCCAGCGCATCGTGGGGGTGGACGTGTCCAGCCTGCTGCTCGAGCGGGCCGCCGAGCGGCTGCGCCTGGAGCGTATGTCCGAGCGCCAGCGCCAGCGCCTGACCCTGCGATTGGGCTCGCTGGTCTACCGCGACCGCGCCCTGGAGGGCTTCGACGCGGCCGCAGTGGTGGAGGTGGTGGAACACCTCGATCCTCACCGCCTGACGTCGTTTGAACGCTGCCTGTTCGAGTTCGCGCGCCCGAATACGGTGGTGCTGACCACTCCCAACCGCGATTACAATGTGCTCTGGCCCGCTCTGCCGGCGGGCAAGGTGCGCCACGGCGACCATCGCTTCGAGTGGAGCCGCTGCGAGTTCGCGGCCTGGGCCGGGGGCGTGGCCGAGCGCCATGGCTACCGCGTGGAGTTGCGGCCGATAGGCGATGAGGATGCGGTGCATGGCGCACCTACCCAGATGGGGATCTTCCAGCGTGACCATTGAGCTGCCCGACTTCACTCTGGTCTTGCTGGTGGGGGCCAGTGGCAGCGGCAAGTCCACCTTTGCCGGACGTCACTTTCGGCCCACCGAGGTGCTCAGCTCGGACTTCTTCCGGGGGCTGGTCTCAGACAACGAGAACGACCAGGCGGTCAGCACGCAGGCTTTTGAGACCCTGCACTACGTGCTGGCCAAACGGCTCGAGCTGCGCAGGCTGACCGTGGTGGACGCCACAAACGTGCAGTCTGAGAGCCGCAAGCCGCTGCTGGCCCTGGCCAAGAAGTATCACGTGCGACCGGTGGCTTTCGTGCTGGACATGCCCGAGGAGGTCTGCCTGGAGCGCAACAGCGTCCGACCCGACCGCCAGTTCGGCCGCCACGTGGTGGCCCACCATCGCTCCCAGCTGCGTCGCAGCATGAAAGAGCTGGTCCGGGAAGGCGTGCGCGAGATCCACCGTTTCTCGGGGCCCGAAGAGGTAGAGGCCGTCAGCATCCAGCGCGTGCCCCTGTGGACCGACCGGCGCGGCGAGACCGGCCCCTTCGACCTGATCGGGGACGTGCACGGCTGCTACGACGAGCTGGTCGAGCTGATGGAGCAGCTCGGCTATCGCGACGGTCGCCATCCCGAGGGGCGCCGGGCCATCTTTCTGGGCGACCTGGTCGACCGAGGGCCCAAGATTCCCGAGGTTTTGCGGCTGGTCATGGACATGGTGGCCCGGGGCCAGGCTCTCTGCCTGCCCGGCAACCACGACGTCAAGCTGGTGCAGGCCCTGCGGGGCAAGAACGTGCAGGTCAAGCACGGCCTGTCCTGCTCGCTGGAGCAGCTGGAGGGCGAGGGGGAAGCCTTCAAGCGCCAGGTGCTCGAGTTCCTGGACGGGCTGGTCAGCCATTACGAGCTGGACGGCGGAAGATTGGTGGTGGCCCACGCCGGCATGAAGGCAGAGATGGCCGGCCGCGCCTCGGGGGCGGTGCGCAGCTTTGCCCTCTATGGCGAGACCACTGGCGAGACGGATGAGTTCGGCCTGCCGGTGCGCTACAACTGGGCCGCGGAATACAGCGGACGAGCCATGGTGGTCTACGGGCACACCCCGGTGCCCCAGCCCGAGTGGCTCAACCGCACCCTCTGCATCGACACGGGTTGCGTCTTCGGCGGGGCGCTGACGGCGCTGCGCTACCCGGAGCGAGAGCTGGTCAGCGTTAAGGCTCGCGCGGTTTACTCCGAGCCGGTTCGGCCGCTGGGGGTCAGCTCCGAGCGTAGCCTGCAGCAGCAGCACGACGACGTGCTGGAGCTTTCGCAGGTGCTGGGCAAGCACTACGTGCGCACCCGGCTCAAGGGGCTGGTCAGTATCCGCGAGGAGAATGCCAATGCGGCCCTGGAGGTGATGAGCCGCTTCGCCGTCAACCCGCGCTGGCTGGTTTACCTGCCCCCCACCATGTCCCCCGCCCAGACCAGCGCCCGCCCCGACCTGCTCGAGCACCCCGACGAGGCCTTCGACGACTTCGCCCGCCAGGGGGTGGAGCGGGTCATCTGCCAGGAGAAGCACATGGGCTCGCGGGCAGTGGCCGTGATCTGCCGCGACGCGGGCACGGCCCGCAGCCGCTTCGGGGTGGAGAGCGGCATCGGCTGCCTCTACACCCGCACCGGGCGGCCCTTCTTCGAGGACCAGCTGCTGGAGCTTGCCGTGCTGGCGCGCCTGCAGACCCGCCTTTCCCCCCTCTTCGAGGAGCTGAACTCGGGCTGGGTGGTGCTCGACTGCGAGCTGATGCCCTGGTCGGCCAAGGCCCAGAGCCTGCTGCGGGGCCAGTACGCCGCCGTGGGGGCGGCCGGCCGCGGTTCGCTGGCGCGCGCCTGTGAGCTCTTGCGGGGTCGGGGCGAGCTGGAGGAGCGCTTTGTCCGACGGCGCGAGGACCTGGAGCGCTTCACCCGGGCCTATCGGCGCTACTGTTGGCGGGTGGACAGCCCCGACGACCTGAAGCTGGCGCCCTTTCACTTGCTGGCCTCGGAGGGAGCGGTGCACGCCGACAAAGACCACCTCTGGCACATGGAGAAGCTGGCCCTGACGGATCTCGAGACCACTCGTTCCCTGCTGGTGGAGCTGAGCGATCGCCAGCGGGCGGTGAAGTGGTGGGAAGAGCTGACCGAGGCCGGGGGCGAGGGGATGGTGGTGAAACCGCTCGAGTTTGTGGCTCGCGGGCCCAAGGGCCTGGTGCAGCCGGCTCTCAAGTGCCGGGGACGCGAATACCTGCGCTTGATCTACGGGCCGGAGTATACCGCCCGGCTGAGCCTCCTGCGCAAGCGCAGCCTGGCTTCCAAGCGCTCGCTGGCTCTGCGTGAGTTCGCCCTGGGCCTGGAGGCGCTGGAGCGCTTCGTGGCCCGCGAGCCGCTGGGCCAGGTGCACCAGTGCGTGTTCGGGGTGCTGGCCCTGGAGTCCGAACCAGTCGATCCGCGCCTATGAAGACTTGAGATCGAACAGCTGCCCCGAGGTATCTTCCTTCTGCAGGCTCTCCAATTCGTAGGCCAGCTCGGCTCCGCCCTGGCAGGCCAGGCGGAAGAAGTCCATGATCAGCACCTTGCCGTTCTCGATCTGGCCGCGCTCGAGCATCCCCACGCCCTCGGCCAGAAGGTCGCAGGCCCGCTCGATCAGGACCAGGGCGCTGGTGAACCGTTCCTGCAGCGGGCCGGGCAGGCGCGCGGTGAGTGAGCCCGGGCCCTGAATGCCCCAGGTGGCCTGGAACTGGTCCAGGATGTCCAGGAAGCGTCCCACCTCAGCCTCGCCGTCGGGGCGCTCGAGGGCCTCGAGTAACTGGCTGACGTGGTTGGCGTGCAAGAAGGGCGGGAAGGCCTCCAGGGCCCGTCCGCAGGAAGCGCAACGCGTGCTTCGGTAAGGGCCATCGGTGCCGCAGGCCAGGCAGATCAAAGCTCCACCTCCAGGCCGATCAGCCGGTGCAACACGCCCCTGAGCAAGAGACCCAGTTGCTCCGTGTCAAGCTCGGACGGTCCTGAAGGCGCGGCCAGGGCCCGCGAGAATTCGGCGGGCTCGAGACCGAGGGTGAAAGCCAGGTCGAGGTGAAGCTGCTCGAGCTCGGCCAGCTCGAAACTCACGAACCGGTGAGCCAGTTCCAGGCGCCTTTGGCTTGCCTGCCGGCCCAGTTGCCGAAGTCATCCACGCCCTCTCCGGCCCGCTCAACCCAGGAGTCGTCGGTATCGCCGGCGGTGGTGCGGGTGGTCTTCTTACCGTCCGCTCCGGTAGTGGTCACGGTGGCCTGACCCTCGTCATTCTTGGTCACGTGCACCTGACGGGCGTTGGCCACCTCGGTGGCCGGCTTCTCTTCGCTCTTGCCACCAAAGAACTCGGAGATGCTGCGGCCGGCATTCTCGAAGAAGCCGTCGCTTGAGCGCTCGCTGATGTCCACCGTGGTGCCCACGTTGTCATCTTTCTTGTTGCCCGGATTGTTGACCTTGACCTGGTCGTCGGTGACGGTCACGCCCAGGTTGGCCTTGCGGTCGATATCGGTGACCGTGACCTCGGAATTGTCCGGTTTGGCGGTGACGTCGGTGCGGGTCATGGCCGAGCCATCCGAGTTCTTGGCTACCACCTGGGCTTTGGCTGTGTCACCTTCCGAGCTGGCCACGGCGTCAATGCGCCCCTTCTCGCCCACGGTGCTCTCGGTGCTGACGCCAGCATCGCGGTTGTCGTTGCGGGTCTCGGCGTTGACCGTCTGGGTGCCGTTCTCAGCTTTGGAGGCGGTCAGATCCACGCCCGCCTTGTCGTCGCCCACCGAGGCGGTGGTCGTCTCGCCCGGCTTGAGGTCTTTGGTGGAGACGGCCTCGGCGTTGCCGCCATTCTCCTTGAGCTTGGAGGGCACCGTCAGCTTCTGACCCGTGCGCACCATGTTGGGGTCTTTCATATTGTTCTGAGAGGCCACCCGGTCGAGCAGGGTCTTGCCCTCGGCATCTGGCTTGTAAATCTCTTCGAGCGAGTAGCCCTGATTGGTCAGAATGTGCTCCAGGCAATCGTTCTTGCCCTTCTTCCAACCATCAACCTGAACTTCGGCCGAGCCGGGAGCGCCGATGCTGGCGTAAGGATTCTGGGGAGCAGCGGGGGAGCTGATGGTGGCCTTGTCAGCGGTGGCGCCAGTGGTCGGCGCACCGGCGGCTGGCGCCGGGCTGGCGGCTGGCGTGGGCGTGGGCCGCGGGGTCGGGGTGGGGGCGACGCTCTGACCGACGGTTCCGGACGCTGAAGCCATGGGGGGATGCTCCTTCCAGTTTGTCTTGACAGTCTACCTCATGTCCACGAGCAAATTGTTGCGCAGCAGGTAACCATTGTAAACGGCGGGTTGCCATTTTGGTCCAGGTTTGTTAACTTTGCCCCAAGCTCCCTCTCGAAAGGACGACCCTCATGCCCGTCTACGAATACACCTGTCAGGCCTGCCAACGCGACTTCGAGCTGCTGGTGAAGGGACCGAGCACCGAGCTCGCCTGCCCCCAGTGCCACTCTCAAGAGCTCAAGAAGCGCATCTCGAGCTTCAACAGCACCTCGTCCAGCCAGAGCGAGATGGCTCCTGGCGGCTGCGGCCGCTGCGGGTCGAGCACCCCGGGCATGTGCAACCTCTGATCCAGACCCTGGCCCAGAAGCTGGCTCTGAAGCCGGCTCAGGTGCAGGCCACGGTGGAGCTGGTGGATGGGGGCAACACTTTGCCCTTCATCGCCCGCTACCGCAAGGAGGCCACCGGGGGCCTGGATGAGGAGCAGCTGCGCTGCCTGATCGATGAGCTGAAGTCGTTTCGGGCCCTGCAAGAGCGGCGCGAAGCCATCTTGAAGTCGCTCTCGGAGCAGGGCAAGCTGAGCCCCGATCTCGAGCGCGCCGTCCAGGCGGCCGAAAGTCTAACTCGCCTGGAAGATCTCTATCTGCCCCATCGGCCCAAGCGCAAGACCCGAGCCAGCATCGCCCGCGAGAAGGGGCTGGGGCCCCTGGCCGAGCGCATCCTGGCCCAGGCGCCGTTGCCCCTGGAGGGCTCGCCCGAGGATCTGGCCGGAGCCCGCGACATCGTGGCCGAGACCGTGGCCGAGCATCCGGATGTGCGCCGGCTGGTGCGCGAGAAGGCGCTGCGCTTTGCCGCCCTGACCGCCCGCAAAATCGAGAAGGCCGAGGACGCGCGTGGGGTCTTTGCAACCTACTACGAGTTCACTTGCCCGGTGGGTCGCCTGCGTCCTCACCAGACGCTGGCCATGGACCGGGGCGAGCATGAGAAGATTCTGCGGCTGAGCCTCGAGATCCCCGAGCGCGATTGGCGCGAAGCCGTCAGCCTGGTGTTCCGGGCCAACCCGCGCTCGCCCTGGAGCGGCCAGCTCACCGAGGCCATCGAGGACGCCGCCGCGCGCCTCCTGTTGCCCGCGGTCGAGCGCGAGACGCGCCGCCACCTGACCGAGGCCGCCCATCAGCATGCCATCGCCAGCTTTGCCACCAACCTGCGCGGCCTGCTCTCCACCCCGCCGCTGGCGGGCCACACCGTGCTGGGAATCGACCCCGGTTTTCGCACCGGCTGCAAGGTGGCCGTGGTCGACCCCACCGGCAAGGTGCTCACCACCGGAACCATCTATCCCCATGAGCCCCAGCGCGACCGCTCCGGGGCCCTGCGCAGCCTGCAGGACCTGATCGCACGGTTGCGGGTGACTCTGGTGGCCATCGGCAACGGCACCGCCTCGCGTGAGACCGAGCAACTGGCCCCAGAGCTCAAGGTTCCCTACCTGATGGTGAGCGAGGCCGGAGCAAGCGTTTACTCGGCCAGCCCCCTGGCCCGCGCCGAGCTGCCCGAGCTGGATGTCAGCCTGCGCGGCGCCGTCTCAATCGCCCGTCGGGCCCAGGATCCGCTGGCCGAGCTGGTCAAGATCGAGCCTCGTTCGATCGGGGTCGGCATGTATCAGCATGATGTCGACCAGACTCGGCTGGAGGAAGCGCTGGGAGCCGTGGTGGAGAGCGTGGTCAACCAGGTCGGGGTAGATCTGAATACCGCCTCGCCGGCCCTTTTGACTCATGTGGCCGGAATCGGACCCAAGCTGGCCGAGAAGATCGTGGCCCACCGCTATGCCAAAGGCCCCTTCAGCGAGCGCAAGGGCCTGCTCAAAGTGGCCGGGCTGGGCCCCAGGGCCTTCGAGCAGGCGGCCGGCTTTCTGCGCATCCGGGGCGGCAAGAACCCGCTCGACGCCAGCGCTATCCATCCCGAAAGCTATCCCCTGGCGGAGGCGATTTTGAAAGCAGTCGGCCTGAGCCTGACCACGCCTCCCGAAGAGAGGGCCGCCCATTTGAAGACCCCGTCCTGCGAGCTGGCCCGCCAGCTCGGGGCGGGAGAGCCGACCGTGAAGGACATTCTCGAGCAACTGGTCCGCCCCGGTCGCGATCCCCGCGAGGATCTGCCTCCCCCGCTGCTGCGCCAGGACGTGGTCAGTCTGGACGACCTCCAGGAGGGCATGCGCCTGGCCGGCACGGTGCGCAACGTGGTGGACTTTGGCGCTTTCATCGACATCGGGGTCAAGCAGGACGGATTGTTGCACGTGAGCCAGTTGCGCGGACAACGGCTGGCGGTGGGCCAGGTTCTGGAGGTCGAGGTGCGCCAGATCGAGCGCCAGCGTGGAAGAATTTCTCTGGGTCTGTAGGCGGTCAGCGGAAAAACTTTGTGCTATCCTTAACGTATGCAGCACAGACATCGACGGGGAGTGGGTCTGGGGACGGTGCTGGTGGTGGTGGCCCTGGTCGGGACGCTGGGGATGGCTCTGGCCGGGGTTTCGGTGCAGCACTTGAGCCTGATGGCCCGAAGTCTCAATCGCTCACAGGCGCTTGACCTGGCTCGTTCGGCCATGGCCATGGGCCTCGAGCGCGTGCTTACCGACAACGCCTACGGCACCCGCCCGGGCGAGGACACCACCCTGACCTTCACCGACTCTGTGGGGCAGAAAGGGCAGCTGACGTTTGACACGGGCAAGGCCAGCCAGCTGAAGATTCCCTACAGCATCAACAATCTCAACGGCACCGGGCCGGTTTCGGCCTACGACGGGGATGTCATTCCCCACAAGTCGGTTCACCTGGTGGCGGTGGGCAAGACGCGCTCCGGGGTGACCCGGACCGTCGAAGTGATGCTGCGCCTGCCCCCCTACCCCTACGCCGCGGCCTCCGACTTCAACATCGACGCCAGCGGCATCATCGTAGGTGGGCTCGACCCGGGTGCGCCGTTGGGAATGCCGCGCGGCCGACTTCGCCCCGCCAGCATCTTCTCCAATGCCAAAGGCCGCAACGCCGTGAAACTGGGAGACCGCAGCACGGTGGCCGGCGACCTGCTCGCCCAGGGTGAGATCCAGGTGGACCGGGGCGCCAGTGTGGCCGGCCAGGTGCGCGAGCAGCAAGAGCCGCGCGACCTTCCCAAGATTAAGATCGAGGACTACGATCCCATCGTCAAAGGACGCCCCTACTTCCCCATGGACGGCGTCTATCCGGACGGACTGACCTTCACCGGTGAGTTGCGCCGGCAGGGCGATCTGAACATCGAGGGGTCGATGGGACTGCAGGGAGCGGTGATGTACGTGGATGGAGCCGTGTCCATCGCCGGCGCGCTGACGGGCAAGGGTGTGCTGGTGGCTACCGGAAACATCACGGTCAACGACCACGCCGAGCTCTCGGCCCAGGACCGCGTGGCCATCATAAGCAAGAAGAAGCTCTCCCTGAAAGGCGGTGGCTACCGCAGTTCGCTGATCCAGGGAATGCTTTACAGCGAGGGCGGCTTCGAGGCCGACCAGTTGACCTTGCGAGGCGTGCTGATCGCTCGCGATGGTGGAAACAATTCCGGAAGACCCGAAGTCAAGCTGACCAACTCCCGGGTGATCAAGGACAACGGCATCGTCTCGGTGACGGTTTCCTCGACCTCCTTCATCCTCGAGTATGGCGAGGACAATTGGCCGAAGAGGAAGGGCGGAACCACCGGCGGGACGGCCACCGGGGGGACTGATACCGGAATTGACGTCGGCGGGACCACCAC
>CAYYHB010000125.1:0-15188 GCA_964471395.1 uncultured Burkholderiales bacterium | reverse complement strand
CCGAGCGCAGCCAGCCCCAGGCGGCTCCGCGGGGAACGCCGCCCACGCCCAGGGCCCCTCAAGAGCGCGCTCAGCCAAAGGCTGAGACGCCACCCCAGCAACAGAGCCAGCCTCGGCCCGCGGCCGAGCGCAGCCAGCCCCAGGCGGCTCCGCGGGGAACGCCCTCCCTGCCCAGGGCGCCCCAGGAGCGCGCCCAGGCCAGGGCCGAGACCCCCGCACCGCAACAGAATCAGCCTCGGGTTCAGGCCGAGCGCAGCCAGCCGCAGGCGGCTCCGCGCGGCACGCCGCCCATGCCCAGAGCGCCTCTGGAGCGCGCTCCTGCCAGAGCCGAAACGCCCACACCACAGCACAATCAGCCTCGGGTCCAGGCCGAGCGCAGCCAGTCCCAGGCTGCCCCGCGCGGGTCGGCCCATCTGCCTCGAGCCGCGCACGACGCTCCGCAGCGCCAGGGCCGCACCGAATTTCAGGCGCCCGCTCAGGGGCAGGGCTCCCCCCGCTCACAGCAGCAGGCCGGCAAGGCTGGCTCGGGAGGTGGGACGGCCCAACTCGGTTCTTCGGGACACGGGCCCCAGGGGGCCCGGGGAACGGTCTCCTCGGGTAGCACCGGCGGCTCGAGCTCGGGCTCCGGCACGGTCTCGGGCATGCCCGCTCGGGGCGGAGAGGGCGTCGACGCTCAGGCCGGCGCTCCCGGGGTGCGCCAGTTCGGTGGTCGGAACGTCATCTTTACCCCGGGTCTGCCGGGCGGTCACGCTGGCTCGGCTCCCGCTCGCCCGGCCCCCAGCAATGCCCAGGATGCGCAGTCGCACCAGCCGGGCGAGAACGAAGACCTGCACGAGCTGCACTCGCGGGCCCAGGCCTTCGGTCTGCAGCTGCCTGACGACGTGGGAGAAGATGATGTCGACTGGACAGGCATTCGCAAGTCGACCGGCCTGAAGCTCGTTCGCGATGCCGAAAAGCACCGCGTGCAGCCAACCGGCGAGCAGCAGTGGAACCCTGACCCGCACCAGCAACGAAGTCGCGGTCAAGAGGATGCCGAGCTGCCACAGAATCGCAAGTGCCCCACCTGCGGCACCGACCTGCCTCAGGAAGGCTCATGCCCGGTCTGCATCGCCGAGAAGAAGCCGGACGTGGCTATGGTCAGCTCGGTGAACTACCGCGCCGGGGGCGAGAAGTTCATCGCGGTGGCCGACTCGATCACCACTTCGGAAGGGGCCCGCAGCCTGCTCGCCGAGAGCGAGCAGCCCCAGGTGGCCAGCTTGAAGTATGCCGCTCCCATCGTCAACGAGCAGGAGTTGCGCAAGGTGCGCCAGGGCAAGCCCAAGCGCTGAGGCTCAGCTCCAGTTGGCCCGATCTCCCTTGAGCTTGCCCACGCTCAAAGCCCGCGCGGCCGGGCTGTCCTTCATCGGTAGCGTGCGGCGGCGCACCCCGTCGAAGCGCTCCAGCGCTCCGGCCACGGCGGCGGCGGTGGGCACCAGCCCGATCTCTCCCACCCCTTTGGCGCCGAACGGCCCTTCCGGCTCAGGGTCCTCCACCAGGATCACCTCGACCGGCGGCATGTCGCGAGGGCGCAGCACCCCCAGTGTGCGCAGGTCGTGGGGCACCGGAAGGCCGTCCTGGCAGGGAAGCTCCTCGCTCAGAGCATAGCCCAGTCCCATGTGGATCGATCCCTCGATCTGCCCCTCGCACAGGGCCGGGTTAATGGCCCGGCCCACGTCGTGAGCGGCCACTACCCGCTCCAGACGCCCGTCGCCGTCGAGCAGCACGACCTGGGTGGCGTAGGCGAAGGTGGTGTGGGTCTTGATGGGGCCCAGGGCTCCCGGGCGGGTGGTATCCTCGGTGAGCACGTCGCCGGCGTAGATCCGCCCGGCGAGATCGCAGAGCCCGAGCCCGGAGTCGAGGTCGGCCTTCAGCTTCTCGGCCGCGGCCACCACCGCTCGGCCGCCGAAGAGCGTTGCCCGGGAGCCGGTGGTCTGGCCGCAACCCAGCGCGAAGGTCGAGTCCACCCTGGGCCGGAACAGCTCGGCCGCAAGGCCTGTCACTTCCACGGCGCATTGCACCAGCACCGTCAAGAGGCCCTGACCCATCTCGGTGTAGCCGTTGTAGAGGGAGATGGTGCCGTCGGGCTCGACCACCAGCCGGGCCTTCCCCCACTCGCGGGCTCCATTGCCCAGGCCCGAGTTCTTCAGCCCGCAGGCGATGCCCACCGCCTGGCCGGCGCTCAATGCACCGTAATAGGCCTCCTTAACAGCCATAAGGGTAGCCTTGATGCCCACTGATTTTGAGAGCACCTGGCCGGTGGAGAAGGCGTCTCCCACCTGGAGCGCGTTGCGCCAGCGGATCTCCCAGCCGTCCAGCCCGACCCGGGCGGCCAGCTCGTCCAGACAGCCTTCGATGGCGAAGGCGGTCTGGTTGACCCCGAAACCGCGCATGGCTCCGCAGGGCGGGTTGTTGGTGGAGACGGCGCGTGACTCGACCTGAACGTTGGGCACCCGGTAGGGCCCGCAGGCGTGGCCGGCGGCCCGCTCGAGCACCTTCATGCCCACCGAGGCGTAAGCTCCGCTGTCTCCCAGCAGGTCGGCCTGCACGAAGGTCAGGTGGCCCTCGGCGTCACAGCCCACGGCGTAGCGCATGCGGATGGGATGGCGCTTGGGGTGCAGGCGGATGGATTCGAGCCGGTCCAGGGTCAGCTTGACGGGTTTTCCGGTGAGCAGGGCCAGCAGAGCGGTCTGGGCCTGTACCGACATGTCCTCCTTCCCTCCGAAGGCGCCGCCGTTGGGTATCAGCTCGACCTCGACCTGCTCTTCGGACAGGCCCAGGAAGCTCGCCACCTGGCGCCGATCGTCGAAAATGCCCTGGCCCTGAGTGTAGAGCTTGACCCCGTCTTCGAGCGGCACGGCCACCGCGCTCTCAGGCTCGAGGAAGCAGTGCTCGATGCGCTGGGTGGTCCAGACGCCCTCCACCACGTGGGCGCTGGCGGCCCGGGCGGCAGCCACGTCCCCCCGTTCTACCCGGGTGTGGGACAGGACGTTGCCGTCGGGTTGGCGCGGATTGACCGGGGGAGCACTCAGGGCGGCCTCGGCCTCCAGCACCGGCTCGAGGGGCTCGTACTCCACCTCGACCAGGGCCGCAGCCGCCCGGGCGGTGGCTTCGTCGGCCGCGGCCACGGCCGCCAGCACGTCCCCGACGCAGCGCACCTCCTCGCCCTCGGCCACCAGCCCGGGCCAGTCGGACAGCACCAGGCCGTACCAGCGCTCGCCCGGAACGTCGGCGGCGGTGGCCACGGCCGCCACGCCGGGAAGGGCGCGGGCCGCCTCCACGCGGATCTTCTTCACGCGCGCCCGAGCGTGGGGAGAGAACACCAGCGCGCCGCGCAGCATGCCCGGGAAGACCAGGTCGTCCACGTAGGGCCGCTCGCCCAGCGCCTGGCGCAACCCGTCGTAGCGGCCCAGCGAGCAGCCCACCCGACCGTCCTCGCAGGGCTCGGCGTTCCGGGTCATGGCCTCCACCGCTTCGAAGATCTTGAGGTAGCCGGTGCAGCGGCACAGGTGGCCGTCGAGGGCGCGGGCCATCTCGGGGCGGGTGGGAGCGGGGTTCTTTTCGAGCAACGCGTGGGCCCGCAGCACCATGCCGGGAATGCAGAAGCCGCACTGCATGCCCGCCGTGGCCACGAAGGCGCGGGCGTAACGCTCGCGTAGCTCCGGCGCCAGCCCTTCCAGGGTCTGGACGCTGCGGCCCTGCGCTTTTTCGGCTTTAATGGCGCAGCTGGTCAGCGGCCGCCCGTCCACCAGCACCAGGCAGCAGCCGCACTGGCCCATCGGGGCGCAGCCGTTCTTGACCGAGTGGATGCCCAGCGACTCGCGCAGGATCTCGAGCAGAGTGGTTTCGGGACGACAGTCCACCGACCTGGGCTGGCCGTTGAGCTCAAAGCGGACTTCCATGCTGCAAGCGTTCTCCGCTTTCAGGCTTCTTTCCGCCCCGGTGCGCATACTGCCCATGCATGCAGGTCACTCCGCTCGCCACAGCTTTGTCCTGGCCGACCCGTCCCCGGGCCTCCGGCCTGATTGGTCGGTCGTCACTAATTTCTACCCGCAATCCGGACAAGGACATCTTCTACCCCAGCTCGATGCCGCTTTTCTGCGTTTCGGCCCTGCTGCGCTCGGCCGTCGCCCCGATGACGTTGCCGCTGGCCGGAACACCCATCATGGTGACCCTCAACGACCTCAACTGGCCTCGCGCCGCCCAACGCGAAGCCGAAGCTCACTTTGCCAGCCGGGGCCTGGCTTCAGACGAGCCCCTTGGCAGCCTGGCCCGCACTGAGCTGCGCATTGCCCGCGAGCTGGACGCGCGCGTGCAGACCAGCGACATGCTGCGCGCCATCGAGCGAGCCGACGCAGCCCAGCGTCTCAAGCCCGTTCCCACCGAAGCGCTCTTTGGCTTCACCCGCCTGACCGACGCCAAGTTTCCTCTGACCTCCGGCCTGCTCGACAGGCTGAGCCGCGCCGAGGCCGCCGAGAGCGTCGTGGTGGAGGGCCTGTCGGCCGCTCTGAACGGGAAGGGCGCGTCCGAGCAGCTCAACCTGGACGCCCGCGCCGCCGATTGGCTGACCCGCACCCTGCGCCACCAGATGGTCTTCACCAGCCAGGCCATGGGTGGAGCGGGGGCCTTCTGCGCCAACCTGGCCGCTATGCAGCCCAACGTTCGGGCCGCCTTCTGGGCGCTGGGCGGGCTGCCCCCCACGGTGGCGGCCGGGATGAACCCGGCCGTGACCGTGCTCGACGAGCAGGGGCGCCAGCGCAGCCCCCGCCAGGCGGTGGATCCCGGCCAGCACGACCGGGTGAACTACATCGCCGAGTATTCCAGCCAGACAGGCGGGCCCAGTGGCCGGCTGATCCTGAGCACCCCCGGCGACCAGGAGATCGGTTTCGGGACGGCCTCCGACCAGGTGCTGCGCCAGACGATCGCGGGCAAGAAGCTCTTCTTCTTCGCGGGAACCCACTATCTGACCCGGGGGGATCTGGCCCAGGCCGGCGAGCTGACCCGTGACCTTGGGGTGATGAAGCAGGCCAACCCCGAGTGCCTGTTCCACCTGCAGTATGTCAAGCCCAAGGACCCGGCCAACGAAAAGGCGGTGCTGGAAAAGGTGGCCCCGTTCGTGGACTCCATGTCGCTCAACTCGGTGGAGGTTCCGGCCCTGCTCGAGCGCCTCACCTCCGACTATCGGGGACCGGCCAGTGGATCCGACCGGGACATCCTGGAGCAGCCGACGCACCTTTTGGCCGGGGCGCTGCAGCTCAAGCAGGCCATGGGGCTCCAGCGTGTCCACTTGCATGGACGCGAGGGTGACCTGGTGGTGGCCCGCACCCCGAAAGACAAGGAGCGCACCGTGCTCGCCCTGATGAGGGCCCGCCAGCTGGCCAGCATGAAGGCCACCAACGACTCCGGCCAGATCGCCAGGACTGGCGAGATGTGGCCGGTGCTGCCCCTGGTCGAGGGCAAGTGTCTGGCCGCGGTGCAAAGATTCGCCGATGCGATTCAGTCCCGCTACGGCCTGACTCAGAGCGAGCGGGCCCAGGTTGTGCGCGATTGGTACTTTGAGGACGGAGAGGGCAACACGATCTTCTTCGTGCCCAGCCGCGGCATCCACGATCGCACCGGAGGCACCGTCAGCCTGGGCGATACCATCGACTGCACCGCTTTACTCTACTCGCTGGAATAGCGCGAGCGAGTGGGGGGGAGCGAAGGCATCACTCGGTCGAGCCAGCGCAGCGGGTCCTCGTGGCCCCAGCGAGGCCGACGCTCAGGGGCCCTGCGCGTGAGCGCCACCAGCAGCTCCAGCAAGGCTTGCGGCACGCCCTCGGGCAGCACCCGGCTCTCGGGGTTGCCGCCCAGCGCGCTCAGAACCGAGAGGCCGAGCGAGTAGAGGTCGGACTCGGGCAGCGGGGGGCGCCCCTCGACCACCTCGGGAGCGGCGAACACGTCCGAGAAGCCCGGCGCCGAGGTGCTGGCCCAGGGACGCACGGTGGAGACCCCGAAGTCGACCAGCACCACCCCGTGGCGGTCGGGCTCGAGCACGATGTTGGCAGGCTTCACGTCGTTGTGCACGATGCCTCGGTGGTGCAGCACCCGCAGCGCCCGCAGCAGCCGCCCCAGCACCTGGACCGCGGTGGCCAGGTCGATGGGGGTGGCCGACTCCAGTGACTCTCCCTCCACGTAGCGCATCACCAGCGTGAGGCGCCCGCCCGGATCGCGCACCACGTCGCGCAGGGTAGGCAGGGAAGGGTGGTGCAGGTCCCACAGGATGCGGGCCTCCTCCAGCATCAGGTCCTCGTCGCTGGCCTGACGACAGACCTTGAGGCAGGCCCGGGTGCCCAGCAGCGCGTGGCGGGCTTCGTAGGTGGTGGCAAAGCCGCCCTCGCCCAGCTCGCGCATCACCTCGTAGACCCCAATCCTCATCGCAGCTCTGCTCCGAACTCGCGCACCAGCCGTTCCACCAGGCCGTTGGACTTGAGGTAGTCGGCCACCACGGCCGGTACCAGCTCTTCCCAGTCTTCGCCTCGGGCCATGGCGCGCCGCACCATGGTTGCATCCACGGCCACCCGTCGGTGGGCGGGCACGAGCGTGACGGGGTGGACGACCCGGTAGTCTGGCTCGAGCAAGCCCTTCACGTAGTCGTTGGCGGTGACGAAGAGGTCAAGCGGACCGAGCATCTCGGTCACCATGGCCCTCCAGCGAGGTCCGTGGCCCAGATCGGGAACCTCCAGCAGGCGGTAGTTGGCGGAGCCGGGTAGCACCAGGCCGATCATGGCGGCTGACTCGGCCGGCGTGAACGGGTTGGCGGCGTCATACTTGTTGGAGCTGCCGATGCCGATGAGAACCTCCTCGGCCTTCTCCACCAGGGCCTGCAGCACGGCCGCGTGGCCCAGGTGGACCGGTTTCCAGCGGGCGATCATGCCAAGACGGCTCACGCTAAGCCCCGTTGGTAAAGAGCCGGCTCTCCATGACGATCACGGCCGAGCCGGTCAGCTCCACCCGGTCGTCGAATAGCTCCACGTCCAGCCAGCCGCCCCGCGGCGAGGCCTGGTAGGCGTGCATTCGGCGCAGCCCCAGCTTGCGCGACCAGTAGGGGGCCAGCAGGGTGTGGGCCGATCCGGTCACCGGGTCTTCGTTGATGCCCACTCCGGGGCCGAAAAAGCGGGACATGAAATGGGTCTCGCCAGCCCCCTCGCAAGTCGCGATGAAGCCGTTCAGCTCCAGCCGCCGCTCCAGCTCGGCCAACAGCCCGAAGTTGGGTTTCAGGGGCACCAGCTCGGCCGGGTTGTCCAGTCGCACCAGCAACTTGCGACTGTCGCGTCCCAGCCGCAGCTCGGAGATGGTCTGAGCGCCCAGGGCTTCATTGAGGCCGATGGGATGGGGGACAGGCTCGGGAGAGTCGACCGGCAGGGCCATGGTAAGCTGATCTCCCTGGCGGAGCACTCGCAACTCGCCGCTCAGGGTACGAAAGCGCACCTGGCTCAAAGCGGTGGTTTCGAACAGCACCTTGGCGGTGGCCAGGGTGGCGTGCCCGCAAAGCTTGACCTCGCACATCGGAGTAAACCAGCGCAGATGATACGAGCCCTCCCCGTCCTCGGGAACCGCGAAAGCGGTCTCGGAGAGATTGAGCTCGGCCGCGATTTGTTGCATCACGGCCTGGCTCAGCGGCCGATCGGTGATGCAGACGCCGGCCGGGTTGCCCCGGAAGGGCTGGTGAGTGAAAGCATCCACCTGGTAAATGGGCAGGGCTGAGGCCACGGGTTGGGGTTCCCGGCTTGTCAAAAACCCCCTTCACGGTCAGAGAAGGTCGAGCTCGGCTCGCACCGGCCGATGGTCCGACCAGGTCACACGCACCGAGCTGGCGCGCTGGACGGCGAAGTGGTGGCTGGCGAATACGTAGTCGATGCGCCAGAGGGGAAAGAAGCTCGGGAAGGTCTGTCCCAGCCCCCGCCCGGATGCGGCAAAGGCGTCTTGCAGCCGTGCCCTGAGACGGGTGGGAGTATCCGAGTCGGGCGGGCTGTTGAAGTCGCCCGCCAGGATGACCGGACCGTTCCAGCGGCTCAACTCGGCCTCGAGCTGGTTGGTTTGCTTGAAGCGGGCCGTGGCCGTCTCGCGCAGAAGCTTGCGCACGCCGCGGGCGTGCAGACTGTCAAAGTGGTCGTAGTGAACATTATAGACGCGCACGATCTCCTTCCCCAGCTCAAGCTCGGCCCACAGGCCGGGGCGACGGCAGCCCAGCTCGAATTCCTGCCAGTGACGGATGGGGAAGCGCGAGAAGATGACCAGCTCGCCGGTCTCGCCCCCTCGCACCATGTGGTAGCCGCCAAGTGCTTTCTGAATGGGAGGCAGGGGATCTTTCCGAAAAGGCGCCGTGTAGACCTCCTGGAGAAGGAGCAGATCGCAATTCTGACGCTCGAGGAAGCGGGCGAGCTCGTCCGACTCCTGCATGCGACCGGCCAGGATGTTGTAGGTCAAGACTTTGATCTGGCCCGTTCCGGGGGGGCTGAAGCGCAGCACCGGGCTGGCGTAAAGAGCCAGGACCACCAGGGCCGAGGCCACCAGGGGAAGACGGGGGGCGGGCTTCCTGGCGATAAAGCCCAGCGCCAGCAGGAGCACCAAAGGAATAAGATAGCAGAGGGCCGGCGAGTAGCGCAGCAGGGCCAGCAGCCACTGGCGCTCCCCTCGCCAGGTCCAGACGAGCGGGAGGAGGAGCAGCCAGCCCAGGTAGCCCCAGGAGGCGATCCACAGAAAGCGCTGCACGATCATGAGGAAAGCTTTCTGTCGAAGTGAACTTTGTCCTGCAAACCTATATCAGGGAGGGCCATGCTCGTGGATGCGGATGATGGCGCGGGCGATCTTCTCGATCAGCTTCTCGTCCATCTCTGACCAGAGAGGCAGGCTGAGGGCCTCCTTCTCGAGCCGATCGGTCTGGCGCAATGGTTGCCCCGCGTAAAATTTGCGATAGGCGGTCTGGTTGTGGCCGGCCGGGTCGAAATAATGCCGGGTATCGATGTTCTCGGCCTGGAGCGCCTGGCTGAGCTGATCACGACTCAGCCCGAATCGTGACGAGTCGACCATGATGCAAAAATCCTTATAGGAGCTGCGATTCCCGCCGGCTACCGCCTGGAAGCTCAGGCCGGGAAGCTGATGCAGCTGCTGGCGATAGATCTCGACGTACTCATTGCGCCGGCGAACCGCCTGGGCCAGCATGCCCAGGCTGGCCAGCCCCAGCACAGCGTTGAACTCGCCCAGGCGTGCGTTCATGCCGGCGAACGCGCTGTCATACTTGCCGTCATTGCCGTACTCACGGCCAAGGCGCACGTACTCGGCCACCTCGTCCGAGTTGGTGGCCACGATTCCCCCCTCGCCGGCGATCACCAGCTTGCTGGGACTCAGGCTGTAGGCCTGGGCATCGCCGAAGCCCCCGAGAGTCTTGCTCTGATAGAGCGAGCCAAACCCGTGGGCGGCGTCATACACCACCTTCAAGCTGTGCTTGCGGGCCAGAGCCTCGAGGGCCTCGACCTGAGCCGGATTGCCAAAAATATGCACGGCCAGGATTGCCCGAGTACGAGGGGTGATGGCCGCCTCCACGGCGGCCGGATCGATGTTGGCCGACTGGTAGTCGACGTCCACGAAGACCGGCGTCATCTGGTTCCAGACCATCGAGCTGAGGCTGGCCATGAAAGTGAAGCTGGGCACGAGGACCTCACAGCCGGCCAGGCCCAGGGCAGGGTAGACCAGCATCAAGCCGGAGGTGCAACTGGAGACTCCCACGGCGTGCTTGACGCCCAGGTGCTCGGCGCAGGCTTCTTCGAAACGCTTGAGATGAATTCCCTTGGTGACCATGCCGGTGCTCAGAAAGCCCTGAATATCGGCCGCCATCTCCTCCAGTCGGGGTAACACCGGCCGCACGATGTTGATCTTCTGCTCGAATATCGGCTTTCCGCCGTGAATCGCTGGTTTATCCACCCTCTACGTCTACCCTTCTCTTGATCACTCGCGCCGGAACGCCGACCGCCGTAACATGATCAGGCAGGTCGCTCACCACGGCCGCTCCGGCACCCACCGCCGTCCAACTGCCGATCGTACGTCCCTGAATGACATTCGCTCCCATGCCGATGACACATCCGTCTCCGACCCGGACAGTGCCGGCGAGACGGGCGCCGGGGTGGAGCAGACAGCATTCCCCCACGATCGTGTCATGGCTGACCGAAGCCCCGACATTGAGAGTCGTGCAGGCTCCGATGCGGGCGTTGGTGTTGACGACCGCTCCGGGGAAGAGGATCACGCCGGGGCCCAGCTCGGCCGTGGGAGAGACCACCGCAATGGGTGAGACAGCCTGCGCGAAGTCCAGACCCATGGCCCTCACCTCCCCAGTCACCCGGTGCAGCGCGATCGGGTCGCCGAGAGCCACCAACACCGCCAGGTCGGTGCGGCCCGTAAGCCACTCGAAGTCTCCCAGGACGGGCAGACCATTGAGGAGCTTCCCGTGCAGTTCGGAAGCCTGATCGATGAAGCCCAGGGGCCGAAAATCGCCCCCTGCGGCCGCGCTGGCCGCCAGGATCTCGGCTGTCTCGCGCCCATGCCCACCGGCGCCCAGGATGACCACGTCTCTCATCCTGTGAACTCCGGCGAGGTATCGCTCCCTGGTGCAGAAATTCCCTCCCGAACGACCACCTTCAGGGCTGTCTTGAAGAGGATGCTGCAGTCGAGCCAGAAGCTCTGGTGGTCGACGTAGTAAACGTCCAGTCGGAACTTGTCTTCCCAGCTAAGCAGGTTGCGGCCGCTGACCTGGGTCAGGCCGGTGAGGCCAGGAAGCACCTCGTGGCGCCTCCACTGCTCGGGGCTATAGCGGTCTTTGTACCGTACCAGCAGAGGCCTGGGCCCCACCAGGCTCATGTCTCCCACCAGCACGTTGTAGAGCTCGGGCAACTCGTCCAGGCTGGAGGAGCGCAGGAAACGTCCAAATCGGGTCAGTCGCGCCGAATCAGGGAGCAGTTGACCGCTGGCGTCGCGCTCCTCGGTCATGCTGCGAAATTTATACAGGGTGAAGACCCGGCCGTCCTTTCCCAGTCTGGGCTGGGAGAAGAGAGCCGGTGAGCCCAACTTGCGGCGCACCAACCAGAACAAAAGTAAAAGCACGGGCCAGAAAAGCGCCAGGACCGTCGAGCATAAAGTCAGGTCCAGAAACCGTTTGCCCAATCTCCTATAGAGCACGGTCTTCGAGCACCGCCACCCGATACCAATCGTGAAAGCGCTCCACGCCCTCCTGGATGCCGACTTTTGGCTCGTAACCGAGAAGCTCGCGAGCTCGGGTGATGTCGGCATAGGTGCAGGGCATGTCGGCATCCATCATGGGCGCATTGTCCAGGGAAGCCTTCTTTCCGGCCCTCTTCTCCATGACTTTGACGAAGTCCGATACCAGGATCGGCTCGCCCCGGCCCAGGTTGATGATGGTGTAGCCCAACTCGCGCCCGGTGGCCGACAAGACCCCGGCTACGATGTCCGATACCGAGGTCCAATCGCGGTGCATGTCTCCTCCCCGATAGAGCGGGGTCTTGCGGCCGAAGTAAAGATTGTCGAGCACCCGGTGGGCCATCATGTCCGGTCGTCCGCGGGGTCCGTAAACCGTGAAAAAACGCAGGACGGTGAAGTTCAGTCCGTAGAGATGGTGATAGCTGTAACCGAGCATCTCGGCCGCCCGCTTGGTGGCGGGGTAGGGCGAGAGGGGGCGGTCGCAGGGGTCGGTCTCCACGAATGGGATCGTCCGGGTCGCTCCATAGACCGACGAAGTGGACCCGAAAACGAAGTTCCGCACTTTGTGGTCCCGGGCCGCATCCAGCAGATAGAGAGTAGCGTTGAGGTTGACGTCGATGTAGAGGGCAGGATCCTCGATCGAGTTGCGCACTCCGGCCATGGCTGCCAGGTGGACGATCCGATCGATTCTCTCTTGAAACAGCTGTCGGATGCGGTCGCGGTCCCTCAGGTCCCCCTCCAGGAACCGGAAACGCTCCGGGTGGGTGGTTTCCTTCCGGATCTCGGTCAGATTGGCTTGCTTGCGGACCGGACTGTAGTAGTCGTTCAGGTTGTCAAACCCCACGACTCGATACCCCGCGTCGAGCAGGCTCACGGTTGCGTTGCTGCCGATGAATCCGGCGCAACCGGTTACCAGAACGGTCTCAAGCTCCGACAAAGGCGTCTCCACGCACGAGCAGCCCTCGGGCATCCAGCAAACGAAGATACTCGTCTTGCACTTTTCTGAAGACCAGTCGCTCGTCGAATCGCTCCCTGGCTACCCGGCGAGCCTCGGCGCTGAAGCGTTCATGCCGTTCCGAGTCGGTCAGGATGGCCTCGATGGCCCCGGCCAACGCATCCGGATCGTGAACCCGGACAGCCAGGCCGTTGCAGCCCGCCTCCAGCACTTCCCGACAGCCGCGAATGTCTGTGACGACGATCGGAACTCCCATGGCACACGCTTCCATCGGGACGCGAGGAAAGCCTTCGCGATGAGAAGGCAAAACACAGACGTCCATGGCGGAGTAGAGCTCGGGGAGGTCGTGGCGCAAGCCCAGGAAAGCACAGATGTCCTCGACCTGGTAGTCTCGGGCGAGTTGGGACGTGAGGGCGTCGGACTTTTCGGCGTCCGTCGGACCGATCAGTAAGAAGCGAGCCTCAGGCAGCCGCTCCCGCAGGATGCGGGCGGCCTCCAACAATTCGGGGATGCCTTTCTCGCGGACAAGTCGTCCCACGAAGCCGACCACCTTATGCTCTGGCTGGTAACCAAGCTCTCTTCGGCTCAGGGCCCGGTCGGTCGGGGAGAACTTGCCGTGAAAGCGCTCAAGGTCGATTCCGTTGCCGAGATACCTGATCTTCTCTGGTCCACAGATCCGCTCGGATAGTGCCGTTTCAATGTCCTCCCGGTTCTGAGATAAAATCACGTCGGCGCAACGGGCTGCCACCGTCTCCATCTGGATGAAAGCCCGACGAAGCAAGGGATGGGTTCGCTTGTGAAAGTAGAAGCCGTGCAGGGTATTCACCACGATCGGCACCCTGGCGAGGCGAGCGGCGATCTGCCCGTAGAAGGTGGGCTTGGGGTTGTGGGTGTGGACCAGGGTGAACCTCTCTTCCTTGAGAGTGCGCCACAGCTCGACGAAAGAGCGCAGGTCCTGCAACGGGCTGAAAGGGCGACGCGTCATCGAAACCGGCAGATGGCGAATGCCCGCTTGCTCGATGAAAGGAACGTCGGGGCCCCGGGCCGAGATGCCGGTAACATCGAAACCCGCCTCCTGGAGATAGCGCATCTGGTTGAGGAGAAGATAACGCAGACCCATGTCCACGGTGGTGATGTGGGCGACCCGAACCGGGGCCATGGGCTAGCTAGTGGACCGGGCGGTGGTGGCCTCCCGGATCAGTTCGTGGGCCCAGCCGTTCTGGCGCGGGATGAGTCCATCCTGGCTCAGAATCTTGACGTTGCTGTATTTTGATTCACGGTAGTCTCTGACCTGGCCGCTTCGGATGGCTTCTAGAACCTCGCTGATACCCTGCTCGACAGTATGGCGGGGGACGAAGCCGAGTTGGCACTTGATTTTCTCGAAGTTAACCCGGTAGCTCCGCCGGTCCGCGGCCATTCCCTTGTTCACCAGACGAGAGTTGGGCACTCTGGCCTGGATCATCAAGCCCACCTGCTCGATGGTATAGTTTTGCTCACTGGATCCCACGTTGAACACCTGATCGCGAACCGTCGGCAAAGGCGCTTCCAGGCACAACAAGATCGAGTCGGCGGCATCCTCCACGTGCAGGAACGGCCGCCACTGGTCCCCGCCGTAAATGGTGATCTCACCCTCCATGACCGCCCTGGCGGTCAGCAGGTTCACCACCAGATCGAAGCGAGTGCGTCCCGAGAGCCCGTAGATGGTACCGAAGCGCAGGCAGGTGGGGGCGAAGTAGGGGTCGGCCAGGCTCATCAGCACTCTTTCCGAGGCGATCTTGCTGCGAGCGTACATGGAGATGGGGCTCAGGACGGCTTGCTCATCCAGGATCTCGTCCGAGGCCCCGTAGACCGAGCAGG
The DNA here is from genome assembly GCA_964471395.1 of uncultured Burkholderiales bacterium. Taxonomy (GTDB): domain Bacteria; phylum Vulcanimicrobiota; class Xenobia; order Xenobiales; family QWHO01; genus QWHO01. Next base: position 1,090 of record CAYYHB010000125.1, on the reverse strand, counting down.
TGCTGGCAAACACGAAGCGATTGACCCCGAAACCTTTGGCCACTTCCGCAATCAGGCGAGTGGCCATCAGATTGACCTCGATGGTCAACTCTTCGTCCAGGGCGCAGGCCGGGTCTCCGACAATGGCGCCGAGGTGGACGACCGTGTCCACATCGCGCATTGCCTCCACCACCCGGTCGACCTGTCGGAAGTCTGCCTGAATGAGCTGCACGTTGGGATGCTTGAGATACCTCTCGACCGATTCTGTTCCGTAGAGTAGCAGGTCGAGGAGTCGCACCTGATAGCCGCGCTCGAGCAGTTTGGGGAGGAGTGCCGAGCCGATAAAACCGGCTCCACCGATCACCAGGATGCGGTGGGGGCGCTGAGACTCGGGGCGCAGGCGGCGATGCCGCTCCGAGCGCACCACTCCACTCCACAGGCTGGCCCAGAGGCGACCCGAAAGCATCAAAGTCACCGTCAGAAACCAGGCCAGGAACCAGACTGCCAGGGGAACGCGAGGGACGCTGGCCAGAGCGTAGCTCAGCAGGCCGTAAGCCAGAAAGCCCAGGCTGGCTGACTGGACGACCATCCACGCCTGGTAGCGACTGTAAGCTCGCCCATAGGTGTAGAAGCCGCTCAAAGTGAAGACGGACAGGCAGACGCAGCTCAGGATCCAACTGCTACCAATGAAGCTCGCATTGTGGGACCAGAAAAGCCCGGCGTGGTCTCCGTGACCGTGGGTTACCACCAGATAGATGAAATGAATACAGAAAGCGATCAGCAAGGCGCAGGAGACAAAGAGCAAGTCGGCAGAAGCCCGGAGCAGGGAGTTCCGGGTCAATTGGCCGGATTTCGGCTCAGGCACAAGATTTGGCTCTGGTCGTTGCATGGTCACCCTTCTACGCAACTCGCAAAGTTAGCCTCCTAGCCCTCGAGTCCTGCCGGAACACCCGGAATCCGGCTGGTCATGGAGGAGCAGCCCACGCCGGTAGCCAAGCCTAGAGGTCCAGCCGCAAACCTTGTGGTGTCGGAGGAAACCTCCGCCACCACAAAGTACTGTAGGCGGCTGGACCTCTAGCACAATATGTCGGGCGTCGCGCAGCCGGAAAAC
>CAYYHB010000124.1:0-15215 GCA_964471395.1 uncultured Burkholderiales bacterium | reverse complement strand
AGAACATCCTGCTCAAGCTGATCCAGGCGGCCGACTACGACGTGAAGCGTGCCCAACAGGGCATCATCTACATCGACGAAATCGACAAGATCGCCCGCAAATCAGAGAACCCGTCGATCACCCGCGACGTCTCGGGCGAAGGCGTCCAGCAAGCCCTGCTCAAGATTCTGGAAGGCACTGAGGCCAATGTTCCGCCGCAAGGGGGTCGCAAGCACCCCCATCAGGAGTTCATCCAGATCGACACGACCAACATCCTGTTCATCTGTGGGGGGGCTTTCGAGGGCCTCGAGAAGATTATCGAGACCCGCATTCGCAACCAGAACATGGGCTTCCGCGCCAACATCGAAAGCAAACGCAACCGGAACGTGGGCGAGCTTCTCGTGCAGGTGCTGCCGGAAGACCTGCTCAAGTTCGGGCTGATCCCCGAGTTCGTGGGGCGTCTGCCCATCGTCGTGACGCTGAATGCGCTGGACGAGGACGCGCTGGTGAAGATCCTCACCGAGCCGCGCAACGCTCTGGTCAAGCAGTATCAAAAGATCTTCAGCATGGACGGCGTCGATCTGGTGTTTACCAAGGAAGCCGTCGGCTCCATTGCACGCGAGGCCCAGACCCGCAAGACGGGTGCCCGCGCCCTGCGCAGCATCGTGGAAGAGGTGATGCTCGACGTGATGTACGAGATTCCCTCTCTCTCCAATGCCCGCAAGTGCGTGATCACCCAGGAGGTCATCGAGAAGCGGGAAGAGCCCACCTTGATGTTCGTCGAGGACATGAAGGAAGCTTCCTGACCCAAATTCTCCGGCCTCGGAACCGGACTTCCAAGAGGGCGAGTGGACGACCTGAACCTCTACGTTACCCTCGGGGGAACGCTCGCTGGCCTGATCGTCGGCTGGTTTGTAAGTCGCATGGGCCGTGGCTCAGGCGATCCTGAAGCGCTGAAGGAGCAACTCTTCAAAGTTCGCAGCGAGCTCGAGGAGCAATTGCGGCGCAGTGAAGGCCTGCCAGGGATGCTGGTAGCCCTTTCTGCGATTCAGGATGCCGACAAGCTCTATGACAACGTGACCAAGATGGCCCGCGAGTACCTCTCGGCTGACTACGCGGGCCTCTTGCTCAAGCGCGACAACGAGTATGTCATCGCCGGCGCGGACGGCCTGTCCGCGGAAAGCCGCGAGAACCTGCGTTTGCCAGCCAAGTCCGGGCTGGTGACCTACCTGCTCGAGACCGGGCGGCCCGTCCGGATCGGCAAGGGCGATCGCCAGCTTGCTGTGTTCCGCAAGCACGAGCCCATCAACGAGGTAATGGTGGCCCCGCTGCGCAACGCCTCGGATGTGTTCGGGGTGGTGTTCGTGGCACGCCAGTCGGCGGGTCCCTTCTGGACAGGCTCGGATGTCAACCTGCTGGCTTTCATGGCCATCCCCTTCTCCCTGGCAGCGCACAGTGGCGGCGCCTTCGTCGACTCCCAGCGCACCTCTCTCGAAGCCCTCACCTTCATTGCCGCCCAGATCGAAGAGCGCGATCCTTACTTCCGCGGCAAATCGGCCCGGGTTACCGAGCTGTGCCTGAAGGTGGGACAGGAGCTGCGCATGTCTGAGCGCGACCTGGAGTCCTTGCGGCTGGCCGCATTGCTGCACGACATCGGCACATTGACGGTCCCGGCCGAAATCATCTACAAAGACGGCAAACTGACCGAGGAGGAGATGGCGCTGGTACAGGAGCATCCCAAGAAGGCACTGGACCTCTTGCAGCCGCTCGGGTTTCTCGAGCGCAGCCTGCCCATGATTTTGTATCATCACGAGCGCTATGACGGTGCCGGCTATCCCTATGCCCTCAAAGGGTCGTCCATTCCGGTCGGGGCCCAGTTGATCGGGATGTGCGAAGTCTTTGACGCCTTGACCCGTCGGCGGCCCCATCGCGAGGCCTTCCCGACCGAGAAGGCGGTCGAGGTGATGAACGACATGAGCGGGAAGCACTTTGACCCCAAGCTTCTGCGGATGTTTCTCAACGTCATCGAGCGCCAGGGCAAGACCCCCCTCAAACTCCCCGTCCGCCAGGCCGACCCGACGCGCACTTGATGCGGCTACCTTCGTTCCTGGCGTTTGTGTCCTCGCTCGGGAAGGGCGGAATGGGCGAAGTCGTGCGGGCCATGGACCAGCGCAGCGGCCAGGAGGTGGCCGTCAAGTTCCTGTTCGCGGGCTCGGATCAAGAAACGATCGAGCGCCAGCGCCAGGAGGCTCGAGCCCTGGCCGCCCTCTCGCACCCCAACGTGGTCAGCCTGATCGACTCGCTCGACCACGAAGGCCAGCACGTGCTGGTGATGGAGTTGCTCGAGGGGGGCAACCTCTACGACCTGATGGCCCGCAACCCCGAGCTTCCCGAGATCTTGCGCACCTTCGCCCAGATCTGCGACGGCCTCGAGTACATCCACGACCGGGGGCTGGTGCACCGCGACCTCAAGCCAGGCAACATCCTCTTTCACAGCGATGGCACGCCGAAGATCGCTGACCTGGGGCTGGTGCGCCAGGTCGGAGCCCGCTCCGGGCTCACCCAGACGGGGGTGATGATGGGCACGGCCGCTTACGTCTCCCCAGAGCAGATCCTCAGCACCCGAGAGACGGGGCCGGCGGGCGATCTTTACTCGCTGGGCGTGACCTTGTTCGAGACCCTGACCGGAAAGTGGCCCTTCGTGCGCGATACTGATTTTGCGCTCCTGCAAGCCCACCTGCGTGATCCGGCTCCCTCCTTGCGGGAGTTGCGCCCCGATCTGCCCCCTTCGCTGGACGCTCTTATGCGCCGCTTGCTGGAGAAGGAGCCCGACCTGCGCCCCCGCTCGGCCGGCCAGGTGCGCCAGGCCTTGCTGGCCGCTCTGGGCAGCGAATCGACCCCCGAGCTGGTGGCCGAGCCCGAGTTCGAGCCCCGTCAAGCGCTGGCCGCCCGTGACCCGGGCGCGGTCTTGCTGGCTCTGAGTCACGACATCCGCGACCCGATGAACGGCATTACCGGCAACGCTCGCCTGCTCAAGGACGCCAACCTGCGTCCCTCCGAGCGGCAGTATGTGGAAGCCCTGGAAGCCTCCACCCGCGAGGTGCGGAGCCTGCTGCAGGGGCTGATCGATTACACCCGGCTTGAGTTCGGGCGTTTGCGTCTGGAGCCCGTTCCCACCGACGTGCGCGGGCTGGTGCAGGGCCTGCTCAGCGAGTTACAGCCGCTGGCCCGCCAGCGAGGGCTGGAGCTAAGCGGCCAGGTCGACACGGCCGTGCCCGATACCCTGAGCTGCGACCCGCTGCGCCTTCGCCAGATTCTCTCGCAGACGCTGTCTCGCGCCCTGGAGACGACCCGCCAGGGCCAGGTCAAGCTGGAGGTGCTGAAAGACTCGGCCACGGCGCAGTCTGTGGGCCTGCGCGTGGTGGTGAGCGCGGCTCACCGCACCGAGACCACCGGGGGACGGGGCCTGCTCGAGCTGGCCCTGACGCAGGGGTTGATCGAGAAAATGGGTGGCCAGTTCTGGGAGGATGAGTCCAGCATCACCTTCACTCTCAACCTGCCCGTTTCGGGTCCTGCCCCCGCGCCCGCCAAACCACAAGTTCCAGCTCATCCCATGCAGATTTTGCTGGTGGACGACAGTCTGATCAACCAGACCCTGGTCTCCGGGCTCCTGCAACCCCACGGGCACGAGGTGGCCGTGGCCGGAGACGGCCAGGTGGCGGTGGACATGTGCTCTCTGCGCGACTTCGATGTCATATTGATGGACCTGGAGATGCCCACGATGAACGGCCTGGAGGCCACTCGGGTGCTGCGCTCGCAGGGCAACAGGACGCCCATCGTGGCTCTCACCGGGCATGAGCGCGAAGATTGGACCCGACGTTGCCTGGAAGCGGGCATGGACAAGTTTCTCTCCAAGCCTGTGGAGGAAGCCGAATTGCTCTCCACGCTGGCGGCCACCCTGGCGGGCCCGAGCTCGTCCACCATGGAGCCGCCGGTCAATCCCGAGCGCCGCGAGGATGCTCGCCAGGCCTTCGAGCAGGGCTGGGCCCACCGGCTGGCCGGGCTTGACCAGGCTTTCCGCGCTCGCGACGCCGGGGCCCTGGTCGAGGTTGCCTGGGAGATCGGGGCCTGGCTGACCGGGCTGTCGGCCACTCCGGCCGCCCGAGCCGCGGCCCAGATCGTGATCCTGGCCGAGGAAGGTCGCCTGGATGCGGCTCTGCACGCCCGCGCCGGCCTGCTCGAGGAAGTAGGCCGGCTCAAGCGCAGCTGGGAGCAGACCAGCGCCGTCGTGGTGCCGGCCGAGCTCCGCTCCTGAAAATAGAGCCCGGAACTTTTGCTCCGGGCTCTGTCGTTCGTTTGAGGTCAAGCCTCAGGGGTTGGGTGGGTTCTCGGGTGGCGGAGGCGGAGGAGGCGGCGGCGGGGCCGCCGGGACCTCGATGGTCACCGTGCGCAGCTCGGAGCGGTTGCCCACGTTGTCAATCAGCTTCAGGCCGGCGTAGATCGTGCGCGCTTCCTGGCTGGGCTCGAGTTTGATCGAGGTGGACTCGATGCTGCCCGTGGCCTGCGGCGCGTCCGTAGCGACCAGGATGGCGTCCTCGAAGCCGACCTGCTCGTCGCCCGGGTTACCGTCGACGATAGGCTTGTCCGAGTAGCGGACCTCGTAGTTGGAGACCTGACCGCACCAGCCGTCATCGCCCGTGGCCGTCCAGGTCAGCGTGACCTGACCCGGAGTGGACTCGATAGGCCGGAAGTCGTTGGGAGCGGCAGGCGCAGCGCTATCGGTCTCGAGCGAGCGCTCGAGGTTGACGCGCCCGCGGGAGACGCTCATGTTGTTCAGGTTGGAGACGCGGTCCGAGCTGCCGATCAGGCGCTGCTTGACCTGGTCGTTGGTGAGGTCGGGGTGCTCGGCGAAGATCAGGCCCGCCATTCCGGCCACGTGGGGGGTGGCCATGGAGGTGCCGCTCTTGTTGCCGTAGCCGCCGTTGGGAACGGTGGAGTAGATGCCCACCCCGGGCGCCGCCACGTCCACGGTCGTGCGACCGTAGTTGGAGAAGCTGGCGATCTGGTCGTTCTTGTCGGTGGCCGCCACGGCCACGATGTTGGGGATGTCATAGTTGGCCGGGTAGGTCGGACGGGAGTCGTTGTTCTTGCCGTCGTTGCCGGCCGCGAAGATGTGCAGGGCCGGGGAGGTGCGCAGGGCATCCTTGATGGCGTCGTTGGCCGCTCCGCCGCCCCACGAGTTGGAGGTCACGCGGGCTCCCATCCGGGTGGCGTATGTAATGCCGCGGATGATGGCGTCGGCGCTGGTTCGTCCGCCGTCAGAGAAGATTTTGACCGGCATCAGGGTGGCCTGCCAGTTCACGCCCACCACGCCCTGGCTGTTGTTGCCCTCGGCGGCGATGGTGCCGGCGCAGTGGGTGCCGTGGCTGTGGCCGTCCATGGGGTTGCCATTGTCGGCGTAGGCGTTGTAGCCGTGCACGTCGTCGATGACGCCGTTGCCGTCGTTGTCGATGCCGTCGCCGGGGATCTCGCCCGGGTTGGTCCAGATGTTGTTCTTGAGGTCAGGATGGTTGTAGTCGATGCCCGTGTCGATCACGGCGATCAACGGTCCGCCCTCGCTCTGGCGCTTGCCGGTGCTGATGTTCCAGGCTTCCGGAGCGTTGATGTCGGCTCCCGCCTTGCCACCGTTCTGGCCGGTGTTGTTCAGGCCCCACAAAGCCGGGTCCAGATCGTTGGGGGTGTTCTGCTGCAGGCCGGCGCTCTGGGGAGCGGGCTCGTCCTGGCCGGGGTCGAGGGTGTAAATGTTGTTGGGAACCGCGTAGGCGACGCGCGGGTCCTTGCGCATCATCGCGATGGCCTCCTCGGTCTGCATGCCGGAGGGCAGCTTGAGACGCATCATCTCGCCGTCGAAGTCCTTGAACATGGACTTGGGCAGCTCATACTTGACTTCCACACTGCAGCCGTAGTCGCTGGCAAAGTCATCCAGGCCCATGCCAGGACGCACCTTGACGATCACCTCGCCGGGCTCGAACTCGCCGAGCGAGGGGCGCAGCGCCGCGGCCTCGGCCTTGACGGTCTCGAGCTTGTTACGGTGCCAGGTGCCCATGGTCGACAGATTGGCCGAATCCTGGGGCTCCGCGGCCTCCTGGGGCCGTTTTCCACCCGAGCTTACCGGAGCGGTGTAGGTCTGGCCCAGAGTACGGACGTCACGGATCTGCATGAAGATTGGCCTCCTCGCTATTGTTCCCCATTTCCCCGGACGGAGTATATGCTGAATCGAACGCCGAGAAGGTAACCAAATGATGAACATCGTGCCCGTTCCGGTGGGCTTTAAAGCGATTCAACCACCTTGAGCATCGGCCCCAGAGTGGCCCAGATGATGAAACCGACCAGCACGCCCACCACCAGCATCACAGCCGGCTGCAGGGCGGCGGTGGCCATCTCGATGGCCTGGTCCATCGACTCCTCACACACCGCCGCGCAGCGCTCGAGAAGGAAGGCCAGCTTGCCGGTGGTCTCTCCGGCCGCCAGCAGGTGGATCATCATGGGAGGAAAGAAGTCGGTCTCCCGCAGGGCATCGGCCACCAGCACGCCTTCGGCCACGGCCGCGCGGGCTTTGGAAACTGGTTCTCGGACCAGCGGGTTGGCGGTGGCTGCGGCGGCCAGATCCAGGCCCGCAGGATGGGCACTCCGGCCGAGCTGGTGATGGACAGAGCCCGACAGAACTCGACCGACACCGCGGTGCGCAGCATAGGCCCCCGGCAGCGATCACGATGTTGGCAGGCTTGATGTCAGATCAGCGAATACTCACATTGGAAGTGGCCGGGTCCCGCTGCAGCACGGCCCGATTGCCCCGTCCGAACTCAGTCCAGCCGTGCTGGGGATCATCGAAGTCTCGCCAGTAGAAGGTGACGTTGGCGTCGGCCTTGACCTCAAGCGGCTGGGCCGTGGCCGGGCCGGCCAAGAAGAGCAGGAAAAACAGGCCCACCAGCCCGAGAAGTCGCACCGAGGGAAATTCAATCCTTCCTGGCAGGGCTCCTTCGCACGCGGGGATCCACGCTCTTCAGCCAGGACAGGTATTCGCGCACTAGCTCGCGGTCGTTTGCCTGTGGAGACAGGCGCAAATAGCTCTCGAAATGGACGATGGCATCGCTGTACTGGCGTTGCCGGATGGCCAGCACCCCGAGCTGTAGCGCCGCCGCCGGGCTGGCCGGGGCCAGCTCGTAAGCCTGGCGCGCCTCGCGGACGGCCTCGGTCAGGTGTTCGCTGGCCGCCAGAGCCAGAGACAGGTTGTGGTGGGCCACGGCCGAGTCGGGCCGGGCCAGCACCGCCTCGCGCAACTCGCCGACCGCCCGCCGGGCCTGGTTCTGGGCCAGCAGCGACAGTCCCCGGTAGAGGCTGGGCAAGAAGCCCTTCAACTCCGCCAGCTCGCGCTCGGCCTCGGCCGGACGCTGAGCGCGGTAGAGCAGGACGGCATAGAGCACGCGGGCCCGGTCCAACTCGGGATGCTGATCCACCACCTGGCTGACAGCCAGCAGGGCTTCGTTCAGCTTGCCCTGCTCGGCCAGCAAAGTGACCAGGTTAAGCTCGGCTTCCGGCTCGCGGGCTGCGGCCTGAAAGGCTGAAAGCGCGGCGGGACGGTCGTGGGCGGCCAGCAGCACCCCCAGGTTGTTGTTGGCCAGCGGGTCCTGGGGACGGGCCGAAAGCACCGCTCGCAGCTCCTCGGCGGCCTGCTCGCGCTGGCCCAGCACCAGCAGAGCTGCGGCCAGGTTGACGCGGGCCTCGACCAGCTCGGGTTGTTCCTGCAGGGCGATCTGGAAGGCCTGGGCGGCGTTCTGGGCCTGGCTCGAGCGCAAAAGGGCCACCCCGCGCAGGTTCTGGCGCAGACCCTCCAGTCGGGGAGCCACTCGCAGGGATTCCAGGGCTTGCAGTGCCTCGCCCCAGCGGGCCAGGTGCACCAGCGCCGCGGCCCGATTCAGTCCCACGGTGTGGTCGTCGGGCTCCTGCACAAGGTAGAGGTCGTACTGCTCGAGCGCCTCGGCGGGACGGTCGCTCTGATCCAGGGCCAGCCCTAGAAAGGCGCGCGCCTCGAGACGGGCCGGGTCGGTGGCCAGGGCGCTCTGGTAAAAATCGATCGCTCGCTCGAGCCGACCCTCGCGATGGGCGCTTACCCCCTGCTGGTAAAGCAGGCGGGCCTCTCGCTGCGCTCCCGGGTCGGGGTCGACCTGCGCCTGCGCAGACGCCAGGAGCAGGGCCAGCACGAGCAGGAGGCGCCGCACGCCGTTCTTAGAGCTTGCCCTGCTCGAGCAGGGCCTCGGCGATCTGGACGGCGTTGGTGGCGGCGCCCTTGCGCAGGTTGTCGGCCACCACCCAAAAATTCAGCCCGTTGGCCACGCTCGGGTCCTGGCGCAGCCTACCGACAAGGGTCTGATCCTGGTGCTGGGCGTCGAGCGGGGTGGGATAGACGAGCTTGCTCGGATCGTCCATGAGTATCACTCCGGGGGCCTCCGAGAGGGCTTTCCTGGCGTCTTCGACGCTGAGAGGCCGCTCAAACTCGGCCGCCACCGACTCGGAGTGGGCGTAGAACACCGGTACCCGCACGCAGGTGGCTGTGATGGCCAGACCGGGCAGGTCCATGATCTTGCGCGTCTCGTCCATCATCTTACGCTCTTCGCCGGTAAATCCGTCGCTCTGAAAGGACGCGATTTGAGGCAGCAGGTTGAAGGCGATCTGGCGAGGATAGACCTTTGCCTGCGGCATGGGCTGGCCCTGTCCGTAAGCCTCGGCCTGGGCCTGCAACTCGTCGATGGCGTCCTTGCCCGTGCCCGAGACGGATTGGAAGGTGGTCACGATCACCCGCTTGAGGCCGGCGGCCCGGTGCAGCGGGGCCAGGGCCACCACCATCTGGATAGTGGAGCAGTTGGGATTGGCCACCAGCCTGGCACTTCCCAGGTGGTGCGGGTTGACTTCCGGCACCACCAGGGGAACGGTGGGGTCCATGCGATAGGTGGCCGAATTGTCCACCACCGTAGCGCCCGACTCGTTGGCCCTGGGAGCGTAGACCGAGCTGGCTACTTCCCCGCCCGCAAACAGGGCCAGGGACACTCGCCCGAAGTCGAATTCCTCCACTGATTGCACGGTGTGGCCTTCCACCTTCGTGCCGGCCGAACGGGGCGTAGCCAGGGCGTGCAGTTCGGCCAGGGGGAAGTTGCGCTCCTGGAGCACTCGGATCATCGCCTTGCCCACGGCTCCGGTGGCCCCCACCACGGCGACGTTCAGCTTCTTCACAGGTCGAGCACGTTCTCCAACCCCACCACCATGCCCGAGATGCGATTGACCCGCTGGATGGCCAGGATGACGCCCGGCATGTAGCTCTCGCGCGAATAGGAGTCGTGCCGGATGCTCAGAGTCTCGCCGGCAGCTCCCAGAATGACCTCCTGGTGGGCCACCAGGCCGGGCATACGTACCGAGTGAATGCGAATGCCCGCCATGCTGCCCCCGCGGACACCCTTGATGTTCTCGGGCCCCTCGGTTGCTGCTCGAAAACCGTCCGGACGCGCCTTGCGCATCTGCTCGGCGGTCCGGGCGGCGGTGCCTGAGGGAGCGTCGAGCTTGCGCTCGTGGTGCATCTCGATGATCTCGGCCCAGCGGAAGTATTTGGCGGCTTCGCGGGCAAAGCGCATCATCAGCACCGCTCCCATGGCAAAATTGGGTACCAGCAGCATGCGATTGCCGACCGCCGCCTGGTCGAGCTCATTCTCGTCGGCGGCGGGAATGCCGGTAGTGCCGACCACCGCCGCCACCTTGTGGCGAAAGGCGGCCAGTACGTTGTCCTTGACGGCAGGGCCCACGGTGAAGTCGACCATGACGCCGCCCTGGGCTAGCTCCAGCGCGGGCTCAAGCTGGTCGGTGACGGCCACGCCGCAGGGCTCGCCGGTGGAGAGCTGGCCGATATCCTCGCCGAGATGACGGGCATGGCCCACGGCCGCCACCAGCTGCATGTCAACCTGCTGCAGCACGGTGCCCACGGTCTCTCGCCCCATCCGCCCGGTGGCACCCACCACGACGACCGGAATGACATCGGTCTCGGCCATTCTTCCTCCTTACTGAGCGCGGGCCGCCTCGGCGGCCCCGGCGGCCCCCGCCGTCAGCGGTCGGCCCTTGACGCCGTCGATCTCACTCACCGGGCCCAGCACGGCCAGAGTGTAGCGCTCGGTATCGAGCAGCCACTCGGCCAGCTCTTTCACCTGCTCGGGGGTGACCGCGTCGATCTTGGCGATGACCTCTTCCAGACTGATGAGGCGTCCGTAATAATGCTCGCAACGGGCCAATCGCATCATGCGGCTGGAGGTGGACTCCAGCGCCAGGGCGATGGAGCCCTTGAGATGCTCGCGAGCGCGTTCGAACTCGACCGGGGTCATCCCCTCGTGGCGCAGGCTGCTGAGCACCTGCCGGGTGAGATCGAGAACCTGAGGCATGCGCTCGGCGCTGGTGCTGGCGTAAATCCCGAAGACTCCACAATCGCGATACGAGCTCTGGAAGGTGCCCACCGAGTAGACCAGGCCCCGCTTCTCACGAATCTCCTGGAACAGACGCGAGGACATCGAGCCGCCCAGAACGCTATCGAGCACCAGCATCGCGTAACGCCGATCATCGGTTTGCGACATGCCGTCGCATCCATAGCACATGTATGCCTGCTCGCAGTCCTTGGTGCGCACCGTGGTGCGCGGGTTGGAGCGGGGGACGCTGTGAGTCATCTCCGAGCGGGCGGTCGGAAGGCCGTCATTGAGGAACCCGCTGACCTGCTCGAGGAAGGCCTCGTGCCGTACCTGCCCGGCCGCGGCCACGATCAGGTTGGGCGCCACGTAGTGGCGCGCGAGATACCCTTTCAACTCCTGGCGGTTGAGCGAGCTGACCACCTCGCGTCGTCCGATGACCGGTCGACCCAGCGGATCGTCGCCCCACAGCGTGCGGGTGAACAAGTCGAAGATGATCTCGTCCGGGGCGTCCTCGTACATCTTGATCTCTTCCAACACCACGCCCTTCTCGCGCTCGATCTCCTGCTCGTCGAGCAGCGAGTTGAGCAGCATGTCCGAGAGGATCTCGAGAGCCAGCGGCAGGTGGTGATCCATCACCCGGGCGTAATAGCAGGTGGACTCCTTCTCGGTGAAGGCATTGATGTGGCCCCCCACGCCGTCCATCGCCTCGGCTATTTCGGCCGCGGAGCGGGAAGGGGTTCCTTTGAAGAGCAGGTGCTCCAGGAAGTGCGACAACCCCGCCTGGTCGGACTTCTCGTTGCGCGAGCCCACAGTGGCCCAGATGCCCAGCGAGCAGGAACGAAACTCGGGCATCTCTTCGGTAACCACGGTCAAACCGTTTTCAAGGATGGTTTTCTTGTACATAGTGAGCTAACTAATGGTCGAGCGTGCCGTGATGCAGGTTATGCCTATCCTTCGGGGGCGCCTTCCATACATGTCTGCGCAGGTTTCTGCAAAACCTTCATCACTTCACTTTAGACGCGGGGCTTCAACGACCACGAGAGGTTCCCCTCTGTGGGCCTCAGGCCACCGATCCCAGAAGCTCGCGGGCGTGCCGGCGGGCAGTATCCGGCGAGGCGTCCCCGCTCAGCATGCGAGCCAGCTCGCCCTCGCGAGGCTCGCCTTCGAGCCGCTCCACCAGGATACGGGTCTGGTTCTTCTGGACTCTCTTGGCCAGCCGGAAGTGGCGGGAGGCAGCAGCTGCCAGGACGGCCAGGTGGGTCACCGAAAGCACCTGGCAACGCTGGCTCAACTCGCGCAGTTTGCCGCTGACGGCTTCGGCGGCGCGTCCTCCCAGGCCCGCGTCCACCTCGTCGAAGACCAGCGTGGGAATCGGCTCAAAGCGCGAGAAAACGGCCACCAGGGCCAGCATCAGGCGGGAGAGCTCGCCTCCCGAGGCGATGCGGGCCAACGGGAGAGGCTCGACGCCCGGGTTGGGGGAGAGCATGAACTCTCCTCGCTCGAGCCCGGTGGGGCCGGGCTGCTCGAGCGAGTCGAGCCGCACCTCGAAGCGAGTGCCCTCCAGGCCCAGCCCCTGCAACTCGGCCTCCACCTCGCGAGAGAGCTTGCGAGCCGCCCGCCGCCTCTCCAGGGTGAGCTGGCGGGCGAGCTCGTCGCGCTGTTGCCTGAGCTCGTGCAGCTCAGACTCCAGCTCTTGCCCCCGGGCTTCGTGCTGGAGCAGCTCTTCGCGACGCTGGCGGGTGCGCTCGGCATACTCGAGCACCTCGCCCAGGTTGGCCCCATACTTGCGCTTCAAGCCGCGTAGCAGGTCGAGCCTGGCCTCCACCTCCTCCAATCGAGCCGGGTTGGAGCCGAGCTCATCGGAGTAGACGGCCAGCTCGTGGGAGCACTCCTGCAGCAGGGAGGTCGCCTCGGCCAGCCGGGTGGCCATCGGCTCCAGGGTGGGATCGTGGCGCAGCAGAGCGCGCAACTGGCGCTCGGCTCGATCCAGGCCGCTCTGCCCCAGCAGATCGACCACCTGGGCGGTGCCAGCCGCCAGCTCGGAGGCCGAGGCCAGGCGACGGGCCTCGGCCAGCAACACCTCCTCTTCGTCGGCCGCAGGCCGGGCCTGCTCGATCTCGGTCAACTCGTGCTCGATCCACTCCAGCTCTCGGTTGCGCTCACGCTCGGCCTGGCGCCGTGCCTCCAGGTCAGCGGCCAGGTGCTGCACGCGAGCGTGACAGCGGGCATAGCTTTCCACCCGCTCGAGGTGGGCCGCCGAGGCCGAGCGATCGAGCAGCTCGAGGTGCCGCGAGGGGCGCAGCAGGCGATAATGCTGGTGCTGGCCGTGCAGGTCGACGAGATGCTCGGCCAGCTCGCGCAGGTTGGCCACCGTGCTCATGCGGTTGTTGATGCGGGCCACGCTGCGCCCGCCGGCACCGAGCTCGCGTGATAGAACCAGCTCGTCTCCCTCGGCCAGGCCCCACTGCTCGAGCAGAGCCCGCACCGTGGGACTCTCGACGCGAAATCGTCCCTGAACCCTCGACTGGCCAACCCCGCCCCCGCGCTCGAGCGGCCCCCCGAGCAGGAAGCTCAGGGCATCGAGCACGATGGACTTGCCCGCACCCGTCTCCCCGGTCAGAACGTTGAAGGCCCCGTCAAACTCCAGACGTGCTTCCTGGACCAGGGCAAAGTTGAAAATTTCCAGTTCTTCCAGCATGCAGGTTGAATTCTCCGCAAGGTCCGGGGAACTCCTGCAGATTTTCAGGTAACTTAATGAATCGCGAAGTTTCTTAGAGCTGCTGCCAGCCGGTCAGGCGGAAGCTGCCCACCGAGTGCAGGGTTTTGAGGTAACGCGGGTCGTAGCGCAGGTTGACCGAGCGCAGCACCATCCCGGGGATGCCCTCCGCCCCGGGCATGCCGCCCGTCAGGATGGCCCCCTGTACACTCAGGGTGCTCGTGCCGTCGGGCAGGAAGGAAGCCGAGCGGTCGGCCACGATCAGGCCCTTGAAATCGCCTCCGGCCCGCATGACCAGGTGACGGGCGTAGATGACCATGCCCTGGTCGTGGCTGTCGAGCCGTCCGCCGCCCAGTGTCAGGGTTCCGTCCACGATCAGGGTGGCATTGGTTCCCGACAGCACCGTGGGGGGGTAGTCGGCGTACGTCGGGTCTTGCGAGAGGGGCCGCCACAGGTCGAGGTCGCCCTTGATGTGCAGCGCGCAGTCGCGAAGGGTGATGGAGGCGGGATAGGCCTCGGCGATCAAGACCCCCCGGTCGGTATCGCCTTCCGGCCAGATGACGCGGTTGACCAGGTTGCCGTTCACTTCCCAGCGCCGGGTGGTCTCGCCGGTCAAGGTCAACCGGTTGCCCAGAACGTAGGTGGGGCGGGGCTCCTCAAGCGGGGGAGTGATCACGGTGATGCCCGGCACCGCGCTGCCCACCGCAGGGCGAATCATGCGACGCAGGATGTCCAGCGGATCCACCTGGAGATCCTGAAACGAGACGGTGCCGTCGAACTGGTTCCGAGGAGCCACATAGACCGCTCCCGCTCCCAGCGCCGACTGGTCTTTATGAACCACCACCTGGCCGTCGAGATGGTTGCGCAGGTCGGCGGCGCCCCCGCCCACCGGAACCGGCAGTGGATCGCGCTCTCCTCCGCTCATGTTGTACCAGTACGAGGGCCGGTCGGGCAGCGTGGTGTCCAGCGGCCTGGTGGTGATGTTTCCGTAAGGATTGAAGGCGCCGTTGCGGGTCAGGCGCGGGCCCAGCGTGATTGTGCCCGGCACCTGAGTCACCTGGCACCGCAGGAACTCGCGCCTGGTCACCCACAGGCGCGGTCCGTCGGCGTCGCTGTCGGGACGGTTGCCGAACATGTTGCCTGGCCAGGCGCGTCCCACGAAAACCGAGCCTTCCACCCGGCTGGGAGCCACTTCCAGGCCGGGGGCCAGCTCTTCGTCCAACCAGCCACAGAGGACCAGCGGCCCCCGCCCTACATAGGCGGCGTAGGGCCAGACCCGGCGCACCAGGGCCCGAAACTCGCGCCGGGCTCCCTCGACCTGGACGTGCAGGATGAGCTCGAGGGTAAAGGGCGGGACGCTGCGAGCGGAGGTGCCGCGGTCAAGATAGCCGGCCTGGGGGTACTCTGAATACAGATTGTCCGTGGACTTGTAGGCCAGGTCGTTCCGAAAACCGAGACGGCAACCCGGCACGATCTCGGTATCGGGATAGCGGGCTGCCAGATCGACGGTGGGGATGGAAGGCGGCATGGGCAGGTCGGCCTCGATGCGACGAAGGTCGGCCAGCAACTGGGCCATCCCGGAGCGAGCCAGCAACTGGGCCCGAGCCTCGAGATTGTTGCGCCGGGCCAGGTTGAGCGAGACCGTGGAGAGGGTGCACAGGGCCAGCCCCAGCGTGAGCAGCACCGAGACCACCCCGAGAACGGTGGGCAGCGCCAGGCCCCGCTTCACAGCTGATCCTCGTAGGCGGTGGTACCGCCACCCAACAGCTCGTAGCGGAAGGCGCCCTCCTGCAGCTCGAGGCGGTAGCGCACCCCCCCGGTTGGCCCCGGCGACGGCACGAAGCTCTTCACGTTGCGGGCCAGGATACGGCCATTGGCCAGCTCGGCTGGCGTGGGCGGATCGCTCGCCACCGTGGCCGGCTGCTCGGCGCTGGGCGCGGCCAGAGAGCGGCTAAAACGCCAGAGACGCTCGCGGTCGTCGAGCCAGAAGCCCACCCACTCGCTCCACAGCGGCTGGCCGT
>CAYYHB010000123.1:0-15227 GCA_964471395.1 uncultured Burkholderiales bacterium | reverse complement strand
AGACGGTCAGCCAGTTCCTGGGCGTGCCCATCCACCACTACGTGATCGTCAAGGTCTACGGGGTGCCCAAAATGGTGGACGCGCTGGGCGGCGTGCCCATCGACGTCGAAAAGGACATGGACTACGACGACAACTGGGGCAAGCTGCACATTCACCTCAAGAAGGGCCACCAGGTTCTGGACGGCCCCGAGGTGATCGGCTACTCGCGCTTCCGCCACGACGAGGAGGGCGACCGGGGCCGCATCCGCCGCCAGCAGCAGGTGATTCGGGCCCTGGTGGACCGGCTCAAGGACCCGGCCATCGTGCTCAAGCTCAACCAGATCGCCAAGGTGGTCAAAGAGAACATCGAGACCGACCTGGCCATCGCCCAGATGCTCGACCTGGCTATGCTCTACAAGGACTTCGACCGTTCCAAGATGCGCTCGGGCAAGGTGGACGGTGACGACTGCGTGGACGGCAACGGAATCAGCTACATCGAGCCCTACGGGCCCGAGAACGACCGAATGGTCATGAGCTTGCTCAAGATGCCTCCCAACCTGAACGTGTCCGACGTGCAGGTGGAGGTGCTTAACGCCAGCGGCACCCAGGGCGCCGGGCGCGACCTGGTCGAGTCGCTGCGGGCCCAGGGCTTCCAGATCGTGCGCGTGGCCCGGTCTGATCGCTCGGACGTGGAGTTCACCCAGGTCATCCTTTACGGTCAGGGTCGGCTGCGCACCCACCTGGCCACGGTCATTCCGGGGGCCGAGATCCTGATCGAGAATCCGCGTCCCAAAGAGATGGGGCCGCAGATCACGATTTTACTGGGCAAGGACATGGCTCCCCCTCCCCCCGTGGCGCTGCCCCAGAACGATTATCCCACCTACGTTCCGGACCCCCAGCCCGACTACGCGCCCGAGCCGGCTCCCGAGCCCGAGCCCGAGCCCGAGCCGGTGATGCCCGACCCGATAGAGACCGGGGCCGGCGATCCGGTGGACGTGGCCACGCCCGAGCCGGTCCCCGAGGAGATTCCGCTGGAGCCAGCGCCCGCGCCCGTCGAGCCAGCCCCGGAGCCCGAGCCGGCTCCCCAGAGCGAGCCTGCTCCCGAGGGCCCTCCCGGCTGATCGGCCAGAGGTCAGTGCTGCATCTGGGAGCGCAGGGTCTGGATGCTCTGCTCGAGCTGCAGATGCCCGAGGTGGGTGGTCAGATCGCCGCGAGTCTTCTCCAGGCAGCCCCGGGCCACGTCGGTGCTGCGACGCAGCCCGCGCGTGATGGCATCGGGGAAGTCGATGCTGATCAGCACGTAGTAAATATCGTCCATCCAGCCCAGCAGGCGCTCGCACGAGCTTACCTCGCCTCGACGGATCAGGTCCAGGATGTGGCGGCGCAACTCTCCCACCGACTCGGCCAGGCCGTTGAGGTAGGGAGCATCCTCCACCTGAAGCTCGGCCGGCGTGGGAATGGGCTGATCGCGCACGATGGCGTAGGTGCAGCGCGCCTCGGCGTACTCTTTCTGGGCATCCTGCAGAAAGCCCCCGTGATAAACGCAGGGGTGCCCGGTCAGAAGGCCGGTGGCCCGCCCCAGCGTGACACGGGCCTTGTCGAGGTGACGCTCGGCCAACTCGAACTCGAGCCGGTGAATGGCCCGGATGGCCAGGCTGGACTCCCGGATGACCTCGCGATGCAGGGCCAGACCCTGGTCACGGGCCCGGTCGGCCTCCTCGAAGGTGGAGCAGATAGTCTGGGAGATTTCCGCCAGTCGGTCGCACATGGTTTCCGGCGTTCGGCGGCCGGGGCGCGATGACCCTGCTGGAGGCGCTCGAGCTGACCCCCCTGGATCGCGTGTGCCTGGTCGGGGGCGGAGGCAAGACGACCCTGCTTTATCAGCTGGCTCGCGAGGCCCGAGAGCGCGGCTGGCCGGTGGTGCTGAGCACCACCACCCGCATGGCCGCTCCCTCCGAAGACGAAGCCCTCTGGGCCGAGCCGGCCGAGCCGGGCAAGCTGCGGGGCCCCGGTCTTGAGGCCCTGGAGGGCGTCCATGACCGCCTGCTGGTGGTTGAGGCGGACGGCTCGCGCGGGCTCCCGCTCAAAGGCCATGCCCCTCACGAGCCGGTAGTCCTGGCCAGCACCACCATTCTCGTGGTCGTGGCCGGAGTCAGCGCCCTTGGTCAGCCGCTGGACCAGGTGGCCCATCGGCCCGAGGTGCTGGCCGCGCGCCTGGGCTGCGCCCTCAGCCATGTGGTGGACGACGAGCTCTTCCTACGAGCCCTGAGCCTGATGGGACCAGGGGCCGTGCCGGTCTTGAACCAGGCTGACGACCCCCTGCCAGGGCGCAGGCTGGCCCGGAAACTGGGCCGGCCCTGCGTGATCCGCGGCTGCTGGGGTCAGGAGCGTGTCCCGTGAACTCGGCTCTCTTGCTGGCCGCCGGTCGGGGCAGCCGGATGCAAGACACCCTCAAGCCCCTGCTGGAGGTCGAGGGCCAGACCATGCTGGCTCGCGCCCTCGACTTTCTGGCGGGCCTGAAGCTGGGCGAGATCGTGGTCGTTCTGGGCTATCAGGCCGAGGCCATCGAGCCGCACGTCACCCGCGGAAGGGTGGTCTACAACCCGGCCTGGGAAGAGGGCATGGCTTCCTCCATCCGGACCGGCGTGGAGGCCCTTTCGAGCCAATCGCAGGCGGTGCTGATCATGCCGGTGGATCTGCCCGAGTTGCGCGACCACGAGGTGGGACGCCAGGTGCTGCAGGCTCCGGGGCCCATCGCCGCCCCCGTTCACCGGGGCCGACGCGGTCACCCGGTGCGCTTTGACCGCTGCCTCTATCCTGAGCTGCTGCAGCTTGAGGGCGATCGGGGAGCAGCCGCGTTGCTCGATCGCCACCCCGTCAGCCTGGTGGAGGTAGAGACGCCGGCCATCTATCGCGACCGGGATTCGCGGCCTCGCAGGGAGAAGGGCCGCTCGTGAGTCTTCCACGAGTGCTCCTGCGGGGCGGCGGAGATCTCGGCAGCGGTGTGGCCCATCGACTGTTCGTGTGCGGCTTTCCGGTGACCATCCTGGAGCTGCCCAAACCGCGCGTGATCCGGCGCACGGTGAGCTTTGCCCAGGCTGTCTACTCGGCAGAGCACGAGGTGGAGGGCGTGCTGGCCCGACGCGATGCGGAGCCGTGGACCCCGGGGCTGATCGCCGTGCGGATCGATCCCGAAGGTCATGAGCTGGCCCGACTGGCGAGCGACGTTCTCGTGGACGCCCGCATGATCAAGCGCAACCAGGGAACGCACCCGGGTCAGGCTCGGGTGGTGATCGGCCTGGGGCCCGGTTTTGAGGCGGGTCGTGATGTCCACTGGGTGGTGGAGACCCAGCGCGGACACGACCTGGGCCGGGTAGTTCAGCGGGCCCAGAGCGATACAGGTGTGCCCGGCGATATTGGCGGCCAGACCGCCCGGCGGGTGGTCAAGTCTCCCGCCAGCGGCCGTTTCGAGGCCTGCGTCGAGCTGGGCGAGCGGGTGGAAGAGGGCCAGTTGCTTGGTCGGGTCGGCCCGATCGAGGTGCGCTCACGCCTGACGGGCTTGTTGCGAGGATTGATCACCTCGGGACTGGAGGTGAGCCCGGGCGAGAAGCTGGCCGACGTGGATCCACGCCTGGACACCGATCTCTTCACCATCTCCGACAAGGCCCGGGCCATCGCCGGGGGAGTACTGGAGGCCATCCTGCGCTCTCAAACCGACTTGAGCAGCGCCTGCAGGGTGGCGCTCGACACCTCGGTCTGAGCAAGCAGCGAAGGGGGCAGCTCCTGCCAGAGGCGTGAGACCAGCTCGAGCTCTCGGCGCGCCTCGGCCGAGAGCAGGGTGGTCTTGAGCGCCTCCTCCACAGCTCCAAAGCTGGCCCCCACCCTGCTCATCCCCAGCTCCGGCAGCAAAGCTCCCGAGGCCAACGCTCGGCCCAGCTCCAGGAGCGCGTGGACCAGCCGTGCCAGTGCTCCCTGCTGACTCTTCTCCACCCCCAACTGCAGGAAGCAGACAGCCAGAACGGCCAGACTTACGCGGTTCTTGGAACTCTTGTCGGAGGCCAACCGGCTCGAGAGGCCCAGCAGTAACTCGCCGTACGCCAGAGGATCGGCCGGAGGGGCCTTGCTCTGGAGCAAGGCCTCGCTCAAGTTGAGCACTCCCTCGGGCAGACCGCCCAGGAGATAGGCCTCCGATTCGGCAATCTTAGAGACGACTCGTACGAAGTGGAGCGGGAAGCTGGTGGTAACGGCAAAGCCCGCCTTGAGCGTGTTGGTCACGACCTGGATGGCTTTCGACAGCGCCTTGCGGGCTTCTGGGTCCTGGGTGGGGTCAGGTCCCAGCACGCCCTGTGCCAGCAAGCAGCGGGCCAGTTCGTTGCCCAGGTCGACGCGCCGATGCTTCTCGACGAGATCGGTCAAAATCTCGGCCGCGGCCCGGTAGTCGGCCAGTGCGTAGGCGGTCTTGCCGTCCTTGTGATAGGTCAGGCCCCGCGTGGAGTAGGCGCTGGCCAGCTCGACCAGCATCTCGGGGCCTGGCTGGGTGCGGGCGGCCGCGGCTCGAACGTCGAGAGCCCTGGTAAAATCGCGCACAGCCTGATCCATGACCGCCATGCCCTGGTAGAGCAGGCCACGATTGTTGAGGGTGGTGGCCAGCTTGGCGCGCAGCTCGGGCTGGCCACCCTGCTCGACCAGGAATGTGTAGATGTCCACCGCATGGGAGTAATCTTCCAGCGCCGCTTTGGGATTGCCGGCGATGTTGTGGGTGGCAGCCCGGTTGTTGTAGGTCCAGGCCAGGTTCCGTCCCACGTCCAGACGCTTTTCCTGCAGCACCAGCTGGCGGTAAAGGGCCAGAGCCTTCTTGTAGTCCTCAAAGGCCTCCTGGTATTGTCCCAGGCAGGTCCGAGTCCAGGCCACGTTGTTGGTGGCCTCGGCCAGCTCACTTCGCAGATCGTGGTTGTTCTGGCACGAATCGGCGATGCGCAAGTAATCGTGCAGGGCCAGCTCGTACTGGCCGGCGCGCAGGTAGATCTCCGCGCGACGCTTGAGCGCATCCAAAAACTCGGCCAGTTGCGAGGGGCCCCGGCCCTGGTAGTAATCGATGGCCTGGCTGGCATCGAGCAGGGCGGCGGAAAAGTCTCCCAGGTCCTCCTGCAGCCGGCTGCGGGCGACCCTGGTGCGGGCCGAGGCCGCTCGCACATCCTCGCCGGGAGGGGCCATCTCGAAGCACTGCAGGGCGCGGTTGTAGTCATCCAGAGCCTGCTTGGGGAAGTAGAGACGGTCGGGAGAGTCGTACGAGGAGCGGCCCAACTTCAGCAGGGCCTGGGCGCGCTCGTGGTAGACTTCGCCCAGATCATCGAGAAAAATGGACTGCTCGCGGTCTTCGATGAGAAACTTGTAGAGGTCAATGGCCCGACCCAGATCTTTCAGACCGGCCTCGAGTTGCTCCAGCCTGGCCCGGGCGATGCCCCGGGTGGTGTAGCCGGCCACCAGATGGGGGAGAACCTCAGCCCTGCCCTGCTCTTCGAGCAAGATCAACACGATCTCGAGCGAGCGCGTACTGTCCTCCACAGCTCCCACCAGCTCGCCCTGGGCCAGCTTGACCCGGGCCAGGTTCTGGCGGGTGATGGCCAGCTCGCGCATCGGCTGCTGCGGCGCGCTCTGCACCAGCTCGTAGTAAATGCCCAGAGCCTCTTCGAAATCGCGCCTCGCCTCGGCATACTGCTTGAGGTGGCGGAAAGCTTCCCCGCGGTTGTTCAGAGCCACCGCCCGATCGGTAGCCCCCTCCGCCGGTGTGATCTCCAGGGCCCGACCGCAACTTTCGAGGGCCTGCTCGAACTGGCCCTGGTCGAGCTGCACCAGAGCCAGCCCGTTATAGGCCAGGGAGAGCTCTCGCGAGAGGGGCTCTCCCGGCTGAGAGGTGTAAACGTCGATGGCCCTCTGGTAGTCCTCCTGAGCCTCCAGAAGCTCATTGCGCGAGCGCCGGACCTGACCTCGGTAGATGTGGGTCTGAGCCAGATCTGCGGCCAGATCGAGCCGATTCTCCCCCTCCACCAGCTCCGAGCGAATCGAGATGGCCCGCTCGAAGTCGCCGAGGGCGTCGGGCAGCTTCACGATGGACTGGCTGACCAGGGCCCGATTGACGCAGGTCGAGGCCAGGTCATTGCGCAGCTCGAGCCGCCCGCGCGACACCAACTCGCTGCGCAACTTGATGGCCTCGGTGAAATCCACCATAGCCTCTTCGAACTGGCTCAGGCGATAGTGAGCCGCTCCCCGGTTGTTATAGGCTCCCGCCAGCTCGTTGACAAGCTCTATCTGCTGCTCGTATACAAGCTCCAGCAAGAGCTGGATAGCCCGCGTCGAGCTCTCCACCGCGGCCTGGCAGTCCAGGCGGGTGAGTTGCAGGCCGGCCCGGGTGTGCCAGGCCGTGGCCAGCTCGCGGCGTAGACGGGGAAGGTGGGCTTGAGCGGTGAACAGCTCGATGGCCCGCGCGACGTCCTGCTCGGCCGATGCCAGGTCACCCAGGGAGCGAGCGATGAGAGCACGATTGTGATGGGCCATCCCCAGCACCGGGCTCACGTCTCGATGGCTGACCCCAGCATAGAGCTCGATGGCCCGGTTGGCGTGCTGGAGAGCCTCGGTCCCGCGGTTTAGCTGTCGCAGAGCCTCACTGCGGCGATTCAAGGCCCCGGCCAGGCCGTTCATCAGCTGCGTCTGGCCCTCGCGCTCAACCAGCAGCTCGAACCAGCGCACAGCCTCATCGATATCCCTCAGGCCGAGCTCGGTCAGACCCAGTGACAGGTAGGTCAATCCCCGGCTGTTGTGAGCCCAGGCCAGCTCATCGCGCACCGAGATGTCGCCTAGCTCGGCCGCACGGGCCAGCAGGGCGCGCCACCAACAGAGCACCTCCACCTTCTGATGAAAGCGTCCCTGGAGCTCGAGCCGGGCGAAGAGGGCCAGGCGCTTGTCGGTCAGCGCTTTGAGGCGGATTACCTCATCGAGCAGAGCGCGCTCTTTGCTGTCCAGTGCCATGGTATACAGCCGGACAAGGTCGGAAACGGTAGCTTCGCCAGAGGAGTCGGCCAGCCGGCGAGTCAGGTGCTCGCCAAGCTCACGGCAGGCTGATGGGTAGGCTGGCTGGCGGCGCAGAAACTGTCGGAATCCTTCGTCAGCCAGCGCCACCGTCTGATTCTCCGCGACATAGAGCGGAGGGCAGCTGGCGGTCAAAAGGCTCACGTTGGCCGAGTCGACCTGCCACTGGCTCAGCTCGATCAGCTCGATCGGATGTGGGCAGGCCGCCAACAGGTACAGCAGGCGATGGAACTCGGCCAGACAAATCAGGTAGGGGCCAAAGAACCAGTCCTCCCGAGACGTATCACAGGTAGGTAGCTGCTCCACCCCGCCAAAGAGCTTGACAGCAGCCGAGAGCAAGACCAGGGCCCCTGGATGGCCGGCAGCTCGCTTTCTCAGGGGCAGGTGAAGCGATTCGGGGATGTGGCGGGTCAGCCATTGCTGGCAGAAGCCATCCAGCGCCGGGCTGCCGGGTTGAAGCTGAAGGTGCAGGCTGTCTGGGACCAGGACATCCAGCTGATGCACCAGAGACCGGGCCAGCTTGCCCCGAGCATAGCTCATGAGCTGATAGACACCGTGCGGCAACTCTCCCCCCAGCGCCCACGAACGAGCTTCCAGCTCGTTCAGCTCGTCCAGGTTCTCCAGGCACAAGATCAGGCCGCTCTGGTTGAGAAGGGACAGAGCGCCGAGATAGGCCAGCATCCGCTCGGCGGGGCCCGGGTGGCGCGAGCTGAGGTCGCGCAAAACCGACAGGTCGAGCACTTGAAAGCCCTCTGGCAGACGAGGGCGCAGCCACTCATTGAGGTGCTCGACCTGAGTGTGGCTGTCCAGGGCTGTGCAGGCTCGGACCGGACAGCGTAACAAAACCAGGTCGAGCTCAGAGATGACGCCATTCAGCCCGTCCAGCAACAAAGACTTACCGACCCCACGGTCGCCTTCGAGCAGAATGAAGCCTCGTGGATTCTGGTTGCAGAACTCGACCACGGAGGAGGCCAGCGGATGCGTCGCCGCCTCGACTTCCTGGGGCACCACGGAACGTGGTTTCTCACTTAACCAGGAGCGTCCCTCCCTTGCTGGCGAAGCGCGCACTGTGGCCAGGCACTTTCAACCCGAGGTAGTGCTCGAGAATATCGAGCAAGACCAGGAGCTTCTCACCGAGATGGTGGAGATCTTTCTCCAGACGCTGCCCGAGCAGGTCGCGCAGCTGCGCGTGGCCTGTCAAGAGTCGGCTTTCGACCGCGTAGCCGGGGCCGCCCACAGTTTGAAGGGCTCGCTCTTGACCCTGTCAGCGGGCCCGGGCTCGCAACTGGCCGCTCACCTCGAGCAGGCGGGCCGGGCCAAAGATGCGGCCCTGGTGGCCGCCACCCTGCCCGAGCTCGAAGCAGAGCTGGAGGCCCTCTGTCAGGAGCTGCGCTCGTTCAGTCTCTCTTGAAGCAGTCATGGGACCAGATGACCACCTTCTCCACTTCCGGCTTCTGGTAGTCGGGGAGCGTTTTCTCGAGCATGTAGATCAGCTCGAAGGTGGTCACGTCTTCAGTATCCGGGTGATTATCGTTCCAACTTCGACAGAGGTAGCGTCCGAAGTAGAGTCGATAACTCGAGTAGTCGCGCATCCAGAGGTTCATCATGTACTTCCGCCAACGCTCGTTCTTGTAGGTGGCCGAAACCCATTCGGGCTTCTCCAATGTCACCGGACGGCCGGTCAACAGGTCGATCTTGGTGCCGTTGCGCAGGTTGCCGTCCACCACGTACCAGCCGTCCTCAGTCAGAGGATAGGGGGCGAACATGTTCCACATCTGGTCGAGCTTGACGGCGATCCCGATCCACTCGAGCTGTGGGGGGACACGGTATTTTCCCCGCGTGGTGCCGATGTTCCACAAAATCATGTAGAAGGTCAACAACGCCACGACCGCGCTGACCGCCAGGCCCAACCGATAGTTCGGGGGGAGCTCGCTGCGCAGAGGGGAGGGCGGGAGCCGGTCGACCAGGCCCTGCAGGTCGGGCCCACGGCGCTCGCCGAGCCGCTCCCAGAACCAGGCCGGCAGAAGACCCAGGACCATCCCCATGCCGATCGGACTGAAGACTCCAATGTGCATACAAGCGCCGAAACCAAAGTGCATCAAAGAGATGCCCAGCACTCCAAGAGTCCGAATGGGACCATTCCAGAAGGGGAACACCAGCATGAGCGGCGCCATTGCCTCGAACCACCAGGTGGCGTGAGTGAGGAGTTTGCACAACTGAGGGAACTGATAGACAAATCGCCCCAGCCAGCTGGTGAACTGATCCAGGCTGAGGGCGTAATAGACAGCCGTGCCATCCTGGTGCCAGTGAGGGCCGGTCTTGAGGATGGCGGCGAACAGGTAGACCACCAGGATCTGAGCCAGATAGGCCACGGTGGCAGCCGTGTAGAGGTGATTGGGCAGCTCCCTCCATTGCGGGTTAGCCCGCGCATCCAGCGACCAGCGCCCTCCCCAGGGAAGGAAGAGACCCCAGAACAGGACTACCCGGATCAGAATGTCCCCTCCGTTGAGCACCAGCGGGTTGCGATTTTGCAGCGAGATGAGGAAGAACCAGGCCACCAGCGTGCTCCAGCGCGTGTGCCAGCCCACCATCAAGGCCAGCGAGGCCACCATCCCCAGGACGAAGAGCACCAGCATGACGGACCAGTGGCCGCTCATCATATGGAAGCTGACGTAAGCTGGGTTCCAACCCAGGTCGAGCAGCGCCTGGCGCGGCAACACCCCGTAGTCGGTATAAAAGGCCACCAGGTCACGAGAGCGCAAGACCAGGTCCCAGAACAGCATGAAGCCCATCCAAATGCGCAGGACCGCCAGGGAGCGCAGGTCTGCGCCCAGGATCTCGGTGGCCCAGTGGGGCTTGCTCATGCCAGGGCCTCAAGCTTGGCGAACTGGCGCCGCATGCTCGGCTCGGGGCAGAGCTCTCGGGCTTGCTCGAGGTTGAACCAGCCCAGGTCTTTGGACTCGGGCGAGACCTTGAGGGTCTGGGCGGAATCCGAGCGTACCAGGTAGCGAACGTCATAGTGCAGGTGAGGGGGCTCGGGAATGGGGTGCACGTCCAGATCGAAAGGCAGGGGCCGGGTGGCCACCTCCAGGCCCGCCTCGTAGGCCCAGAAATCGAACTCAGTGAGGCCCGACTCCTCCCCGACCTCTTGCAGGGCCACCTGGTCGAGCCGCGGGCAGCCGTCGGCATGGCCCCCGAGCTGCAGCCATTTGTCCAGCTTGCGGTGCAGGGTGAGCAGCACCCGTCCGGTAGCCGCGCAGTAGACCAGGGCCGAGCCGGTCAGATGACCCACCGGATGCGTACGCTCAAAACAGTCGGGAGTGCTCTCGAGAAACTCCAAAAAGCGTGCAGCAGTCGTGCGCTCGCGAGCCAGGTCGGGCCCGTTGACAGGACGCCCGCTGGCCCAGGTCGCACGGTAGTCCTCCAGCGCCTGCCGCAAGGGAGCCCGGTGCATTCAGATGGTTTACCATGTTGGTTGGAATCATTCCTACCGACGAAAGTCGGACAGGCCTCCTCCGATCGACCGAGAAGCTGCCAGGAGATGCGTTTCTTCTGGTGGACCGCCGTCAGTGCCCTGATCGTGCTCGGTTATCAGCTGCTGGTGGGCGCGCTGGTGGGCAACTACCTCGAGCTGCAGTCCTGGAGCGGCCTCAACCGCTGGCTGGTGGAGCAGACCCTGAGGCTGACAGGCTGCTTCATGGCCGGCCTGGTGGTGGGCGTGGTCAGCCCCGGCCGCCGCATCCTGGAGCCCGCCCTGGGTGCCCTGCTAGCTCAAGGCGGATTGTGGTTGGTGGGCAGCCCGCTCTGGGTCTGGAGCGCCTTTCCGGTCACCCTGGCGGGTGCCTGGCTGGGCGAGCGATTGTCCTCTCGACCCTGAAGGGTGCTGCCCTCCGGTGTTCAACATGGGAAGCGCGGTGCTTGCCATCCTCCTCATCCTCCTGCTGACCTTCCAAGTGGCGCTGGCCGAGCCCCTGGTGCAAGAGCGCATCGCCGCCCTGGAAGCCAGTCGTCAGCCCTATGGCAGCGAGCTGGAGGCCTATCTCAAGCACCCGGACCCGCAGGTGCGCGCGCGCGCGGTGCGGGCGGCCGGCCGGCTGCAAGATCCCGCCGCCGTGGCCGACTTGGCCGCGCTGCTCAAGGACGACTACGCCGAGGTGCAGCTTGAAGCCGCCTTCGCGCTGGGCCAGATTCCGGGTCGGGCCAGCGAAAAAGTCATTCTGGCTGCCCTCAAAGGCGAGATCGATCAGCCCCTGAGGCGACGCCTAATCGAAGCCGCGGTCAAGGCCGGCGACGAGCAGACCCTGACCCGCCTGGACGACTGGCTGGAGCTCGACGAGCCCGAATTGCTGGCCGAAGCCGCCCTGGCCGCCGGACGCTACGTGATGCGTCGCCAGCGCTGGGAGCCCGACCTGCCGGCCCTGCCCGCGCCCATCGTGGGCAGACTGCGCGAGCTGCTGGCTCATCCCGACACGGCCGTCCAGATGTCGGCTCTCTACACCCTCTATCGAGTCGAGGACGAGGCCAGTGCCGCTCGAGCCGCCTTCCTGCTCGAGAGCCCCGACCCCGAGGTGGCTCGCAGCGCGGCACGCTTTCTCTCCACCTGCGCAACTCCGGTGGCCCGCTCGGCGCTGCTTCGGGCTGCTGTCTCACGCGACTGGATCGTGCGGTTGGAAGCCGGGCGGGGACTGGCCCGGCTGCAGGCCTGGCAAGAGCTCAAGCCGCTCTTGAACGATCCCCACCCCAGCGTGCGCCGCGGGGTGGCTCAGGCTGTCGGCAAGGGCGGCGCTCCCGCTCTGTGTCTGGCCTCCGAGCTGAGCCGCGTGGTGGATGACCCCGAAGCCGATGTGTCCGAGACCGCCATCGAGGCCTATGGCCTGGTGGCGCGCGACTCGGCTGGCGAGGCACTGGCCCGTGCCGCTCGCAGCCCCCGCTGGCGGGTGCGGCGAGGGGCGGCCCGGGCCCTGGCCCAGCTCCTACCAGGCAGCGCCGAGGAGCTGCTGCGCCTGGCCTCGGACCCTCAGGCCCAGGTGGTGGAGGCCGCCCTGGAAGGCTTCAAGAAGCTCAAGAGTGAGGCCGCCGGCGAACGCCTGCGGGCCGTGCTGGCCCGAGACGATGTGGCCCTGAGCGCCACCGTGGCGGGAGTGGTGGCGGAGTGGAAAGATCCTGACTGGGCTGCTCCCCTGCTCGAAGCCTACGCCCGCTTCGAGGAAAGCGACGAAAGCGAGACCCAACAGGCGATCCTGGAGGCCCTGGGGCCGTTGGGCAACCGGGAGGCTCTGCCCTTGCTGGAGGAGGTGGCGGGGGGGGGCGATCGCAATCTCGCTCGGGCGGCCCGCAAGTCGCTGGCGCTGCTGGGGAAGAAAGAGATCCCTACCGAGGAGTTGCCAGGCTCGGGGCCAACCGCGGTGGTATCGCGCCTGCCCGCCCGAGACGAGACCGAGGAGGCCATCCTGCACACCCAGCGCGGCCTCGTAAAGCTCCGACTGCTCGGCGAGGAGGCCCCGGGAACGGTGCGCAACTTCGTCAGCCTGGCCCGCAAAGGTTACTACGACGGCCTGACTTTCCACCGGGTGGTGCCCGATTTCGTGACCCAGGGAGGCTGTCCTCGGGGCGACGGCTGGGGAGGGCCGGGCTACTCCATCCGCTGCGAGATCAATCCGGTTCCCTATCGGCGGGGGACCGTGGGCATGGCCCTGGCAGGCAAGGACACGGGGGGAAGCCAGTTCTTCATCTGCCACTCCCCCCAGCCTCACCTCGACGGCCGCTACACCGTCTTCGGAGAGGTGCTGGAGGGGATGGAGATCGTGGACCTCCTGCAGGAGGGCGACCGCATCCTGCGAGTCGAGATTCCTTAAGGCGCCGCGCGGTGAACGCTTCAGGCTCACCAGATTGTCTACACTCCCGCGCGCTCTAATTCTGAGCGGGTCAACGTGCGGGAGTGGCTCCTTCAGCGCGTTCCCGAGCCGACTTGCGAGAACTCGACATTCATGATTGGGTAGCTCTTCCAGTCATGGTAGTCATAGTGCCACCACTCGCTTGGCAGCACGTTGAAGCCCTGCTTCTCCATCTCGCGGCGCAGGAGATCGCGCAGCCGCCTCTGCTCCTCGGTGCCCCCCTGGTAGTCGGTGTGGGCTTTCTGGCTGAAGTCGTCGTAGCCGCTGGGCATGACCACCTGCTGGCCGGTCTTCAGGTCATACAGGCTGCAGTCCACGGCGCAGCCGCGATTGTGGCGCGAGCCCTCTTTGGGGTCGGCCACGTAGACGCCCAGCCACTCGGGCGGTGAGCGGTCGGCCATCAGCTTGGTGATGCGCCAGGGCCTGTAGCCATCGAAAACGACGATGCCATAGCCCTGCTTGACCAGGGCCCGGTGGGCTCTCACCAGGGCCTCGGCGGCAGGCTTCTGGAGGAAGGCGCGCGCCTCAGAATAGATCGGAAATCCCAGGAAGTTGTCCGAGCGGGCGTAATGGATATTGAGTTTGAGTGCCGGCTCGAGCTTGATTAACTCGACCAGGCAGGGGCGCGCCTGGGCCAGAGCCAGTGCGCCCAGGGCCCACACGAGCAAGAGCATTCTGCGCATCGCTGGCCAGCATTCTGGAAGGATCGCCTCGCGCCTGCAAGAGCGAAGCGCAGAAGGTTGAGAGTTTCTTGAAAGACTTTTGCCAGATGCTCAAGAAGGGCCGGCGATGCTTATCGTCTTCCTGCTCGTGGCCCTGCTCGTGGCGGGCTGCACCGGCGAACAGGCCGCCCCGGGCCTGCCGGTACCCCCCGGACCGGCGAGCGTGGTCAGCGTCGACCCGGGCGACCTGCCGGCCGAGGTCACCGCGGTTCGCTACACCGGCTTCGACGAGCAGGGTCGGGTAGTACTCGGGCCGCTCACCCTGGACCGGCAGCCACAGCGGCTGGAAGCCGACCCTGGCCTGGTGACCCTGCAACTCGAGACGCTCGACCAGGCCGGGCGCGTGCAGCACGACTTCGTCACCGGAGTCGAGCTCCCGGGCACCGTCCAGAGCCCGGCGCTGGTACCCTCCGAAAGCCAGGATCCGACCGCCTTCAGCTTCGTGTTCTTTGGTTGCAACCGGCTGGGCTGGAGCGAGGTGACCCCGGCCAATCCCAGCACCGCCAACCTGGGGCAGCTCGAGCAGAACATGGCCGACATCCTGAGCCTGGCCCACCATCCCGGCTGGCTCTTCTTCCTGGGTGACCTGGTGCTCAACGAAGAGCCCGGCTCGGCCCCCCTGCAGAGCCAGCTATCGGCCTGGGTCTCCGTCTACCAGGCCGGCCCGCTGGCCAAAAGCGATGTGCAGCTTTGTCCCATCACCGGCAACCACGAGATCCTGGTCCAGACGGGCAAGACCGAAGCCACCGAGCTCCCCAATCCGGCCACTTTGCCGGTCTGGCTGTCGATCATGGCGCCCTACATTCGCGGCTCTAACGGGCCCACCACGGCCGCTCCCAACCCGGACGGCCTGACTTACGACCAGAGCCAGCTCTCGTATACGTTCCATGAAGGCCCGGTGGCCTTCATGATGCTCAACACGGACACGTTCATCGACGCCACCACCAACTCCGACATCCCGCTCAACTGGATCACCGACCAGCTCAAGGCGCTGCAGGCCGATGCCAGCGTGGAGCACATCTTCGTGATGGGCCATCGCCCCATCACCTCACCCGATGGAGGCAACCTGGGCATCCGTCCGCAGGAGGCCCCTCAGTTCAAGAAGCTGCTGGAGGACACCCCCAAGGTGCGGGCCTACCTGTGTGCCCACGCCCACCTGTGGGAGTCGGGCAAACTGGGCAAGTTGCCCCAGATCATCTCGGGCAATGCTGGCAGCCCGCTCGAGCACAGGTACAAGAAGAAAAAACACGCAAATTTCGGCTTCACCCAGGTGCACATCCACAGGTCGGGCACGGTACACGTCGAGGCATACGGGCGCCCCGTTCCCAGCCCCTACGCGGCGCCCCCTCCCCAGCCGAAAGCCAATTTGCGCGAGAAGTTCAAGCTGTGAGCCAGCAAGCTTTCCTCAGCCGCATCCTGGACTACGCCGGCATGTTCCCCCCCGCGGCCCTGGCCCTGGAGCCAGCCCTGGAGCGCTACACCAGCTATCGTGGCCACTTCATGCTGGGCGGGTTCATCCTGGCCGTGGCCCGACTGGCCGACCTGA
>CAYYHB010000122.1:0-15228 GCA_964471395.1 uncultured Burkholderiales bacterium | reverse complement strand
CTCGCCCGAGTCGAGCTTGGGGAGCGCGGGTAGAGAAGTCTCGCCCGAGTCGAGCTTGGGGAGCGCGGGTAGAGAAGTCTCGCCCGAGTTGAGCTTGGGAGGGGCCGCTGTGGGGAGAGGGGTGCCAGGGACCTCGGAAAGTGTGGGAACCCCATTGGCCATCCCGTACTTGTGGTAGAGCTGGTCGAGTGCCGGCTCGGATTCGTACGACTGCAGACGCCTCAACAGACCGGCCATGGCCTCGCGGAAGCGTGCCTCTACGGATCCTTCCTGACCGAGGGGATCTCCCACGGCGGCCTGCCCATCCTTTCCCAGCCCTGACAATGCTTGAAACTAATTCCAGCCAAGAAGTGAAGTTCCTCTCGGCCGGGTGCCGGCTTCGTCAGAAGGGCTCGTTGCCCCTGTTTCAACCAGTGGAAGCACTTCTCATCGCCGCACGACGCCAGAACCTTGTCGCGGTCCTCGGGGCGTTTTTTTCAGCGGAAGGTCACCACCATCTGATCGACCCAGGGGTCGAGCTTTCGGGCAGCCGGCTTGTCCGACTGCACCTCCTGGTCGCCGGTCAGTCCTTCCATCTCCTGAGTGGTGAGCTGGTTTCGGCGGGCGGTCTCAGCGCTGAGCTGCAGAGCCAGCCCGTAGGGCTTCTTGTCGAGATTTCCCTCATTCCAGTTGGTCACGCTGCCCCCGTAGTCCCAAAAGAAGCCCATGAAGGTAATGGCCTTGCCATTGATCAGCTCGAGCTTGCTGAGCCTGGTGCCCAGCGTGATACCGTCTACCGTCCTCCACTCCGAGACCGATCCGCTAAGTTTGATCAACTCGATCTTCGTCCTGCCAGGGTCCTTCCAGACGACAGCCAGACGCTTCTTGGGATTCTTCGGGTAGACCAGCGTGCCAGGAGCGGTCTGGCCTTCCACCAGGTAGACCTTCTCGTCACGCAGGTTCTCCTTGCCGAACAAGCGCTCCAGCTCGGTGCGGCTGGTGGTCGCGGTGATCGGGCCAACTCTCTTTCCGGGCACGATCAACCAGTCGTTCTGGCTGGCTGCCGCCATCCCCACCGCCATGGCCAGCAGCAGCCCGCAGATCGTCAAGCGCATCAAAGCCTCCAGTAACTCACGCCGGAGTTGACCGCCTGGGCGTCCAGCGTTCCCTTGAGGTCGACCATCACGCCGGCGGGCGGGCCCTCGACCAGGGCCACATAGTCGTCCGTTTTGCGACTCTTGAAGTCGCTGTGGGGAACAGCCAGTATCACAGCGTGGTAGCGGTGCTTGCCGTCGAAGGGATCGGCCACGGCGTTAAGACCTCGCTTTCGCAGTCCGGCCTCGCCGACGAGTGGATCGTAGGCCTCAACATCCACGGAATAGCTCTCCAACTCGCGGATCAGGTCAAAGACTTTGCTGTTGCGAAGGTCCTTGACGTCAGGCTTGAAGGTACACCCCATGATAAGCACTCGCGAGTGCCGCACGGGAATGCCGGCGGCGATGAGTTGCTTGACCGTCTCGCCGGCCACATAAGCGCCCATGCCGTCATTGATGCGGCGGCCGGCCAGGATCATCATCGGGTGGTAGCCGAGCACCTCTGCCTTGTGGGTCAAGTAGTAGGGATCGACCGGAATGCAGTGTCCGCCCACCAGGCCCGGCTCGAAAGCCAGGAAGTTCCACTTGGTGCCGGCCGCGCGGAGAACTTCGGTGGTGTCGATGCCCATGCGGTGGAACAGCATGGCCAGCTCGTTCATCAGGGCGATGTTCAGGTCGCGCTGCACATTCTCGATCACCTTGGCCGCTTCGGCGGTGCGGATGGTGGGGGCGCGGTAGACTCCGGGCTCGACGATGGCGCTGTAGGTGGCGGCCACTTTCTCGAGGCTGCGCTCGTCCTGCGCCGAGACGATCTTGATGATGTTCTCCAGGCTGTGCTTGTGGTCGCCTGGATTGATGCGCTCGGGCGAGTAGCCGACGAAGAAGTTCACGCCGGCCTTGAGACCGGACTCGTGCTCGAGAACGGGCACACAGTCTTCCTCGGTGCAACCGGGGTAAACGGTGGACTCAAAAACCACCACCGCACCCGGGCGAAGATTTTGGCCCACCAGGCGGCTGGCACTGAGCAGCGGCGTCAGATCGGGGCGATGGGCCTCGTCCACCGGCGTGGGAACGGCCACGATGACGAAGTCAGCCTGCCGCAGCATGAGCGGGTCGCAGGTGTAGGTGAGCTTGGGCGCCTTGACCCGGCCGGGGGGCACATCGTTGTTGTCGTCCACCCCGTGATTCAAGCGCTGCACCCGGCGCTCGTTGATGTCAAAGCCAATGGTGGGTAACACCTGGCCGAACGCGGTGGCCAGGGGCAAACCGACATAGCCCAATCCGACGATCGCTATTTTCTCTGGAAGACCCTCAGACACGCAAGCCGCTCCTTGTTTGGAATGGGGCGCGTGTTTCTGGTTCAGCCCGGGGGATCCTTCAGGCTGCCCACAGAGCCTGAGTAAAGTTCTTCCAGGAAGCGGGAAGGTTGGGCGTATCCCGATAAGCGCCCATTTCGGGGCCCGCTTCCAGCCAGGGCGTGTCCTTCTTGAGATAGGAGACGCCCGAGGCATTCTCATAGCCCTCACCGGTGGCGCGGGCCACGATCATCGACTCCAGAGCCTGATGGGCCTCTTGGGCGGCGGCGCGGGTCTCGGGTGCCAGGTCTTGTCCGTCGAGCGCCGTGAGGAAGCTGCCCAGATCGGAGAAGTTCAGCATCAATCGCTCGAGGAAGAGAATGCCGGGCTGGGGGAACTTGCCTGCTTCCCGGGCCGCTTGCTGGATCTCATCGCGTTTGCCGCGGCCGAGCTCGGCCAGGAGCTCGCTGCCCAGTTTGTCGAGTGAGGAGTTCACGGCCGGCAGCCGGTCCAGGTCGAAGGCGGCCAGGGTCTGCACCTGACCGGTGGCTCCGGCCAACTCGACCATCTTGCGGCCGATCTCCTGGGGCGTTCCACCCTGGGCGCTGGCGCTGACCAGCATGTCCTTCAACGGCAAAGCCTCGCAGTTGAGCACTTCCTCTGAGAGAACCGCGACCCGCGCGGTTCCGCTCAGGTGCTCGAGGGTTTCCAGGTTGCCCATCAGGCAAGACTCCATGACCAGTACGTCAGGCTTCAGTCCACTCTGCTGACTGGCCTCGTGCAGAGCCCGGGCCACCTGCCCGGTGGGCATGGAGGCCACCTGGCGGAAACCCAGCCCGTGCCCGCTGACATAGACCACGTTGGTGGCCTGGCGGTCCATGTTGGCGGCGAAGTAGCTGGCCAGCTCGCCAGTCGTGGGCGGGCGATTGGAATCACTCGTTTGCATGACCGTGGAAGCGATACCCGGCTTGTCGTCGGCGCTCACCTGGTAGATGCGGCGGCCGGACCAGTCGCCATCGGGCAGGCAGGCGCGATGGTGGCGGGCCGACTCCAGCTCGCCCAGACCCTGGCGGGTCAGACCCAGCGCGTACATGCCGGCTGCTCCCACAAGCCCGATGCCAAGACCCACCACGCCTCCGATGGCAAAGCCGGCCACTGGCAGGGCCGCCTGAACGCCCAGGAGGCCGAGACCCTTGATGACCTTGCTGGTCGGGTTGGAGCCCTTGCGGGTCACCCCAGCGGTGATGCTCAAGTCGGGGCCGGCCTGCTGTTTGGCTTCTTCGAACTCATCCAGGCGACGGGCCAGGAATGGCTCCACTACTTCCTCGGAAGCGTCGATGTGGGCGATGACGTTGACCTTCTGGGCAGATTGGGGCAGCGAATGGATCTGCATGAGGGGTGCCTTTCAGTGAAGGTTGGGGGCAAGAACACGAGAGAGAAACGGACTTCCGGCGCAGGTGGCGCCGACCTGGGCTGCGACCGCCTCCTCTTCGACCTTCCAGGCCTGGATCGGCCGGGTCGTTCGCAAGATAAACCCCGGACACCAGGCGGGTGGCAGTTGGTTGAGCTGGCGGATCAGTGGTTGCGAGGTAGAGCGCAGCGCCAGGCGAGCCGGCGAGAGCAGCAGCGGACGCAGGATGCGCCGGCTCAGCTTCCAGGCCAGCAAAGCCAGGACTTTCCGCCGGCGCAGGCGGGCCTGGGCGCAGCCCTGCTCGGCCTGGATCAGGCTGGTCTGGGCAAAGAGGAGCTTGCGGATGGCCTTGTGCTTGCGACCCGACATCCGAGGCTTGGTGTGACCGGTGCGCCGCTTGGTGCAACCCTTTCGTCGGCGCGCCTGGGGGCCCTTGCGAGGTTGAACCTGAGCCCCTTTCGAGAGGCCTTTAGCCTGATTGCGGGCAGCTCGGGCGACGGTCTTGGGGCAAGCCCCGGCCGTCTTCAGGCGGGTCTTGCTGGTACACGAAGTGGTCGATGGTGCTTGGTGGTGGACGTTGCTTAGCATTTGGATCTCCCCCGAGCTAGTATAGGGTGCCTCCCTCCCGATAGGGGTTTCCGGATTGTTGCCCTTCTCCCAGTTTGGCGGCCCTCGGTCGAGCGATTGTGCGAAGATCGGCGCCAGTGCGAATTTTTCGTGGGAACACCCGCGTAGAAGGAGGAGTTTCTTTATTGGGGATTCAAAGAGTTAGGTCGTTACTCTGGACAGGCTGCAAAATTAAGGTGGAAGAAGTTGGAACCTTCACTTGATCCCAAGGACAGGCAATTGCTTGCGATTCTCCAGGATGATGGACGCCTCAAGCGCAACGAGCTGGCCGAGCGCGTAGGTCTTTCGCTCCCGGCCGTCAGCGAGCGGATGCGCAAGCTGGAGGCTCGGGGCATTATTCAGGGCTACCACGCCGTGGTGAACCACCAGGCCCTGGGCTTTGATCTGACTGCCTTCATCCGGGTCTCGGTGGACGGCTCCTCACATTATCAGGACTTCGTGGCACGGGCGGTGGAGCTTCCCGAGGTGCAAGAGTGCCACTCGATCACCGGGGATGGCTCTCACCTGCTCAAGATCCGCACCCTGAACACTGCTTCGCTCGAGCGGCTGCTCTCCACACTTCAGGGTTGGCCAGGGGTGAAGCGGACCGATACCAGCATCGTGCTGTCGAGCTTCAAAGAGACGCGCTCGGTTCCGGGGACCATCCCGGCCAGAGACAAAGCCCGAGAGAAGACAGGGGTCTGAGCCGAGCAGGGGACGCCGCTCGCGTGCGGTATACTCAGCCGTCAAGTTGATGAAGGTTTCCTGCGCCGAGGCCCCTCGAACGACAGGGCAAGCCTTCCTCACCCAAACGCAACCCATGATGCGCCGTGCCGTCTTCTGTTACGAGTCCGACCGGCTGGCCGAGCTGCTTGAGCTCGAGCCAGTCTTACTGGTCGTCCCGGAATGCCTGCGCCCCCAACTGGCGCTGGTGGACGAGCAGGGGGTTCCCTCTGTCTGTCTCTACGGGCCGGAGGGTTGGCAGCGCCCCCTGGAGCAGGCCCGTCCTGAACAGGTTGTCCTGCTTGGGGCTCCGAGTGAGTTGAAGGCCGAGTTGCTTGCGTCGGGCTACACCGTGGAGAGCTGGCAGGAGCTGCCCGAATCAAGCCGGAAGGCACCCGAATGAGCCAGATCCCGCCCTACGACTCCGACCCATTTCCCCTGCCCGGCCTGGAAGAATGGCAGAAAACGGCCGGCACATCGCTGGACTGGAGTAGCCACGACGGTTTGAAGCTCTCGGCCCTGTATCACCAGGGTCCCCAGGCTCCCGCGGCTCGGACCGAAGCTCGCCCCTGGCTTATCCGCGAAGACTTCAGCCACACCATCCCGGCCGTGGTCGGCAAGTCGGTGCGGGCCTCGCTGGAGGGCGGGGCAACGACCGTGGGCTTGTTGCAGGACGAAGCCGGCCGACGCGGCTGGGACCCTGACCAGCCCGAGGCCGATGGCCTGGTTGGGCGAGGGGGCATCTGCCTGTCCACCGTGCCCGACCTTCGTACGGCCCTGGATACCTACCCCTGGAACAGCCACAGCATACATCTGGAGGTTGGAGCCAGCGGGGCTCCCATGCTCGGCATCCTGGTGGGCCTGGCCATCGAGCGGGGAGCTGATTTCCCGCGTTTGAACGCCACCGTTGCTTGCGATCCGCTGGGTGAGCTGGCTCGAGCGGGGCGGTTGGACTGGGAGCTTGATGACCTCTACCGCGAGGTTGCCACCGGTTTTCTCTACGCGCGCGAGTTCTGTCCCAGGGTGCGGGTCATGGCCGTCAGCACCGAGGCCTATCACGAAGCGGGAGCCACCTCGGTGCAGGAGCTGGCGCTGGGGCTGGCCACCGGGATGGAATACTTTCGCAAGCTGCAGTCTTACGGCCTCAAGCCGGCCGAAGCAGCCCGAGCGCTAGCTTTCTCGTGGTCGATGTCGGGCGATCTGTTCACCCAGGTGGCCAAGCTGCGGGCCGCTCGCGGCCTGTGGAACCGCCTGCTCGGTCTTTTCGGGGTAGCCGAGCAGGATCGGGTCAGTTTCTTCCATGCGCGTACGGGCCTTGCCACCCATTCCTGGCTCGATCCGCACAGCAACCTGCTGCGCAGCGCGCTGGCCGGCTTCGCAGCCGTGCTCGGAGGGGCCGACTCGGTGGAGGTGGCTCCCTTTGATCGTCACCTCGAGCACGCCAGCAACGATCCCGACGCCGCTCGCCTGGCCCGCAACCAGCAACTCTTGATGCTGTATGAGGCCCAACTGCACCGAGTGAAGGATCCTGCCGCCGGCTCCTACTACCTCGAGCAGCTCACCCAGGAGCTGGCCTCTCGCACCTGGGACGATCTGAAAGCTCTCGAGCTGCCGGCCGCTCTGCTCGACGGGCGGGTGGCCAGGCTGCTGACCGAAACCGGCCACAACCGGCGCGAGCGCGTCAGCGATGGCCTGGATGTGCTGGTGGGAGTGAACCGTTATCCCCTCCAGCCACCTCCTCAGCCGCCAGTGCCCTTCGATCAGGCGGCCATGCAGGCCGACCGGCGCGAGCACATGGGGCGGGTTCGCAATGGGCGCGACGGCGGCGACGTGGCGCACCGGCTCAATCGGGTGGCCACCGTGGCCGGCTCGCTCGATCCGGCCCTCATCGACGCCGTGGCCCAGGCCGCCCGGGTGGGCGCCACGCTGGGCGAGATCACCCGGGCCATCCGCAAGCCGGCCATCACGCCGCTGGAGATTCCCCCCATCGAGAAACGTTGTCTGGCCCATCCGCTGGAGGTACGCGCGTGAAACTCGGAGCCTTTGAGCCCCTGACCCGAGCCGAGATCGACGGTCCTGCCGCCGAGCCCTCGCCGCCCTGGCGCAACGCCGAGGGCCTGGACATCGCCCCTTCTTACGGATTCGAGAGCCTGCCCCACCTGGGAGCGCTGCCCGGCTTCCCCCCCTTCTCCCGCGGCCCCCACGCCAGCATGTATGCCCGACGTCCCTGGACCATCCGGCAGTACGCCGGATTCTCCACGGCGCGCGAATCCAACGCCTTCTATCGCCGCAACCTTGCCGCCGGCCAGAAGGGTCTCTCGGTGGCCTTCGACCTGGCTACCCACCGCGGCTACGATTCCGACCACCCCCGCGTGGTGGGCGACGTGGGCAAGGCGGGCGTGGCCATCGACTCGGTGCTCGATGCCCAGATCCTGTTTGAGGACATTCCTCTCGACCAGATGTCCGTCTCGATGACCATGAACGGCGCCGTGCTGCCTATTATGGCCTGCTACATCGTGGCCGCCGAAGAGCAGGGCGTGAGCCAGAGCAAGCTCTCGGGCACCATCCAGAACGACATCCTCAAAGAGTTCATGGTGCGCAACACCTACATCTATCCTCCCGAGCCCTCGCTGCGCATCGTGGCCGACGTGCTCAGCTATACCGCCGCCCACATGCCGAAGTTCAACTCCATCTCGGTTTCCGGTTACCATATGCACGAGGCGGGCGCCACCGCCGATCTGGAGCTGGCCTACACCCTGGCGGACGGGCTGGAGTATGCTCGCATCGGCCAGCAGGCGGGCCTCGAGCTGGACGCCTTCCTGCCCCGCTTCTCGTTCTTCTGGGGTATCGGCATGCAGTTTTTCCTGGAGGTGGCCAAGATGCGCGCCGGCCGCATCTTGTGGGCCCGTCTCACCCGGATGCTGGGAGCCAAAGATCCCAAGAGCCTTTCACTGCGGACCCACTCCCAGACTTCGGGCTGGTCGCTGACCGAGCAGGACCCGTTCAACAACGTCACCCGCACCTGTCTGGAAGCGCTGGCGGCTGTCTGCGGAGGTACCCAATCGCTGCATACCAATGCTCTGGACGAAGCTCTGGCCCTGCCCACCGACTTCTCGGCCCGCATCGCCCGCAACACCCAGCTGATGCTGCAGGAAGAGGACCACCTCTGCAAAGTGGTCGACCCACTTGGCGGCAGCTACTACCTCGAGTGGCTCACCGACCGGCTGGCGCGCAAGGCTTACGAGCACATCCTGGAGGTGGAGAAGCTGGGCGGAATGGCCAAAGCCATCGAGGCCGGAGTCCCTCAGACCCGCATCGAGGAGGCGGCGGCCCGCAAGCAAGCTCGCATCGATTCGGGGCAAGACATCATCGTGGGCGTGAACCGCTTTCGGACTGAGGCCGAAACCGAATTCGAGCTGCGCGAGGTGGACAACCAGGCGGTGCGCGTCGAGCAGGTGAAGCGCCTCGAGAAGCTGCGCGCCCAGCGCGACAACCAGCGCGTGCAGCAGACCCTGGAGGCTCTGGAGCAGGGTGCCGCGGGGCAGACCAATCTGCTCGAGCTGTCGGTGGCCGCCATCCGCGCCCGGGCTACGGTGGGCGAGGTTTCCCTGGCGCTGGAGAAAGTTTTTGGGCGCCATCGCGCCCCGGTCCGGAGCCTGGCCGGTGTCTACCGCCGCGAGCTGGGCGAGGGATTCGAGCTGGGCCGGGTGCAGGAGCTTGTGCGCGGTTTTGAAGAGCGAGAGGGTCGTCGCCCCCGCATTTTGGTGGCCAAGATGGGCCAGGACGGCCATGATCGCGGCGCCAAGGTGATCGCCGCGGGCTTCGCCGACCTGGGCTTCGACGTGGACCTGGCTCCGCTCTTCCAGACACCGGAAGAGGTGGCCCGCCAGGCGGTGGACGC
Source organism: uncultured Burkholderiales bacterium (assembly GCA_964471395.1). Taxonomy (GTDB): domain Bacteria; phylum Vulcanimicrobiota; class Xenobia; order Xenobiales; family QWHO01; genus QWHO01. The sequence goes on along the minus strand of CAYYHB010000122.1, from coordinate 6,219 downwards.
CGACGTGCACGTGGTGGGCATCTCCACCCTGGCCGGCGGCCACAAGACCCTGGTGCCCGAGCTTCTGGCCGAGCTGCGCAGGTTGGAGCGGCCTGAGGTGTTGGTGGTGGTTGGCGGGGTGATCCCGCCGGCCGACCACGCCTTCCTGGAGGAAGCCGGCTGCGCCTGTGTCTTCGGGCCCGGCACCGTCATTCCCGAGGCCGCCGAGCGGGTGCTGGCCAAGCTGTGCCCTGAGCTGGCCGCTGCGCGATAAACTGCTCGGGGGTGACCGGGGAGCCCTGGCCCGGGCCGTCACACTGCTTGAGAGCAAAAAGCTCGAGCATCGGCGCCAGGCGGCCGAGCTGCTGGCCTCCTTGCCGGAGGCCGATTCTTTCCGGGTGGGCATCACCGGCCCCCCCGGCGTTGGCAAGAGCACCCTGGTGGAAGCGCTGGGCCTGGAGCTCATCGCCCGCGGCCACCGGGTGGCCGTGCTGGCCATTGATCCCTCAAGCCCCTTGACCGGGGGCAGCATCCTGGGCGACAAGACCCGCATGGAGCGCCTGTCGGTTGAGCCGCGCGCCTACGTGCGCCCCAGCCCCAGCGGTTGTGTCAGCGGCGGCGTGGCCCGGGCCACCCGCGCCACGGTGCGATTGTGCGAGGCGGCCGGCTATGACCGGGTGCTGGTGGAGACGGTAGGAGTGGGCCAGTCGGAGGTGGCCGTGCGCGAGGTGGTGGATTGTGTGCTGCTGCTGGCTCAGTGCGGGGCCGGCGACGAGTTGCAGGGGATCAAGCGCGGAGCGCTGGAGCTGGCCGATCTGGTGGCCGTGCCGCGTCTGGATCGCGACCCGGGACTGGTGCGCGAAACGGTGCTTTCGTTGCGCGGTTCGCTGGCCCATCTGTCGCCCACCGCTCCGGGCTGGAAGACACAGGTGCTGGCGTGCTCGGGGGTGACCGGCGAGGGGATCGGTGAGCTTTGCGACCGGCTGGAGGCCTTTCGGGCTCTGGGAGTGAGCGCTCTGCGCCGGCGCCGACAGGAGGCTCAGGCGCTCAACCGCGAGTTGGACGATCGCCTGCGCGAGGCCTTTCTGGCCCTGCCCGGGATGGCCGAGAAGCTGGCCGGGGTGCGCCAGCGGCTGGAGGCGGGGGAAGTCTCGCTGGAGGCGGGGTTGAGAGAGCTGGGGTTGTGACGCTGACTGCGGTGTGTGGGCTGCTCCAGGAGTGAGCTCGGCGGAAGGGCGGGAGATTGGTGCTCCGACGGAGCATTGCACAGGATATGGACTGGCTCCGCGAATACGGCTCGGCGGTGGTGTTCCTGTTGGCCCTGGCCGACGGGCTGAACCTGCCCATCCCCTCCAGCGCCGTGCTCTTGGCCGCCGGGGGCCTGGCCGCCCAGGGTGAGTTGAACCTGGCCACGGTAATGGTAGCGGCGGTGGCCGGGGTGTTTCTGGGCAACCTGCCCTGGTATTTCCTGGGACGGCGCATGGGCTCGCGGGTGCTGCTCTTGATCTGCAAGCTGTCTCTCAATGCCACCAGTTGCATCGGTCGCATGGAGTCGATGTATCAGCGCTACGGTCCCATATCGCTGGTGGGAGCGCGCTTTATCCCGGGCCTGGCCGCCATCGCGCCTCCCCTGGCAGGGGCCAGCGGGCTCTCTCCTCGCAAGTATTTGCTGTTCGACTTTCTGGGCGCGCTGGTCTTCACGACAACGTTGCTCCTGGGAGGCACCCTCTTCGGTGACCTCTGGAGCCGGGTACGGGAGAATCCGCCCGCCCCATCCACGCTGCTCGGAGTGCTTGGATTGGCGGTGCTGGCCGTGCTGATTCTCAAAGTGCTCCAACGCATCAAGGACCTACACCTGTCGGTGCCGCGGATCACTCCCCAGGAGCTGAAACGGCGACTCGACCAGGGAGAGAAGGTCCTGATCGTGGACGCTCGTGCTGCCTCGATGCGCCATCTTCCCCCCTGGCGGTTGCCCGGGGCGGTCTACGAAGTGGGGGACGCTCCGCACGATCTGTTGGTGACTTACTGCGAGTGTCCCCACGAAGCCTCGGCGGCGCTTCTGGCCAAGAGCTTGCCTGGCAAGCGTGCTTTTGCGCTCAAAGGCGGCATGTCCGCCTGGGACAGGTGCGGCTATCCTCGCGAGGAGGCTCCCGCTTGATCGACCCCGAGGCCGAGTGCCAGCGCCTGACCGAGCAGGGCACCGTGCAAGAGTTGCTGGGGGCCCTGAACAACGATGCGAGCTACGACGCCAACCAGGGCGACGTCTACGGGGGTGCCTGGCCCGTGGCCGTCAGCGTGACGGCGGCCGGGCTGTTGGGCGCCCGCGGCCAGGAGGTGCTGCCTCAACTGCTCGAGCTGGTGCGCGAGCAGGGCCCGCGTCGGGTCATGGCAGCCCGGGCCCTGGCCGACAGCACGGCCGACCTGGCTCCCCACCAGGAGGAGTTGCTTAATCTCTACTTCACCGGACCGGAAGACCTCTCGCTGGCGCTGGTGTTCCGGCTGGCCCGCATGGGCCTGTCGTCCTTCGTTCTGGAACGTCTGGAGAGCTCTCCGGCCCGAGCCCTGCGCCTGCTGCGCCTGGAAGATGGGCCGGCTTTGCTGCAGGGTCTGGAGCGAGTGCCCGACCTGTTGCGCCGCAAGGTTGAACTGGAGGAAGCGCTGGCTTGCCTTTATTGCAGGCCGGTCTCTCCCTGGCTGGAGCAATGCCGTGAGCCGCTGATCGGTCTGCTGGGCGGGCCCTTCGCCGAGCGGGCGGCCGAGACGCTGGGCTTGCTGGCTCCTCGTGACGCCGGCGCGGCCCGCGCCCTGGCCGAGCTGGCCGTCAAGACGGACAGCGAGCGCCTGGCCGGGGTGGCCCTGCGTCCCCTGCAACGACTCGAGCCGGCGGTGCTTCAGCCGCTGGGCGAGGTGTTGCTGCCGATTCTGGCCGGACCCCACCGCGACCGCAAGGCGCGGGTGCTTCCGCTGCTGCGCCGGCCCGAAGCACGGCCGGAGATCGAGCGTTATCTGGTCAGTCTCAAACCCGATTGCTGGCAGGCCCGAGCTTGCCGGGAATGGCTGGATTCAGGGTCTGTTCAGCCCTCTGGCCTAGACTGACAGCGTGCTGACCATCGATCCCCAGAGGGCTCTCTTCCGCTTCAAGCAGGCCAGGAACGAGCTGGGCCAGCGCGCGCCGGACGGCTACCTCCTATCCCACCTGGACACCAAACCGCTGGACGCGTCCTACCCTCGCTCTGAGATCTTCTTTGGCAGTCACTTCGACCAGAACCCCGATACCGAGGACCGTATCGAGATCTGGAACTCGCGCCCCGATCCCGGCAAGGGCGAGCTTTTGCACCAGGAGATCTTCGTGCAGCGCACTGAGCGCCGGGGCTGGAAGTTCACCAAGACTCCCGTGCTCCACTGTTACCAGGTCATGATGCACACGGGCGGGGCCATCGCGGCCCTGGCCCTGGTCAGCATCGATCTCAACACCGGCCAGCCCTTCCGCCAGGAGGAAGGCGAGCAGGCCAGCCACACCATCCGCAAGCAAGGGCTGTGGGAGCAGCGGCCCGTACAGCACGACCGCTCCTCGATGGCAGGCTGGAAGCCCGAGCCGCTGCCGGCTGAGGCTGATCCAGACTGGCAGGCGCGGACTCGCCAGGAAGTCACCCGAATGGCCGAAGCCCTTCAAGGCGAGTCGGGCGGCGTGGTGCGGATAGACGGCGGCAGCGTGGTGGTGGGCGGCGTGCGCGTGCCCCGTCGTTCCTGAGCCTTCACCTTCAAGAGCCCGCCAGCCAGGTCAGCATCTCATCCCATTTCGTCCCTTGCGCGAACAGCGTCTCCGGATAGCCCCAGGTAGACGTGAACTGCTCTTTGGGCAGCCCTCTCGGGCGGCTGTCCTTCCCGTAGCGGGTGGGCAGGTAGACGCTCAGCCCGGTAGCATCTTCCACCCCGTCGCCCGCGTTCTGCTGGCGCACAACCAGGGCCTCCAGGCTGGTTTTGAGCTGCTCGGCCGCATGGCGGACCAGCGGGTCGGTCACCTTCGAGCTTCCAAGCAGTCGGTCGGCAAAATTGCCCAGGTCGCGAAAATCGCGCTCGGGGCGAGCATCCGAGTCGGAATTGAAGCGCTGGGTGCGCCCGACCAGGTACTTCAAGGTCGAGCGGGGAATCCGTTCCTCCAGCAGCAGTTCGGCCAGGCGGTCGCAGGCCATCGTCACCGTCTCGACCCGCCTCAGATCCAGGGCTGAGAGCTGCACGGCCGCGTCAGGACGATTGTTGTCCATGCGAGTAATCTGGTCGTTCTCAGCCATCTCCACCACGGTCTCGGCCAACTCACGGGCCGTGCTGGAGGGATGGGCCGCCAGCCACCCCAGCACGTCTGCGTGGGGCAGCCCGTCGCGGCCCACGATCTCCTCCGAGCCCACCAGGAAATGGGCCTGGTCCTTCAGCTCGTGGGCCACCTCGAGCTGTCCCATCAAGCAGGCGTCCAGCACCAGCACATCCGGTTTGAGACCCGACTGTTGCAGGGCCTGGCGAAGCTCGGGTAGCTGCAGGGTGCTCTTGTGTACCTCGTCAAATCCGGTCCCGATGAATCCCTTGCCATGATCGCCCACCACCACCAGGTAGCGCTTGGCGGGATAGCGCTCCATGCCCCAGCGCAGGAAGTCGCTCAGGGTGGACGGCTGGCCGTGGTCCTGGTTGTCGTGCTGGCTGAGCACGGTCGACTCCAGGGTCCGCTTGCGGCCCGTTCCGGGGGCGCGGGCTACCTCGTAGCGACGGGTGCCCTCCCAGTCACCGTCCAGCTTGCTGGGGCGGGGTTTCTCCTCGCGCTTGTGGACCAGATCCTGGGGGCCGCGGGTCAGCTGGGCCACCAAGCGGACGCTGGGGGACGAGCCGACCTGCTCGAGCTCGACCAGGTCGCGCGTGACGTTCGCCTCCAGGTCGTTGTTGCCGTTGAGCAACACGAGCACGGTCCAGTTAGCTCTTTGAACCGGGGCGACGAGCATGGGCCGAGTTTACGGTGCTTTCGGGTGGGAGAGGTTGCCGGAATGTTTCCGCGCAGGTCCTGGTGCCATTCAGCGACGACAGGAGCGGTCGACCATTCAGCGACGAGCTTACGCCAAAAATTTTGCGGTACGGCCCTGGCGGGTGCGTATACCCCGGCGTCAGACCCGTACCGCAAAATTCTCCCCGTAAAGCCGACCCCAGTTAGATGGGCGCGTTCTCGTAGCGGAAGATGTCGTTGGCGAACCCACCGGTCTGGACGTAGTTGATGATCTGCGAGTAGCGGTCGAGGTTGTCGATCGTGCCGCTCTGGATCACCTGATTGAGGGTCAAGGTGCCCCGGTTCAGGGCCTGGGTGATGGCTCCAATGGTCTGCACGTCGGTCTGGCCGACCTGAGGGTTATTGATCAGGTCGCCGTTGCCGGTGCTCTGGAGGAGCCGGCCCAGGCCGGGGTTGTCGTACAGGCCAGGACCGTTGAACAGGTTGCCCTTGAAGACGGAGGCGACCTGCATGAAGAGCTGCGCCTCGGGGGCCATCTGAGGGAAGGCCTGTTGCCCGGCGGCCAGGCCCTGAGCCGACAGGGGATCGGCCCCGATGGCATAGGCGGCAAACTGGGCCGCGTAGTCACGGGCCACGGCCGCGTGCCACTGGGTCGGGTCCTGCACCTGCCCAAAGCGTGTGCCCGCCAGGGCGTCCCTCTGGGAGATGCTGGTCTGGCCCTGGAGAGCCCCTCCGGCTCGCTGGGCGGCCAGGTAGCTGGCAAACTCGTTGAGGTCGGAGGGGCCCTGCATGGCCGGCGCTGAGAGGGTCTGCACGCCGGCGCCTCCGCCCGCGCTGCCGGCACCGTAAGCTCCGCCCGCGCCCGCGGTTCCGCCCCCGGCTCCGCCCTGCGGCGGGCCGCCCGGGCCGTAGAGGAGATACTGTCCGAGCGTCAGGGTGCCGTTGCCGTTTCCGGCTCCACCGGCTCCGCCAACTCCGCCCCCGGCTCCGATGCCACCGCCGTAGGCACCACCCGTGCCGGCTCCACCTCCGGCAGCACCAGCCCCACCAGCCCCGCCGACGGCTCCGATGCCACCACCGCCGGCTCCGCCAGCTCCGCCCGCAGCTCCGATGCCACCGCCACCGTAAGCGCCGCCCGCGCCGGCACCACCGCCGGCTCCGCCAGCCGCGCCGACTCCGCCGCCACCTGCTCCGGCCCCACCTCCGCCACCGCCGTGGTCGCACCCACCCGCGCCGGCCGCGCCGGCCGCGCC
>CAYYHB010000121.1:0-15342 GCA_964471395.1 uncultured Burkholderiales bacterium | reverse complement strand
CGCAGCCTGAAGGTGAGCGGAGGCCTGATGGCGGCTCCCCCCTCTCCCGGCTCGGTCTTCGTCACTCCTGACGACTGTATCAACTTCGCCCTACCTACCGTCAGCTCGCTCCCAGCGGCCGTGTTCCAGGCGGTGGGAGGCTCGGAGGAGGCCATGCGGCGGCTGTTGACCGCCCAGATACTCGAGCGCCCCCAGCTGGCCGAGACCCCCTTCCCGGGTCGGCCCGAGCTCAAGCTCCGTCAGACGCAGGAAGAGATTTCCGTGCAAGGCCCGGACAAATCCACCCGGATCTTCTCGCCCGACAACGTGGGGCCCCACCGTCTGGCCATTCCGGTGATGATGAGCGGCAGTCCCATGGTGGCCTCGGCCACCCAGGACGCCAAGCTGGTCTGGCACGATCCCGCCAAGAGCAGCGGCAGCGCCCTGGTCTTCGACGTGGGCAGCCCGGTGAGCCAGCTGGGCCTGACCTCAGATGGCGGGTCGATCGCTGCCAGCACCGACGCCGGGGGGTTTGTGATCTTTACCCCGCCGGGTGCCAGGAGCCTTCAGGTGCCCGAGAAGCTCGCGCCCGAGGTGACCGCAAGCTCAGCGGTGGTGGAGGGGGAAACCACCCTGCGCGTGGGCGGAGTGGTGATCAGGAAGCGTCGAGGAGCGGGTTCTTACAGTCCCGCGCGTTGACCAGTTCAGAATTGGAACGCGCGGGACTGTAGACAATCTGTTGAACGGCGCCGCGCTAATTCCTGAAGTACTCAACGCGCGGCGCCTTAGGTCCTGAGCTCCGTTTGGCCGACAGCAATCCGAACACCGGCCTGTAACCGGCCTTCCGTGCCCGAACGGGGTCCCCCGTAGAGCCAGGGCTCGGCCTGGCGACCGCGCTCAGGCGGGGAAGAAGTCTTTGACGGGCAGGCTCTTGCCCAGAAGATCGACGTGGTCGTCAAGGCTCAGGCACGTGGAGAAGGCGTAGCGAGTCCCCTGCGGCTGCGAATAGACCTCGAGCTGCCCCTGCTTCAGGTTCACGATCCAGTAGAGAGGATACCCGCCTGATGCGTACAGCCTGAGCTTGCGCCCGCGGTCGTAGGACAGCGAGGTATTGGCGACCTCAACGAGCAGGTCGACGTGCTCGGGGTGCACGCGTCTTTTGACCAGATCGCCGAACAACGCCTTCGGGATGAGGCACAGGTCCGGCTGAGGCTCGGAGTGATCGCCAATGCAGACCGGGCCCTGGACGCGGACCTGGTGGGTCTGGCTGAAGTTCTTGACCATGATCTCCGTGGCCAGATCCACGGCGCAGGCGTGGAGTGGGTCGATGGGAGTCATTCGGACGATTTCTCCTTGAATCAGCTCGACCCGCTCCTCCGGACCGAGAAGGCCCGTCTTGCCCATCTTCTGATACTCTGCCCGATTCCATTTGCGCGCTGCCAGGGTCATCTTCCCCCAGGTTCTCCACGCACGGACGTCTTTCCGCCTGCCTGAAGTCCCTCAGTCCCAGACCGGCACCTGCTCCAGGCGGGGCAGGCCGGTGACCTGGGGTACCAGCCGCGCCTTGAAGGGCCGTCCACCCGGATCGACGCTCTGGAAGAGCTGGTCCGAGCCGGCGATGCGCCCCTGAGCCTGCAGGTCCTGCGCGAAGCTGCGCGCGTCCTCGCGGTCGCTCTCCTCGACCGGGGTGAAGGTCTGAGAGACCAGCTTGCCCTCGCGATCGAAGACCAGGGTCAGGCCCGAGTTGAGCTCCATCTCGGCGTCGCCGTGGTGGCCCAGGCTGACCTCCACCCGGTCAGGAGCGCGGAAGAGCAGCACCTGGCGGCCGTCGGCGCCGGCCTGAACGGGGTCGGCCTTCCAGGCCAGGCCCTCGGGCAGGCCGAGCTCTTTGCGCAGCGAGCTCAAGGCCTGCTCGGCCTCGAACGGGGTGCGCACCGGGCCGGTCAGGCTGACGGCCGGGGCCGGCTGGCGAGCCTGCTGGGCCTCCTCGCGGGTCAGCAGGTTGCGGTCGATCAGCACTCCGGCCACGGTATCGAAGAACTTGCCCTGCTCGAAGGTGGCCGCCTCGCGCAGCATGCCCAGCGCCACGTCGCGGAACTTGAGGTTGCTGGTGGGCATGTGGTCAAACGAGCGGGCGAAGATCGGACCCAGAGCCTCGCGAGCCGCCACCAGAGCCTCCCTGGGCGTGGCCGCCTCCTGCTGGCACTGGCCGTAGAGAGCCCCCACCAGCGAGTAGAACGTGCCCGACCAGACGCGCGAAAACGAGTGGGGCTCGCTGGTGAGCACCTCCTCGGGGTAGGTGGGCGGGTAGCTGTCGCGGGGAAGCTGGCGAGGATCCACGTAACGGAACTCGTTGAGGGCGGTGCGATAGTACGGATTGTTGTCGTTGTTGGGGTTCTGGTCTTCCTTGTTGAAGGCGGTGCCGAACTCCTCGGCCATGCGGCTGAGCAGGCTGGGGCGGGAGAAGTCGCCCTCGTTCTCAGCCAGGATCTTGTCCAGGTTGGAGTCGTACTGCAGCGCGTGCAGGATGGCCGAGCTGTCGCCGAAGCCCTCGTGGAAGGAAGCCGGCTCGGTGCCCCAGCCGATGTTGGGGCGCAGCCCGTCCAGAATGGCGTGGCCGGTCTCATGGGCGATTACGTCGGGCGACTCGGCCGTCTTGACGGTCTTGCCCAGCGAGGGCGAGTTCCACTGGCAGAAGTTGATGGAGTCGTCCCAGCGCGAGTAGTAGGCCGTCTTGCCCGTGCCGGCGTGGGGGTTGATGGTGAGCGGCCCGTCGAACGACCAGGGGGTCTGGTGGCCCATATAGCGCTCGTAGCTCAGCAGCGTGCGGGCCACCACGGCGGTGGTGTTGACCTGGTCGAACTGATCCGAGCCGAGCTGGTAGTGGTAGTTGCCCTGCTCATCGGCCATGGCCACCGGCACCCGGTCCTGCACCTGCATGCGCGGACCGGCGAGCTGGGTCCCGATCTCGACCCTCGGGAGCGCGACCGGCTCGAGCACCGAGACCATCGGGTCCTGGGCCAGCATGTCCACCACCACGAACGGGTCGGGCTCGGGGGGGGGCGGCTCGGGCGGAGGAGGGGTTGGCGGAACGGGGTCCTCGCGCAGGCTGAGGGGGGCGGCGGCAAGCAGGGCGGTCATCATAGCGGCGCCAGCATAGCAGCGCGCCAGGGCCCAGGGTGTGAACAATTTGTTGACCGCTCCTGTCGTCGCTGAAATTTGCGACCGCTCCTGTCGTCGCTGAATGTGGCTCGCCCGGGCAGACAAAAGGGGCGACCATCCGGCAGTGGCGAACCTGCCGACCTCATGCCAACACTCTTGCTGCGCTCCCTGCTCTGCCTGTGCCTGCTCCTGGCCTTTGCCTGCGGTGGGAGTACGCCCGTCGGCACAACGCCGGCTCCCCCCGATCGACCCGGGACCTACACCTTCACCCATGACGTTCCGCCACGCCTGCAGTGGAATGAGAACTCGGGCTACTGTGGCGAGACCAGCTTTATCTGCGCCGGGCTCTTCTTCGGGCAGTACTGCTCCCAGTTCACGGCCCGCGAGATCGCCTCACCCGGTGTGCCTCAGTCCGACCCCTCCAGCCAGCTCTTGCTGGGCGTGAACGACCGGAGAGCTGCGGAAACAATGCGCTTGCACACCATTGACTTCGACACCGGCGCTCAGCGGTCCACCGACGAGTTCCTGGCCTGGGTCAAATCCCAGACCCTGGCCGGTCACATCGTGATCATCGGCGTGTTCAATAACGGCATCATCCTGGGGGAGTGGACCAGCGTGGACGACGGGGACAAGGAATACGACCACATCGGCCCGGTTCTGGGAATCAACTCGCGCCAGCCCTTCGATACCCATGGGGGCCAGTATCTGCCCGAGGATCGGCTCACCTTCTGCGACAACGGCCTCTTCGGGCCCTCGGTCGGAAACCCACCCACCAGGTACCAGTTCCTGTTCGACTACACCTTCAAGGACTTCCCGGGCACGCGCGTCGAGGCCAATAATCCCAACGGGCCGATCTACATGCTGAGGAACACCCCTCCCAACTACGGCGTGGCCGTCACGGGAGTGGTCGACCCCGACCGGGTCACCATTCCCGTGAGGCTGCGCTCGAGCAGTGACACCGAGCCTCAGATCGCTCACCACGGCAATGTTCCCCCGGTGCCTGTGCCCATCACGCTGACGGCCACGGTCAGCCTGCCTGACCCGAGCGCAGGCTACAACCTCTACCAGTACGACAGCTTCGAGAAGGTCCCCACCACCGGTTTCAATGCCGCCGCCGGGAATGCCGCTCGGGTGTGGACCATCCCGCCGGGATCGGGCCCGGAGTTCACGGTCGAGCTCAACGTGCTCTCGGACCGGACAGTCATCTTCCGGGCCGTCCCCACCACGGCGCCTTAGCGGGAAGGACGGCCTTCCTCCCCCCGCGAACGCCGGCTCTCCATGCGAGAGCTGCAGGCGGATCTGGTCATCGTGGGCGGAGGAGTGGGCGGCTGCGCGGCCGCCTGGGCAGCCCTGCGCCAGGGCCGCCGGGTCATCTTGACTGAGTCGTGCGACTGGCTCGGCGGCCAGCTCACCTCTCAGGCCGTGCCCCCCGACGAGCACCCCTGGATCGAGCAGTTCGGCTGCACCCGCAGCTACCGCCGGCTGCGCGAGGGCATCCGGGAGCACTACCGGCACTACTATCCCCTCACCGAGGCGGCCCGGGCCAACCGCCTGCTCAACCCGGGCAACGGTTTCGTCTCCGCCATCTGCCACGAGCCACGGGTCAGCCTGGCAGTGCTGGAGGGATTCCTCTCCCCCTTCCGGGCCGGAGGCCAGCTCACCGTACTGATGGACCACGAGCCGGTGCGGGTCGAGAGCCAGGGGGATCGGGTCAAAGCCGTCCACCTGCAGGGACTCGAGGGGCTCAGCGTGGCGCACGCTGCCTACTTCATCGACGCCACCGAGACAGGCGATCTCCTGCCGCTGGGGGGCGTGGAGTACGTCACCGGGGCCGAGTCGGTGGCCGAGACGGGCGAGCCCCACGCCAAACCCGAGGCCCAGCCGGCCAACCAGCAGGCCATCAGCTGGTGCTTCATCCTCGATTACCAACCGGGCCGCGACAACACCATCGAGCGCCCACGCGACTACGCCTTCTGGCGCGACTATCTCCCCCCCCTCACCCCCGCCTGGGGCGGCCCCCTGCTCTCCTGGCAGGCCACCCACCCCATCACCCTCGAGCCGGTGGTGCGCAGCTTCGATCCCCTCGAGCCCGAGCCCCACCGCGGCCCGATGGACCTGTGGACCTTCCGCCGCGTCGCCGACCGGGCCAACTTCCTGCCGGGCGCCTACGAGAGCGACATCTGCCTGGTGAACTGGCCCCAGATCGACTACCTGCCCGGAAACATCGTGGACGTTGATCCGGCCGAGCGCGAGCGCCACCTCGAGGGGGCCCGCCAGCTCAGCTACTCCATGCTCTACTGGATGCAGACCGAAGGGCCCCGCCGCGACGGCGGCACCGGCTGGCCCGGGCTTCGCCTGCGGGGAGACCTGTGCGGCACCTCCCACGGCCTGGCCAAGCGCCCCTACATCCGCGAGTCGCGGCGCATCCGGGGGCGCTTCACGATCAAGGAGCAGCATGTGGGCGGGGACGGCCCGGCTACCGTCTTCCCCGACTCGGTGGGGGTGGGAGCCTACCGCATCGATCTCCACCCTTCCACCGGCGGCGACAACTACATCGACGTCAGCGCCTGGCCTTTCCAGATCCCGCTGGGAGCGCTCTTGCCCCGGCGCGTCGAGAACCTGCTGGCCGGGGGCAAGAACCTGGCCTGCACCCACATCACCAACGGCTGCTATCGCCTGCACCCGGTGGAGTGGAACGTGGGCGAGGCGGCCGGCCTGCTGGCCGCTTTCTGTCTCGAGCACGAACGCGTCCCCCACCAGGTGGGCGACGCTCCCGCCGACTTCCAGGCCCTGCTGCGGGCCGAGGGAGTGGAGCTGGAGTGGCCGCACCTGGAGGCTCTGTAGCCAGGCTTGCTGACCAGGGAGCTGGTGAGCGCGCTGGACCGTCCCGCCCACCTGGGCGAGGTCCAGCTGGGAGCAGACGGCCCGCAGGGCTTCAGGCTGCTCTTTCCCGACCTGGAGCAACTGAGCGAGCTCGCCCCGCCCCGTCTGGTCGAGCTGGCCCGGGAGGTCACCGCCCGCTTCGACCTGGTCCCAGGACACTGGCTCAAGCTGGGCCTCGGCGGGCGCTGCGCCCTGAACTACGAGGTGCCGCCCTTCAACCACTACCCGATCACCACCCTGCGCATGTTCTTGCGCCGGTATGGCCAGGTCTGGCCGGGCCTGGAGCGAGCCCTGGCTCCGGCCCTGGAGCAGCAGGACTCGCGCTGGGGAGTGACTCTGGAGCTGACTGCCGACGGCCCCCGGCCGCGCCTCTTCGGGCGCTTCTCCCGCACCCTCCTGGAAGGGGTCGTGGAGGCCCTGATCGCGATCGGGCTGGCCGATGCGTCGGCCCGTCCAGCCGTGACCGCCTGCTCACGTATGGCGGGCTCCCCCTTCTGCTACCTCAGCCTCGCTCCCGGCTCGCTGGGGGTGGATCTGGAGGAGCTTCCCATCGAAGATCTGGGCTTGCCGCTCGATTCCTGGCCGAAGTTGCCCGAGCCTCTGGTCTGTCCCTATGCCAAGTTCCGCCAGGGGGGCTGGACTGCGTACCTGCCGTGGCCGGCCTACGCCGCCTGGTGGAAGCCAACCCACAGCCTGGCCGCGGAGGCATTGCCCGCCTATCTCGAGCGCGTGAAGGCCTACTATGAAGAGGCCCAGCCCCACTACCTCGAGCACCTGGGCACCACCTGGCAGGCTGGCCGCGTCAGCCCCGAGGGCGAGCAGCAATCCAACCGAATCCTGGCCGAGCGAGCCCGGCTCGCCCCCGGCCAGCGCGTCCTGGACGCTGGCTGCGGCGTGCTCGGGCCGGCCCTGGACATGGCCCGGGCCATCCCCGACCTGGTGGTCGAGGGCGTCACCCTCTGCCCCTCCCAGCACCAGGAGGGCCAACGACGGCTGAAGGAGGCGGGCCTCGAAGGGCGGGTGGGGATCACCCGGGCCGACTTCCACCACCTGCCCTTTCCGGATGGCTCCTTTCAGCGCGTGCTCTACCTCGAGTCCAGCGGCTACGCCCACGACCGCGCCCGTCTTTTCGCCGAGGCCTTCCGGGTGCTCGAGCCGGGAGGGCTGGTCTACATCAAGGATGTCTTCCGCCTGAGGGGCCCCCTGAGCTTCACCCGGTGGCAGGAGCTGGCCGCCTTCGACCAGCTCTACGCCCAGCGCACTCCCACCCTGGAGGAGACCGTCGCCTGCCTGCGCCAGGCCGGGTTCGCGGAGGTTCGGGAGAGCCGACTGGAGGTCTCGATGGAGCACTACCAGCAGGCCATGCGGTCAGGCTCGCAGCTCACCTCGCTGGGGCGGGTGCACCCGATTCAATTCCGCGAGCTGCCCGTGTTCTTCGCCGAGGTTCTGGCAGTCAGGCCGAGCGTTGCCTCATGATCATGGGCCTGGAGGGGATCGCGGACGAAGGACGCGAAGTGCCCGAAATAAGGGGTTCCCCACCTGGACTTCGGGCGGTGGCCTGCGGAACACAAGAAATGTGTCACGCCCGTGGCCGGCTCAGTCCCGCCCTTTCCTGACCCTGAACATCTGCACGAAAGGCCATGAAGACATGAAAAAGACGGTCGCTGCCCTCATCTTGAGCTCCGCGCTGGCTGCCTGCTCGCCCCCCCCGGCCACGCTTCCGACTCAATCCCCGGGCGCAGGAGCCTTGCCCGAGGAGGTGGCCGTGCTGACCAACGCCCCCGAGGTGCCTCCGCCGATTACCCGCAAGCATGCGGCCAAGGTGACCGTGAAGCTCGAAGTCAGCGAGGTTGAGGCCGAACTGGCGCCGGGTGTGACCTACACGTTCTGGACCTTTGGCGGCCAGGTGCCGGGCAAGTTCATCCGCATCCGCGAGGGCGATCAGGTTGAGTTCCACCTTCAGAATCGTCCCGACAGCAAGATGCCGCACAACATCGACCTGCACGCGGTGACCGGACCGGGCGGAGGCGCTGCGGCCTCGTTTACGGCCCCCGGCCACGAGTCCGTCTTTTCCTTCAAAGCTCTCAACCCGGGCCTCTACGTTTATCACTGCGCCACGGCTCCCGTCGGCATGCACATCGCCAACGGGATGTACGGGCTGATCCTGGTGGAGCCCGCAGCCGGGCTGCCAAAGGTGGACAAGGAATTCTACGTCATGCAGAGCGAGTTCTACACCGAAGGCCCCTACGGCGAGCCCGGCCTGCAGCCTTTCTCCATGGAGAAGGCCCTGGACGAGAACCCCGACTACGTGGTCTTCAACGGCAAGGTAGACGGGCTCGCGGGCGACAAGATGCCGGTCGTCAAGGTGGGTGAGACAGTCCGCCTTTACGTCGGCAACGGCGGGCCCAACCTGGTATCGTCTTTTCACGTCATCGGCGAGATTTTCGACACCGTTTACATCGAGGGGGGCACCGTCAAGAACAAGCATGTTCAGTCCACGCTGGTTCCCGCGGGCGGCTCGGCCATCGTCGACTTCAAGGTCGAGGCTCCCGGAACGCTGGTGCTGGTGGACCACTCCATCTTCCGGGCCTTCAACAAAGGCGCGCTGGGCAAGCTCAAGGTGGAGGGTCCCGAGAACCCCCTGGTCTACTCCGGCAAGCAGGCCGATCTGGTCTACCTGGCCGAAGGAAGCACCATCCAGAGAATCCCCGGCTCCAAGGCCCCGGTGGACAAGCCCACCGCCAGCAAACAGGAGCGGATCGCTCGCGGAGAGATCGTCTACAAGCGCAATTGCGTTGCCTGCCACGGCCAGGACGGCAAGGGAGTCCCGAACGTCTTCCCGCCCGTGGCCGAGTCCGACTTCCTGACCAGCCCGGAGGTGGCCGTCAGCGCCGTGGTCAACGGTCTTTCCGGTGAGATCAAGGTCAACGGCCAGACTTACAACAACGTGATGCCGAACCTGCAGCTCTCGGATGAGGATGTCGCCAGCGTGGTCACCTTCGTGCTCAACAACTGGGGCAACATGGGCGGCGACGTGACGCCCAAAATGGTCGCCAAAATCCGCAAGGAGTAAGCCTTGCTGCTGGCTCTCACGGCGATGCTATTGCTGGCTCTCGCTCCCCCGCCGGACATGGTCCGGGTGGGGGGAGGAACCTACGTTCCACTTTACGCGGGAGAGAACGACCGGGTCGCCGTGAGGCCATTCCTGCTCGACCGTTACGCGGTGACCAACGAGCAGTTTCGCGAGTTCGTCCGGGCCCACCCGGAGTGGAGGCGGTCGAAGATCAAGCGCGTCTTCGCCGATTCTCGCTACCTGGGCCACTGGACCGGTGACCTCGAGTTCGACCCTGCCCTGACGAAGAGCCCGGTGACCCACGTTTCCTGGTTTGCAGCCCGCGCCTATGCCCGTTTCGTTGGCAAGCGGCTGCCCACCCAGGCCGAGTGGGAGCTGGCGGGCTCGGCCAGCGAGAAGCGAGCTGACGGCGCGCTCGAGCCCGGTTTCACCCGCCGCATCCTGGACTGGTACGCCCGGCCGACCAGGCAGGCCCTGCCCCCCGTGGGGTCCACTTACCGGAATTTCTACGGAGCCTACGATATGCACGGTCTGGTCTGGGAATGGGTGGACGACTTTCAGGCTACCATGGTGGGGGGCGAGTCGCGCGGGGGCGGCGACGGAGAGCTCTTTTGCGGGGCCGGGGCGGCCGATGCCCGGGATCGCTCCAATTACGCCCGATTCATGCGCTATGCGTTCCGCTCCAGCCTGAAGGCCCGTTACACCCTGGCCAACCTCGGCTTTCGCTGCGCCCTCGATCTGCCCACGGAGGAGACGCCGTGAGAGCATTACTGGTTCTCGCGCTGCTCTTCGTCGGGTGCTCAGCCGCGCCCTCGCCCACCCAGACGCCGACCCCCGCTCGTCACTCTGCAGGTCCCCTGCCTGAGTTGTCGGTCTACCACCTTCCCGGGGCCTGGACCGACCAGAACGGCAAAGAGCTCACCCTGGAACAGCTTCGGGGCAGGGTGCAGCTGATGGCCCTGGTCTACGCCTCCTGCCCCCAGGCCTGCCCCCGCATCATCGCCGACATGAAGTCCATCGACGCCGACCTTCAAGAACGCCATCGAGAGGGTGTGGAGCTGGTGCTGGTATCCATCGACCCCGAGACGGACACCCCCGAGCGACTGCGCCAGTTGGCGGCCGAGCAGGGGCTCGGACCACGCTGGCGCCTGATTCGGGGCGACTCCCAGCAGGTGCAGGAGCTGGCCGCAGTGCTGGGCGTCAAGTACCGCAAGGTCAGCGCCACCGACTTCGCCCACTCGAACCTGATCACCGTGCTGGACGCCGACGGGGTGGTGGTGCACCAGCAGGAGGGGCTGGGCGTGGAGCGTTCGCGCAGCGTCGATGCGGCGGAGAAGGCTCTCAGCGACTGCTGCTCGGAAGAGGATGAGCACTGAGGGAATGCTCGGATGAACCTTCGTCTCCCTGTCGAAGGCATCAGGTATGAGTTTGGCAACCAGGATCCAGGACGATCTGACCGCGGCCATGAAGTCCCGAGACAGTTTCCGGCTGAACACGCTGCGGATGGTAAAATCCGCCCTCAAGAACGAGGAGATTCAGCTGGGGCGGCCGCTCGAGGACGAGGAGACGGTCAAGCTGCTGGTGCGTCTCACCAAACAGCGCAAGGAGTCCATCGAGCAGTTCACCCGAGGCGCACGCCCAGAGCTGGCGGAGGTAGAGGCCCGCGAGCTCGAGCTGATCGAGAGCTACCTGCCGGCCGCGCCCTCCGAGGCTGAGATAAAGACGGCTATCCGGGAATCCATCGCGGCCGCTGAGGCCAGCGACGTAAAGGCGATGGGCAAAGTGATGGCGCTGGTGACGGCGCGCTTCAAGGGCCGCCCGGTGGACGGCAGGGCCCTCAGCGCGGCGGTGCGCCAGGCTCTTTCGGAGCCAGGCTAAGAGAGCCCGGCTCAGGCCTCGGTCTGGTTCTGACTCTCCTCCTCTTCCGGCTCGGTCTCCGAGTCGGCAGGCTGGGGCGGGTTGTTCTTCTTGTTCTGGCGCGCGGTGCGCTTGGCTTCGGCCTTCTCGCGGCGGGCCTGCTCTTTTTGACGTTTCAAGAATGATGGGTTGGGCTTTGCCATGGGCTAATTCCTTCTTTCTTCAGCTCTGTCGCCAGGCGACCGATTCGATCTTGCGTCCCAGTCCGCGCTGCAAAGTACGCCACTTGGCTGCTTCGGCATCGGTCAGCAGGGTGATCGCGGTTCCTTCGCGCTCCATGCGCCCCGTGCGTCCCACCCGGTGGGTGAGCAGCTCGGAGCTTTCGGGCAATTCGTAGTTGATGACCAGCTCGACGTGGTCGACGTCGAGTCCCCGGGCGGCCACGTTGGTGGCCACCAGGATCCCGATCTTGCCGGCTCGGAAGTCGGCCATGACCCGGTCGCGGGCGTTCTGGCTCAGGTTGCCCTGCAGGCAGCCCACCGGGTAGCCGAGCTTCTCGAGAATGCGGCCCAGCTTCTTGACCCCGTGCTTGGTGCGGCCAAACACGATGGTGGAGCCGTCCGGGCGCCGATCGAGCAGGGTACGCAACACGTCCATGCGCTGCTCGGGAGCGACCCAGTAAGCCAGCTGCCGAATGTTGGCCGGCACTTCGGGCCGATCCACGCTCACCTTCTCGGGCTCGTGCATGTGCTTGCGGCTGGCCGAGAGCACCCAGTCGGGCATGGTGGCGGAGAACAGAGCCGTCTGCCGGTCCTTGGGCAGCATGGCCAGGATGCGCTCCACGTCGGGCGCAAAGCCCTTGTCGAGCATCTCGTCGGCCTCGTCGAGCACCACGAACTCGACCTTGCCGAGTTGCAGCGAGCCGCGTTTGGCCAGGTCGAGCACGCGACCGGGGGCGCCGACCACGACCTGGGCGCCTTTGAGCTGGGCCACCTGGGCGTTGATAGAGCGCCCCCCGAAGACCTGCACGGCGCGAATGCCGTCAGCGCGGCCCAATTCGTCGATGACGCTGGCCACCTGGGCAGCCAGCTCGCGGGTGGGAGCCAGCACCAGCGCCTGAACCCAGGGCTGGGCGGGGTCGAGAAACTCCATCATGGGCAGCGCGAAGGCCAGGGTCTTGCCCGAGCCGGTGCGGGCCTGCCCGAGCACGTCACGGCCTTCGAGCAAGAGAGGGATGGTGGTTCTCTGGATGGGAGTGGGGGTGGTGATCTGCATGCGCCCAAGCGCCTTCAGGCTGCCAGGCAGCAGATCGTAGGGGGTGAAAGACAAGAGTCAACAGGGTCCTTTCCGAAAGACGAAGCGATCGATTGAAGGGAGCATACAGGAAAAGAACCATTCTGTCCACTCAGGCTTCTTTCGGGCAGGTTCCGGACCGAGCGCGACAAAAACCATCTCGATGAGATGGCTGATCGGAGCGCTGCTCCTTATGCAGGTCGGGTGCACCGCCGCCCCGCCGCCCTCCGCCCCGGTAGCGTCCGGCAGCCCCTCGGCTTCGCCGCGGGCTCCCGAGAGTGAGCAGGACTTCGTCAACCAGGTCGACCTGCTCGGCCGGCAGGGCCAATTCCAGAAGGGGGTGGAGGCCGCCAACCAGGGCCTTCTGCGCCATCCCGACAGCTGGCAGCTGACCGCCCAGCGGGCGGCCTGCCAGCAGATGCTCGACCACCCCTCGGAGGCTGCCGAGGATTTCGGCCTTGCTCTCAAGCAGGCCCCGGCCGGGCGCAAGTGGGGCCTGCACCTGGGCCGGGCCCAGTGCTACGCCGCGCTCGACCAGCGCCCCGAGGCCGAGAAAGAGTTCGCCGCCGCCCTCAAGACCTTTGACCCGGCGGCCGAGTCCTGGCGCCGCCAGCAGATCCACCAGCAGCGAGGCCGCAACCTGCTCGAGGACGGGCGCTTCAAGCAGGCCGCGGCCTGCTTCGACTCGGCTCTGAAGCTCGACCCCAAAGACTACGAGGCGCTGGGAATGCGGGCGCTGTGCTATTCCCAGCTCAAGGACAAGAAGCGTTACCAGGCGGACCTGAAGGCATTGAAGGAGCTCAGCCCCGCCACGGCTCAGTCGCTGGAGGCCCAGGTCAAGGCCGGAGGGTCCGTCAGCGCCACGGCCCGCTACTTGAAGCTGGGCGATCGACTGGCCGCCGACGGCAAAGTCGACCTGGCCCTGGAGCAGTATGAGAAGGCGATGACCCTCGAGCCCCGCGACCCGAGCGCTTACATCCGCAAGGGCGTGCTGCTGCAGTCCGAGGGCCGCTTTCAGGAAGCCATCCTGGCCTACACGCGCTCGATCGAGCTCTCTCCCAGAGGCCCCGCCCTGGCCGGACGGGCCGACTGCTACCGGGCCACCGACCAAATGGCCCGGGCCCGCGCCGATTACGAGAAGATGCTGACCATGCGCGACCCGCAGGCGCAGATGACGGCCCGGCAGGCGCTCAAGAGTATGCCTTCTCCCTGATTCGTTTAGATTTCCCCGCGGAGGTCGGTCCAGCAACCTCCGGCAGGTAGCAGCCCGCGACGGTCAGAAGCAGCAGGCCCCATGGCGACCTGCGGTATCTCCTGGACCCTGCGCACCTGGCCGGGCTTCGGCCTGGCCGTGCTGGCGATGCTGATCGCCGGGGGCTACATCGCTCGGCTCGGGCTCGCGGACGCTCCCATGATCGCCCTGGCCCCGGCGGCCACCGTGATGGGTGTGGTGCTGACCCGCTATCTCACCGTGGCCCACGATCGTCAGCGGATGGCCCGGAGCAAATGAAGCTGCTCGCTACCCTGATCGGTCTGGCGCTGGCCGCCAGCGCCGCCGCCGCCCCCCTGTTCCCCGACCCGAGCGAGCAACACTGGGCCCGCGACGCCGTGGCCGCGCTGGCCGCCAGGGGTCTGGTGGAGGGCTATCCCGACGGCACCTTCAAGGGCGACCGCACCGCCTCGCGCTGGGAGCTGGCCCTGCTGGTGGCCCGCCTGCTGGCGCGCCTCGAGCAGGGCGAGATGACCCTGGCCAGCCGCACCGACCTGGAGACGGTCCGGCACCTGGCTGACTCTCTCCACGAAGAGCTGACCAGCCTGGGGGCTCGTGTGCAGGTCCTGGAGCAGCAGGCCGAGCGTCTGGACATTCGCATCCACGAGCTGGAGCGGATCAAGTTCTACGGCAGTCTGGACGTGCTGGTGGTGGCCCAGAATTTCCGCAATCAGGGAGCTGCGACCAACGGGGGCGGAGCGGGCGTACCCTTGCTCGACTACCAGTCCGGGGTCACCAGCACCGCCCTGGCCACGGTTCGCCCGCAGGTCCACGGAGTCATGCCCCAGGTAGACTACCGCAACGGCCGCGCCCTCACCAACGGGGCCGGCTTCACCTCGCGGGCCCGGCTGGGAATGAAGCTGGACCTCTCCCCCGACCTCGAGGCCGGAGCCGAGCTCGCCGCCTTCAGCTCGCAGGGTGATCGCTTCGTAGATGGATACTGGGGTCTGGGCGCCCCCTGGCTGCTCAGCCCGGTGACCGCCAACCTGGCCGACGGCACCCAGCCCCTCAACAACTCCCCCTTCACCCGCATGGTGCTCGATCGCTTCTGGGCCGAGCACAAGCCGTCCCGGACCCGATTGGTGGTGGGCAGTTTTGACCGACTTCGCATGCCCGGCCTGGTCTACGCCGGCCAGCCCAACCTGGGGGTAAACCAACCCGGGCGCTATCCCGGCTACGGCTGGCAGCTTCACGGTCAGGTAGACTCGCTGACCTATGAGGTGCTCCACTCCACCTGGGGCGACGGCAACAACTTCCAGGGCTCCAACTACCAGCACGCCGTCCTGGGAGCCAACGCCAGTTATGACTGGCGGGACGGCCGGGCTCAAGCGGCCTGGGCGCGGCTCGTCGAGCTGGCCCCGCCAGGCGGCCTGGGCCAGCGCACCGGCCTGATGACCGGCAACATCGCTTTTGGCGCCTCGGCCGGCTACGCCCCCAACCAGTGGGTCAATCCCCCTGGCTACTTCGCCCTGCAGGGCGTTGACCGCCCCATCAGCGCCTGGAGCCCCACCGCCGATAACGCCATCGGGGTTGACGGGGGCGGCAACTACGGCCCCCAACAGATCGACACGGTGGGCTTCAACGCGTCCCACTCGTGGGGCCGGATCAAGCTTACGGGCGAGTACGGCCACAGCCAGTATACCTCCAATCGCTTCTCCACCTTCCTGCGCAAGGGGGATGCCTGGAAACTGGCCCTGGCAGGCCACTGGGAAGATCCGGCGGTGGAGGCCGAGTTGGCTCTGCTGTCGGTGGATCCGAGCTACAACCCGATGAACATGCCCGGCAACATGCTGGGCGTGCGCTTTCCCGTCACGGCCAACTTCGC
>CAYYHB010000120.1:5341-15407 GCA_964471395.1 uncultured Burkholderiales bacterium | reverse complement strand
GTGCCGGTGAAGACGATCTGGCGCACGCCCAGGCGGTTGACTGCCTCGATCAGGCTGCCCAGGTTGGTGGGGGGGAAGCGGTCCAGGTTGTCCTGGCGCACCGCCAGCGGCAGCCGCTGGCCGATGCAGAACGGACAGCGCCGGTTGCAGGGGCCCCCGAACAGGATGTTGGCAAAGTCGGTCATGAGGCCCTCCTGGCCACGGCCAGCGCCAGCTTGCGGTGGCGGTGCATGTCCTCGGCCTGCTGGGGATCGCGCTCGATCAGGTAGCGCTTCACCGAGGAGGCGTGGAACAGCGCCACCAGTCCATTGAAGTGGCGGGCCCCCAGCTCGGTCATGGAGAGCTTGTCTTCGGTCAGGCGCATCAGTCCAAGCTCCAGGGCGAAGGCCACCTCCTCGGGGTACGCCTCCACGATGTCGATCAGGAACTTGGCCCGGAAGGCGGGCCGATCCACCTCGCCAAAGTAGAAGCTCACGCAGATCATCTTGGCCATCATGTGCTCGCGCGGCAGGTCGTAGAGGTCTTGCAGGGGCAGCTTGCCGGCGTCCACCGAGCGCAGGTAGGGCCTGAGGTTCTTGCCGGCGGCCCCGTCGTTGTAGCTGACCGTGGTGTGGGTGAAGCTCTGGGCCCCCAGGCCCAGGCCGAGATAGGGCATTCCCTCCACCACCCGGCGGGTGATGTAGTCGCTGGTGCCGGGATGGCCAGGGATGCGGCTGTAGGTGTTTTTGCCCGGGTTGGCCAGATAGCCGTGATCGCCCAGGATCTTTTTGGCCAGCTCGGCCTGCTCGCGCACCGCCTGCAGCTCCACCTGGGAAGCTTGCTCGGAGATGCGGGTGAGCTTGTAGCGCATCCGGTAAATGGTGATGGCCTCGGGAGCGAGCCTCAGGGCATGCTCGAGGGTGGCCCGCCAGCTCTCCAGCGACTGGCGCGCAAAGCCATACATCAAGTCGACGTTGAAGTCGGTAAAACCGGCCTCGCGGATGTTCTCCACCGCCCGGAAGTGGTGCTCGACGCCGTTGCCGTCCCTATGGAGCACCTTGAGCAGGTCGGGCTGGATGACCTGAACCCCCATGCTGATGCGCTCGATCCCCGCCTGAAAGAAGCTGACCAGCTTGTCCGGACGGGCGGCTGCGATGCGAGGCGTGGTCTCGATGCTGACCACCACGTCCCGGGGAAGCTCGAAGCGCTCGCGCGTTTTTCCCATCAACGCGGCGATCTGCTCTCCCTCGAGGAAGGACGGTGTGCCCCCGCCGATATCAAAGCCGGCCAGCCGCCTGCGGCCCAATCGATCGGCGTAAAGGTCGATCTCGCGGTGGAGGCGGCGCAGATAGTCCTCGGTGCTGCCCAACTCGTCCTGACCGACCACCGTGTATTCGCAGTAGGCGCAACGCACCTCACAGAAGGGGATGTGGACATAGAGCAGGAGGGGATCGAGGCCCCGGAAGGCCTCCACCACCAGCGCTTCGTCCTGGACACGGTAGGGTTTCCAGGTCACCTGGTGGGCGATGGGGTAAGCGGTGTTGGAGATGTGGTGGTTGCGCTCGCCCGCCTCGAAGCAGGCCCGGGGGGGATAGTGGGCGGCGTCGGCCGCGTTGGGCGGCATCCAGGCTCGGTTCATCCTGGCTCGCCTCGCTTTCCTGGAAAGTGTTCTCTTTACACTGTATAGTGTTCGTTGGACACTTTGTCAAGGGCAAGGGCTCAGTCGGGCAGCATCAGGTCCAATAACCAGGCCAGCACGAAGGCTCCGGCCAGGGCCGTGATCTGGCCCGGGCCGTCAAAGGGAGGGCTGATCTCCACCAGGTCGGCGCTCACCAGGTTGATCCCGTGCAGGGCCTTCAAGAGGCGGCGGGCCTGGGCGGTGGTGGGTCCGCCAGGAACCGGGGTGCCGGTGCCCGGGGCATAGGCCGGGTCGAGAAAGTCGACGTCGAAGGTCAGGTATGCCGGGCCCGCCCCCACGCGCTCCTTGATGCGCTCGGCCGCCAGCAAAGGGCCGTGCTCGTCGAGCCAGTCGGCGTCCAGCACCAGGATGTCCGAGGCGGCTGAGGGTGGGGTGCGCCGGCCCACCAGAACGGATCTGGTAGGATCCACCCGCCCGGCCGCGATGGCCCGACTCAGGAAGCTGCCGTGATAAGGCTTGTGGAACGGGTCGCCCAGGTCGTCGTGGCTGTCGAGCTGGATCAGGGCCACCCCCTCCAGCCCGGCCAGCAGGGGCAGGGTGACGGTGTGGTCGCCTCCCACCGCCAACAGCCGGGCTCCCCGCGAGCGGATGGCCCGCGCGTCCTCCTCGATGCGCCCCAGGGCCTGATCGAGATCGCCCGAGAAGTACCAGGTGTCGCCGCAATCGACCAGCTTGCGCCGGCGAAACCAGTCCCAGGGGAAGGCCTCGCTCATGCAGGCGTGCGCCGACTGCTCGCGCACCGCCCGCGGGCCGAAGCGCGCGCCCGGCCGGTTGCTGGTGCCCATGTCGAAGGGAACCCCCAGCATGGCCACGTCGGCGCCGGTGCCGTCGCCGGTCGGCTGGCGAAAGAAGGTCAGCGGGCCGGCAAAAGGCTGGTTGCCGACCTCGCGCATGAGTTCGCGCCTGGCTCGCTCCTTGTCCACTCAGGGCTTCAAAGACTCTTTGAGTAAGCCCTTGAGATCCCAGGCAGCCATCCCGGCCTCGGCGGGATAGACGAAGTTGGCGATCTTCCAGCTCGAGCCAGCCTGACGCAGCACCACCCGCAGTCGAACCTTCTCCGGGCCCGGGTCGTGAGGAAAGCGGATGGCCACCGGCACGTAGGCCAAACCGTCCTTCACCGTCGCCGTGCCGACCGTGTAGCTCTGGGTGCCCTGCTGGGAGTTGCTGAAGGGGTCGAAGTCGAGCCAGGGCTCGTCCGTTCCGGGCTTCCCGTTGGCCAACTGCACCAGCATCGAGGAGAGCTCGGCCTCCACGTTGTCTTTCTGAACCTTCATCAGGTGTTGAACCCAGCCCTGAGGGTGCTGCTCCACGGCTGCCATGTAAGCCTGGTAGAACGATTTCACGGTGGCCTCCTGGGCCACGGCGCCGGAGGTCAGGGCCAGCCAGAGCAGGGGGAGGAGCAAACGGCGTTTCATCCCGCCCGTTTTCTCGCCCTGACCAGGGCGTCCTGCGCCTGGCGCGAACAGAGCGCCCATGACCGAACTATTGCAGCTTCAACCCCCCGATCTCTGGCAGCACTTCTCTGCTTTGAACTCCGTCCCCCGTCCGTCCAAGCACGAGGCCCGGGTCATCCAGCACATGCAAGAATTCGCCCGCCAGCTGGGCCTGCCGGTCGAGACCGACGAAGCTGGCAACGTGCTCATCCGCAAACCGGCCAGCCCGGGACGGGAGAATCGGCCCGCCGTGGCCCTGCAGAGTCATCTCGACATGGTTCACCAGAAGAATGAGGGCACCCGGTTCGATTTCGCAACCGAAGGCATCCGCATGCGCCGCGAGGGGGATTGGGTGCGGGCCGAGGGTACCACGCTGGGGGCCGACAATGGGATCGGCGTGGCGGCTATGATGGCCGTGCTGGCCTCAAGCGACGTGGTGCACCCGCCCCTCGAGGCCCTCTTCACGATCGACGAGGAGACCGGCATGACCGGAGCCCGCGAGCTGCGCGGCGGGTGGTTGAAGGCCCACACTCTGCTCAATCTGGATACCGAGGACGATGACGAGCTCACCATCGGCTGCGCCGGGGGGCTGGACGTGGTAGGAAGCGGCCGCTACGTGGTAGAGCCGGTGCCGGAAGATCACGTCGTGCTGGGTTTGAAGCTTGATGGGCTCAAGGGCGGCCACTCCGGCATGGATATCCACCTGGGAAGGGGCAACGCCAACAAGCTGATGAGCCGCTTTCTGCTCTCCTCCCCGGCCAGGGTGGCCTGGATCGACGCCGGCGGTCTGCGCAATGCCATCCCCCGCGAGGCCACGGCGGTCATCGCTGTCGCCGACCGGGCCGCCTTCGAGGAGTCGGTGCGCGAGTACGCCGCCATTTTGAGCCAGGAGTATGCCCTTACCGATCCTGACCTCCGCTTGCGCCTGGTGGAGGGCCAGGCCGAAGGCGTCATGGGGCTCGACTTTCAAAGGCGACTGTTGCGCGTTCTGCAGGCCTTGCCCAACGGCGTCTACCGCATGAGCCCGGACATGCCTGGTCTGGTGCAGACCTCCAACAACCTGGCTCGAGTGCTGGTGAAGGACGGCCAGTACAGCCTCCAGTGCCTTACCCGCGGCTCGCTGCAGAGCGAGAAGCGCGACATGGCCGCTTCGGTGCAGGCCGCTCTCGAGCTTCTGGGGGCCGAGGTGGAGCTCTCAGGCGATTACCCGGGCTGGACCCCGCGCCCGGAGTCATCCATCGTCAAGCTGATGAGCGGCCTCTACCGCGAGATGTTCGGACAGGATCCCCACGTGACCGCCTGCCACGCGGGCCTGGAGTGCGGCATCCTGGGTCAGAACTACCCCGACATGGAGATGATCTCGTTTGGGCCCAACATCCGCGGGGCTCACTCCCCGGACGAGTGCGTGCAGGTCAGCTCGGTGCACAAGTTCTGGAAGTTCCTGACCGCCACCCTCGAGCGACTCTGAACGAGGTAGGCTGCAGGGTTCTTTCAGCCCGACCGGTTAGGCTCGGAACAGGATGGAGATTCCTGCGCTGGGTCATTTCTTGAACCGCAAGCAAGAAAAACGCTTGCTGGCGTCGGTGCGTTCCGAGCTCGACCGCGCTGGCTCGGACACTCTGACCTTGCAGCAGGGCGACGCGGTGGTCAAAGCCGCCCGCTCGGGCGACGGCACCATGCTGCGTTTGGAGATCAAGCGCTCGGACGGGGCTGATCTGCACTTTTGTCAGCACCATTTCGAGCGGGGCTCGACTCGCTACTGCAGCACCCACGACAGGCGGGGCTGGGGTGGCTCCTCCAGCGGCTCGGATCTGGCCCCCTGGCGTCCCTGGACGAGCTGGCTGCTGGGTCGGCGGGTCGAGTCCACGCCTTGCGCCGAGCTGCCCTTTCAGCCCGCTTTGAAAGCCATGGCCGAGGGCCAGCTCGAGCTGGGCCAGGCAGTGGTCGCCCAGGCCTGGACCGCCTGGCGTCAGCACGGCCAGAGCCCCGAGCTCTCTGACGGTCGCTACCGCATGCGGGCCAGCCAGACCGAGGATGGGGCCTCCTTTCAGGCCGAGATCGTGGAGCTGGAGTCGGGCCAGCGCTGGCAGCTGGCCCAGGACGTCTTCTCGGA
The DNA here is from genome assembly GCA_964471395.1 of uncultured Burkholderiales bacterium. Classification (GTDB taxonomy): domain Bacteria; phylum Vulcanimicrobiota; class Xenobia; order Xenobiales; family QWHO01; genus QWHO01. The sequence goes on along the minus strand of CAYYHB010000120.1, from coordinate 10,183 downwards.
CGGAACATCGCTTTACGCCTCTGCGGGAGGCCGCTCGCTGCACTCCAAGGACCTGTTTCAGCCGCTCGCGCCCGAGGACATCGTGGCCCTGAGGCACCTGCTGGGGTCAGAGAACGCCACCCTGACCCGCATGGCGCTCGAGCGCGTGCGCGCCGGACTTGCGCCGGGCGAGAAGCTCGAGCAGGCGGCCGAGTGCTATGCGCCCCTGGCGCAGAAGCCCTGGGCCGATGGCCTGGTGGATGCCTGCGACCGCGTGGACGAGCTGCGCAAGCGCGGAGTGGATCGCTCCACCGCTGTGTCGGTGCTGCTCTGCGCCGGGAAGCCTGAGGAGCTCGAGCGCCTGCAGGGCCGGCTCGACAGCTCTGAAGCCTGCCGCGAGTACGTGCGCGACCCGGTTCGCTGGGAAGCCCTGCGCCTGGGAGAGAGCGTGCATCCGGCCGGCTCGGCGGTGCGCGAGTCAGAGTCGGCCGTTCAGGTGGGCACGGTCAGCCTGCGCAAACGAGAGGGCTGAGCGATTCCAGAATGGAATTCTCGTCAGCACGGATGATCCGCCCCACCAGCTTTTTGACCTCGCTGCCCCAGTCCTCGGCCCCGCTGCGACCGGTCGAGACTCCTGTCAGCGAGCCGGAAGAGTCCCTCCAGCTCAGTGGGGGAGCGCCCCGCCCCCGAGGCGGCGCCGATACGGGAACGGCCGTAGCGGCGACCGTGGCGGCGGCCGGCGGGCCGATCATGCTGCCCCTGGCGCAGCGCCTGGCCGATCTGCCCGTGACCTTCGTGCTGCAGCGCAAGTGGCGTCTGCCCTTCATGTCTCCCACCAGCGAGGTCTCGGCCGAGAAGGCGGTCAGTCACCTCGAGGAGGGGGGCGAGCGTCTCAAGGTCAGGCTGCAGCCCGGCCAGGAGCCGGTGGCCGTGCGCGACTCGAAGGATGCCGAGGCGCTGGAGGCGTTGCACGGACAGGGTCAGGGCCAGGGCCTGGCAGCCCAGCTCAAGTCCCTGCAGGAGCAGGGCCTGCGCTTCACCTACGACGGCTTTCCCCTGGAGGGTTACCTGGCCTTCCAGCGTGTCAGCCAGGGCCAGCTGCTCGAAGTGCGCCAGGGCGAGCTTCTCCTCGGCCATTGCGATCGCGAGGGTCCCCGTGCCCAGGTTCAGGAGAGTTTGGGGCAGGTAGAGCGGTTGCGCAACGATCCCTTGGCTGCCCTGACCCATTTGAGCGGTCTGTTCTCGAAGGACACGCGGCGCGTGGTGCAGGAGATGCAGCGCCTGGAGACCCCGGAGCGGTCAGGTTTCAAGAGCCTGGCCGGGGTCTTCGACAGCACATCGGGCAGCACGCCCGCGGACCGGATGAGCCAGCTGGCGAAAGTCTCCGAGCGGGTCAAAGCCGGCCCTCTGGCCGACCGCCTGGCCTTTCTTCAGCGCATTCAGCACCTGGGCAACTCGGCTCGCTCCTCGCAGCTTCAGGACGCCGCTTGCTCGGCCTACGACGCGCTGGTCGAGAAGGGTTGCCCGGCTTTCCAGGCCGGCGAGATCTGCGGCGGCGTCCGGGAGGTCGCCGTGCAACAGTCTTACGACCGGCTGACGACCGAGCCGTTGCAGCAACTGGCTTCGCTGGCCGGCCAGCCGGTCGAGCACCTGAAGCTCTATCAAGAGCACGTCAGCCGGATGGAGGCTCCCCAGGCGGCGAAATACGTGGAGTTTCTGGCCCAGCCCCTGGGCGAGAGCAGCTTTCAAGAGCGCAGTCAGGCCTTCGAGCCCGTGCGCCGCTCGGGCACGATGGCCTGGGAGGCGGGCCACAAGGCGGTGCAGGTGCAGCTTTCGGCCGGACGCTCGGCCAGCGAGGCTTTGCCGGGCCTCGGTCGCCTGCTCGGCTCGCTCAAGACGAACCAGGAGCCACGCTATGCATGCGATGCATGGAGTGAGCACCCGGACAAGCTCGATTCTCTGTGCCGGTTGATGAAGGCGGGGGTCTCCGGCCAGCAGGCCGGCCCGCTGCTCGAGCTCTCGCCCTCTGAAAGCGGGTTGCAGCTCCTCGAGAAGCTGGGCCACCGAGCCTCTGCGCCGGCAGGCAAGGCTTTCCTGGAGGCCCTCGAGCGGCATGGAGACGAGGGCCTGTCGCTCCTACAAGGCCTGGTCGCCTCCGCTCCCACCCGCTCTGAGATCGATCTGGCCGCCCTGGGAGTCTACGCTCGCGACCATCTGGGCGGTCGCCCGGCGGCCTTCGAGACCATGGGCGCCCTGTTGCAGCGACGCATCCCGGTGAGCGAGGCGGGGGAGGTGCTGGAGGCGCTCGAATCGTGGCAGACCGAGCTGCCCCTGTCCCAGCGCCTGAAGGCCTATGCCGACCTGGTCGATTCCAATCGCTACTACGATGACACGCCCGACATGGCTGGTTGTCGAGCCCCGATGGCCCGGGCCCTGGGGGCGCTGGTCTGCCAGCCGGTGACCCCCGAGCAGGCGGTGGCCGACCTCGCCCGTCTGTGGCGCTCGGCGGGCGCCAACCAGTGGCAGGCGGGCCTCGACCTGGTGGCCGACCGTCTGGGCTCCGATCGCGAGGGCTGTAAGCTGTTCTTGGACCTGATGGAGCAGCGAAAGACGGTGGCTCAGGCCGGACAACTGCTCGACCTGCTCGAGCAGCCTGCCCCGGGCACGACCCGCGCCGAGCGTCTGCAGGCTTTCCGCGACCTGTCGCTGGAGAAGGCGTCGGTCGGTTTTGGCCAGGCCCTGATGCGCTCGCTTCACCGCGAGCTGGCGGTGGGCACTTCCCTCGGCGAGGCGGTAACCCTGCTCAAGGGCATTCCTCAACCTCACGAGGAGGGAGCCGACGCCGTGGGTCGCCACGCGGGCGACCGTCCGGCTCAGGAGGCCCTGGTGGCTCTCATGAAGGGCGGGCTGGCGGGTGCGCCGGCCGCCGCCGTGGTTGAGCGGCTGAAGGGCCGTCCGGGCCTGCAGGGCGCAGCCGGGGCGATGGCCGGGCTGAGCAAGGCTCGCGACCTCTCGGTCAAAACCGTGGAGAAGCTGGCCGAGTCGATCCAGGACGGCTCGGAGGTCAGGTTGGCCAGTTTGACCCGGTTGAGCCAGGCTGTCAGCCAGACCCGCGCTCTGAGCCCCGCCCAGGCCGCCTACTTCGCCGACCAGGTGGCCGACAGCCCGGCCCAGACTGGATTATTCGCGGGCCTGCTCGAGCAGAGGGTGCCCGAGGGCGATCTGGTAGGATTGTTCGAGGCCATGCGTCAGCCGGCCGGCAGCACCACGGAGGCTGAGCGTTTGGAAGCCTTCAAAGCCGTTGGTGGGCTGGAGCCAGAAGATCCTTACTACAGCTATCGTCAGGTTTTCAAAGGAAGCCTGCAGCTCGCGTTCTTTGAGAGCCTTGCCGCCCAGCTTCGGGCCGGCATTCCCCTTGAGGAGGCGCGCGAGGCGACTCGCCAGCTGGGCTCTCTTGGCAATCGCCAGGCAGAGCTGATTCTGGGCGAATTTTCCCGGGACGTTGCGGGCCGGCCGCCCGAGGAGCGCAAGCTCTTCGGGGATCTCCTCAACGCTCAGGTGACACCGGAGCTGCTGCGCACGATGTGGGATCAGGTGCGCACCCCTCTGGGCGAGACCTCGTTAGCCGAGCGCGTGGGGACCCTGCCCGAGCTGCGCAAGCTCTCCAATTCGCAAGAAGTGCAGAGCGCCATGTTGACCATGGTGCGGGCCGAGGTCGAGCAGGGTCGCAGCCTGAAGGATACCCTGGCCCTGGTTGGCTCGGCTCAGCAACAGGTTAAGTGGGCGGGTGGCGAAGAGTGCTGCCACGCATTCAAATTTGCCGCCACTTTAGCCTCGCAGCCCCGGGCTCGGGACGCGTTCCTTGAGCAGTTGCGCCATCGGGTGCTGCCGAAGGTGGCCAGCCAGAGCCTCGAGAGGGCCCAGAAGCTGGACGATCTCGGTCGGCTGGAGGCGCTGCGCGGCCTGGGTCAGGCCGGCCAGAAGCTGAGCGCTCAGGTGGCCAACCTCGTGCAGGATGCCCTGGACGAGAAATTGCGATCGGGCGGCGAGCGGGCCACGGTGATGGCCACGCTGGGCCGGCTGGCCGAGACGGCCGGCAAGCAGAACCTGTCACGGGCCGCAGTGGAGGTGGCCCTGGCCCACTGGAGCGGAGAGCTCAGCGGGCTGCCTTCGGCCAACGACGTCTTCTGCCAGCTGCTCGAGAAGCCCATACCGGCCGGCGAGGCCGTCTCCCTCGAGAAGGCCTTGCGCCCGGGCCCGGGTGAGCAGGCCCTCCGCCTGGCCTGCCTGGATCAGCTCAATGCCTTCGAGCAGGACTACAACTACTACAACGACTCGCGCAAGCTGGTGCTGGATGGCACCCAGCGGGCCAGCCTGGTGGGAGCCCTGCAAGCACTGCTGGCGGCAGGGCAGGTCCCGGAGGAAGCGGTCAAGGAGCTGAACGCGAGCCGCTCGGGCCTTCGCCGTGAGGGCCTGAGCAAGGCCTGGAGCTCGCTGGCCGCTCTGGCCAGCCAGCAACGTCCCCGTGAGGTCTATCGCCAGCTACTGGGCCAGCATCGCGACCCTGAGCTCTGCGACCGCATCCTGGAACGCTTCCAGCGCCACGGCCTGGAAGAGCGGCTGCAGGCCTACACCGACCTGGGACTCTTGAGGCAGCAGGAGCCTGCGGTGAAGGAACGTTGCCTGGACGTGCTCCAGGAAGAGGTCGAGGCCGGACGGCCGCTGGGCCAGGCCACCATCGAGCTGGGCGAGCTTCTGAAGGCTCTGGGGCAGCGCAACGAATCGGACAAGCAGGCTGTTTTGCAGGTCTACCCTGCTCTTGCTCCCGAGCGGCGCCAGAGCCTCGAGCGCCTGCTGTTGGCA
>CAYYHB010000120.1:0-5241 GCA_964471395.1 uncultured Burkholderiales bacterium | reverse complement strand
CTACCCTGCTCTTGCTCCCGAGCGGCGCCAGAGCCTCGAGCGCCTGCTGTTGGCAGCCCTGCCCAGCGGAGTCATCCTGAGCTGCCTGGAGCGGTTTGGCCCGGGGCACGAGACCGCCCTGCTGGGGCTGACCGGATACCAGCGCAAGCTGACGCTGGAGGGGGCGGCCCGGGTTCAGGCCAGCCTGACCACCCAGGGGCCCGAGGCCGCTGAGCGTTTGGCCCGCGTGGCCGCCGCCCTGGCCGGGCGCGAGGCTCCTCTCACCCAGTTGCATGAAGCCCTCGACTACTCCGACACAGGGCCCGCGGGTCGCAGCCCTCTGTTCGGCGAGGTGCTGGCTCTGGGGGGCATTCCGGCCGAGGCTGCCCGGGTGACCGAGCAACTCCTCAAGGTGGGCGGTCAGGCCAACGCACCCCAGCGCCTGGAGGCTCTCAAAGCCACCGGGGTCTTCAGCCCGTGGGCCGAGGGCTCGGCAGAGTGCGCCGTGGGGCTCAACCGGGTGCTGGTCAGCCAGCTCTTAACCGGTCAAAACCAGGAATCTGCCACCGAGCAATTGACGAAGCTGGTGCGAGCCCTGCGTTTGCCCTCTCGCTGGAGCCAGAATGTGGATGTACTCCGGCGGCTCGAAGGAGAGCCCGAGAAGCTGAAGGCCTGGTTGCCCCTGGCGGAGGCCTTCTCGGGTAGCTTTGTCAAGGCCATGGAACGGCTCCCCAACATCCCGCTGCCGCTGCTCGAGCGCTACCCCACCGTCATGGCGGGAGGGTGCCGCCCTGGAGATGCCCTGGAGATTCTGGACACGATCCTGCAGCCCAGCGGGCGGAGCCGGCGCGAGGAGCGCATCGCTGCTCTCGACCGGCTGCTCGAGGTGAACGAGCAAGACCGCCGCAGCTGGCTGCGCAAGACCATGTCCAGCATGATGGGCCGCCAGGAGGTCGGCAGCCATCAGTGCCTGTCCTCGCTGGTGCGGATCTATCGCAAGTTGACCGAGTTCGGGCGCAATCCGGCGGATGCGGCCGAGATGGTCGCCTCCATCTACGCCACCGAGCAGGGCAAGGGAGTCAGCCATGAGGCCCTGCACAAGCGGTTGGAAGAGCTCGAAGAGATCGCCAGGATGGATATCCGCCCCGACAACAACGCCACCGTGCTGCTCGACAAGGACGGTAAGATCATGTTCAGCGGCGTGACCTTGAAGAAGCGTCAGCCGCGCCCGACCCCTCCATAGACCCGAGCTCGAAGTGCCGGATGAAGCAGTCAGGAGGATTGCCAGTGGACGGCCAGGCCGAGCAGTTCGCCTGTGAGCTCTTGCAGGAGTATGTCAAGATTCCCCAGCAGATGCGCCATGTTCTCAAGGAGGTCCGCATCAGCGATGGCCCCAATCCGGCTGATAAGGAATGGGAAAAGCGTTATGGCATTCCCGGTTTCTCCAGCGCCGCCTCGGCTGGCGACGGTGTGATGACCTTTTGCAATGGGGAGTTCGGCGAGGGGCGCCATCCCCTGAGAGAGATAATTCTCTTGCGCAAGTAGCCCTGTCAGCTTTCTTTCATCCCCCCGCGGTAGATTGAGCTCGGGAGGGAACTGAACATGCTGATACCGCCGACAATGCGCACCGAACACGACTGGACCTACGAGCCGCTCCGCCACGCGGTGATGGTGCCGGTGCTGGATGGCTACTCCCAGCAGCGTCAGGGTCGGCGGCGTCGCCCGGCCTACTCCTACACCTGCGAGGACTCGGTCGAGCTGAGCCTGGACAGCCAGGTTCTCGGCCTCGAAGAAGAGCTGGCCCGGGTGTGGGACCTGTTCAGCCCGAACTGATGCTTGCCCCCGTCCCTGCCTCTTCCCGCCCCACGCCGCCGTTCGAGACGGCTGCCCGGACCATGCTGGCCCAGGTCAACTCCGCCCTGCCCCACATCGGGCCCGAGGACAGCGTGTCGCTGGCTCAAATCGGACTGGAGCAGCTCTCGCGCATGCCCTCGGGCAACCTCAAGCGCCTGGGCAGCATCGCCTCCAGGGCCCTGGCCGCAGCCGGCACAGGACCGCTGGCGGCGGCCATCGCCATCACCGCGCTCAAGGAGCTGCACCAGAATCCCACCGCCTCTCCGGCCCAGTTCGGCTACCGCCTGATGGGCCCGGTGCAAAAGCATGCCCGCCAGGGCGAGCGTCCCGAAAAGGAATTGCGGGCGGTGGCAGAGTCGATCTTCGGCTCGGTGGCCCCGGCCTACTCCATCCACCCCGAGGCCGCCTGGGCGGTGGGGGAGGGCGACCTGATGGTGCGCACCCCCGACGTGCGGGCCAACCTGGAAGACCGCCTCAACTCGGTCTCGCGGGCCTTGGGCAAGCTTTCCAACTTCCCCGACGACCTGGAGCTGCTCGAGGAGTCTCTGCGCGGCAACGGCCGGGCCGGCAAGCTGGGCGAGCACCTCATCGTGGGCGGCGAGATTCAGCGTCAGCGCGCTGCAAGAGAAGCTGAACCGCCTGCCCCAGAGCCGCAAAGCGGTTGTCCCGGGTAAGCCCCTGGCGGTAGCGGGCGTAAATCTGCTGGGCGATGACGGCGATCTTGAAGAGCCCGAAGACCAGGTAGAACGGCCTCCACTGCCTTTGGGTTGCGTTCTCATAGCGGGTGATGAGCTGCTGTCGGTTGAGGTTGCCGGGCAGGTAAGTGGGCCCGAAGCCGAAGGCCCGCAGCTCGGGCGGATCGTCGGGATCACGTTCTGAGCCAGGCTCACAGCGGATGTCCTCCCCGCCCTTCGCCCTGCAGGAAGCGCCGGGCTCCCTCGGTGCCGCCCCGGCGGAAGGCCTCGGTGCCGCCCCGGAACTCGGCCTTGAGCGCCTCCTCCAGGCTCAGGTCGAACTGGCGATGGGCCGAGAGCCGATCGGCCTGCAGGCACTCCTGGGGCAGACTGGCCAGCTCCATCGCCAGCCGCTCCGCGGCCGCTCGCGCCTGCCCGGGAGGCACCACCCGGTTGACCAGCCCGAACCCGAGAGCTTCGTCCGCTCTGACTGCTCGACCGGTGAGAATCATGTCCAGCGCCCGCGACAGCCCGATCAGCCGGGGCAGGCGCACCGTGCCCCCGTCGATCAGGGGCACGTTGAAGCGCCGGCAGAACACGCCCAGCACCGCCTCGCTGGAGGCCACTCGCAGGTCGCACCAGAGGGCCAGCTCCAGTCCGCCCGCCACGGCGTAGCCCTCGATGGCGGCGATGACCGGCTTGGTGAGTTGCATGCGGGTGGGTCCGAGAGGGCCGTCGCCCTCTTCCTCGAGGCGATTGCCCCGCTCTTCGGCCACCGCCTTGAGGTCGGCTCCCGACGAGAAGTGCCCCCTTGCCCCCCAGAGCACCGCCGCCCGGGCCGTGGGCTCGTGCTCGAAGGCCCGGAAGGCCGCCGCCAGTCGGTCGGCGCTGGTGCGGTCGACTGCGTTGCGGGCCTCTGGACGGTCCAGGATGACCGTCCAGACCGGCCCCGACTTTTCCAGGCGCACGGGATTCACCCGGGCTGATTCGGCCGGATCGGTCCCGGGCCTGCCGGTCGGTAGTGCGCGGCCCCATGCTAGAGTACCAGGTCACAGCCGCCAGTCGGTCGGCTCAAAGCGCGTAAACAAGCCGGTCCAACGCTCGGTGCGGGACCCCGACGGCGGGTGAACTCAGCATGACCGTGAGTCCGGAGGAGGACGCCAGGCTCATGGCGACCAGATCTCGGACAAGAACAAGCCCGAGGCGGCTTTACCGCCTGGATGGGGAACCTCATGGCGCGCATGTTTGGGTTCGACTAACCACTGACCCGAGCCGCGGGAGGAACCTGGGAACCCTCTGACGATCTGTTCAAGTCATGTCCAGGATGCTCAAATATTTCTTGCTGCTATTGACCTTCTTTGTCGTCGGATGCGGCGGCAGCGACACCTCCGGTGCGAGCACCGTGCCGGTGACCCCTACTACGGGCACCGTGGTGGTGCGCCATACGCTCCAACGGGCGGTCCCACCCGACGTCACCGAGTTCCGTTTCTTCGGACTCGACGCTGATGGCCAGGTGGCCTTCGGTCCTGAAGCGCGGCCCAAGGCCAGAGAGGTTCGGGTAGACGTTCCGGCTTCCATGCGACGCTTCATCATCCAGTATTTCAACGACCAGAAGCTCGTCGGGAGCTTCGACACCGACCTGGCCGTCGAGCCCGGAAACGAGGCCGTGGTGGAGGATCCCGCCTCCGATTACCAGGTCGTGGTGGCACCCCACAGCGTGGTCATCCTGCCCGGAGCCAGCGGGCCCATGCAGGCTCTGGTCAACGGCCAGCCCGTTTCGGCCACCTGGACCTCGAGCAATTCCGGTGTGACCGTGAACGAGCAAGGGCAGATCACGGCAGGGGGTACGGGGAGCGGAACGATCACCGCGACGACCCCCCAGGGCACCGGCACAGGCTTCTTTTTCGTCCTGACCCCGCCATTTCAGGGCAGCTTCCAAATGTCCCAGTCGACCCTGTCGCTGGTAACCCAATCCTCCGGGACCCTGGAGCTCATCGTCAACGATATCAGCCAGTTCTTTGGCGCCACATGGAGCACATCCAACCCCGAAGTCGCGTTCGTGGACCAGAACGGGAAGGTCACTGCCGGCTTTGGGGGAACCGCCACGATCACGGCGACGTCCGGCGCGGCCACCGCCACCTGCAACGTCTTCGTCAGCGAGAGCGAGCTGGTCTCGCTGGAGTTGGTACCCAATCCGATCCAGGTCTCCTTTGGAGGGACCACCTACCTCTACGCGCGAGGAACTTATGCTGACGGCGGGGTGTATGACGTGACCGATAAGGTCAGTTGGGGCGTGGTCGACGGGGGCGATTATCTGGGATTCGGCGAGGCTAACGACCTGCAAGGGCTCAGCCCTGGGTCGGGCCACGTCACCTGCACGCTCAACGGGATCTCGGCTCCTCCCGTCCAGGCTACGTGCGAGTAACAGTCTTGCCGGGCCGCGCCTTGCGTTACTGTGGCGCCTATGAACGTGACCAGACAAGCCGGTCCAACGCTCGGTGCGGGACCCCGACGGCGGGTGAGCTCAGCCGCTTCACCCGAGCCGACCACGGCCAGCCGGTGGAGCCGCTCATTCCCGGCACCAGCACGATCAGCGCGACCGTTGGAGGGATGACGGCACGTGCCAGCTCACCGTCAGCCAGCCGTGAGTAAGGTTCGAAAGTCTTGATGCGCGACACATTAAAGTGCCGCGCATAAAGCCCCTCAGAATTTTTTTCAAGTTGACGCATGATTT
>CAYYHB010000119.1:0-15429 GCA_964471395.1 uncultured Burkholderiales bacterium | reverse complement strand
AGGCCTCGTTCCAGGGGCCCACGTGGGTCCAGCCGCCGTCGGGGGGCTGGCACACGGTCCACTCGCCCCAGAAGGGAAGCGTCCAGGATACCTGGCGCCACCAGGGAGCAGCATAGCGAGCCCAGCGAGCCTCGGGGGTCTCCAGTTGGAGCACCTTGCGTTTTCCGGCCAGGGCGGCCACCAGGTGCAGGGGCAGCACGAAGACGGGCAGCGCCAGCCAGGCCAGGGCGGTGGCCACCAGGCCGCTCAGAGCGGCTCCCGCCAGGGCTCGGGCCAGGGTGGAAAGGCCCGGGGGCGCGAACACCCCGCCCAGGACCACGGCCGTCAGACCGCCGTTGAAGAGGGCCTCGGGCCGCGAGCTGACGGCGGCCGCGGTCAGCCCTCCCAGCAGCAGGAGCAGAGCGTAGTAGCGGCTGGTCAGGGCCACCGCCAGCAGGCACACCAGCGCCGAAAGGATGTCAGGACGGAAGACCACCGCTCCCAGGGGGGTCAGAAGGTGGTCGACCAGGGCAGGAGCGGCCGGGGGGCCGAGCAGGAACCAGGCCGGATAGGCCATCAGCAGAAAGCCCCAGGCCATGGTGAGGTGAGGGAGGAGCAGTCGCAGCGCGACTAGAGCCAGAGCCAGCCACAACAGGGGCCAGCCGGTCCAGCCCCAGAGCAGTCCCATCAGGATGGAGTTGCAGGCGGCGATGGAATTGCGGGGAGCGGCCAGTCCAGCCAGAAGACCGGTCAGGCCGGGGATCGGGTCGAGCAGGGTCAGGGCCAGCAGAGCTGCTCCGCTGGCGGGGCGATCCGCCCCCAGAATCAGCCCGTAGCCACGCAGCAGGGTTTGCATGCTCTGAGCTTAGCGCTCAGAGGTTTCGAGCCAGCCCGCAAATGTATCGAAATCGTAGCAGTTGCCGCCGCCTACCCTGTGATTTCTCAGCAGGCTCAGAGCTGCTCGAGAACCCCGAGACCCTCGGTCCAGGGAAGGACCTCCACGCCATCTCCAGCGCGATAAGGGTGCGGAGTGCGGCACAGGCAGTAGCAGGCTACCTCGGGATACTCGCTTCGAAAGGAAGTCAGCCCCTTCCAGTCGGGTTGGCCAGGTGCCGTATCCGACTTGATCTCGAAGGCGGCCAGGGGAGGGCCGGCTCCGCGGGACGCGACCAGGTCCACCTCCAGGCCCGTATTGGACTGCCAGTAGCTGAGCTTCAAGTCGAGCTCTCGATAGTCGTTCAGCCAGAAGACCTCTTGAATCACCCGGCTTTCGAACAGCTTGCCGAAGCGCGAGGTCCGCGGGCTCGACTCGACTCGCAACTCGCCTCTGAGCGCGTTCGCGACGCCATTGTCGAAGAAGAGGAACTTTGGCGCGGTCCGAAGCTGCTTGCTGGCCGAGGCAGACCAACCCGGCAGCCGATAAACCATCAGGGTGTCTTCCAGAATTTGGAAATACTCCTGGACCGTGTGCGCCGAAACCCCGGCCATTCTGCCGATTCGCGCCGCGTTCACCGGCTCTCCGTGATATTGGCCCGCCAACTCCAAAAACCGTGAGAATGCGGCTGCCTTGCGGACCAGAGCTTCTTCCAGAATCTCCTCCTTGAGGTAGAGGTGAACGTAAGCTCTGAGGGTCGCGTCCGGAGCAGGGTTGTCGAGCATCACGCCGGGCAGGCTCCCAAACTGGAGCGTCTGACCTTCGGGGAGTGCGAGCTCGCGGCAGGTCAGAGGGTGCAGTCGCATTCCAAGCAGGCGACCTGCTAGAAGATTGGCTCCTCCGCGTCGGAGCTTCCTGGCGCTCGAGCCCGTAAGCAGAAATTGCATCCGGTTCTTTTCATACAGCCGGTGGATCAGGTCGAGCAGCTCCGGAAGCTTCTGGATCTCGTCGACGAAGACCAGCTTTGGGGCGCGGCCCAGGACGTCTCGTTCAAATTGCGACAGGTCCCGAAGGTAGCGCTCATAGGATTCTGGAGCCAGCAAGTCGATCGCCAGCACGGCCTGGCGGTGGCTCAGTGTGTGCCGTGCCAGGTTGGTCTTGCCAACGCCGCGCGGGCCAAGCAAGAGCACCGAAAAGCCCTGGTCGAGCCGCGCGCCCAGCGGAAGCTCTCGCGAGATCATACTTCAAATTTATAATCTATTTTTGAAGTTTAGTCGACTGGCTTCGATGGCAGGGAGGCCCGGCTCATCGTTGCTCGCAAACCCTGTCCAGGCAAGCTTGCGTCCCGGTTCTCTGCGATCCTGACCTTCAAAGGCCGCCCTCCAGGACCAGCCGGTTGCCCTGCGTGCCCAGGTGAGTCAACCTGACTTCGAGTCCGGGCGGCAGCAGGCTCCGGGGGTCGAGCACCAGGGCTGCCTCCTCTTGTCTGAGGTCGAGTCTCTTGAGAGCCTCGCCGGCCAATGCCTGGGCGATGGTCAGGGCCAGACGAGGCACCGGAAGCCCAAGCACTTTGACGCGCTCGGGTATGAAGCGGATCTTCTGGTCGGCGGTCAGCTCCAGCTTGCCACGCAGGGTAAAGGGAACCCTGGCCAGTTTGTGCAGCACTCCCCGGATCTCGACCAGGCTGCCGGGCTCGAAGGTAAAGCTGACCTCCTTCAGGCCTTCGCGCGCCAGCACGGGAGCTCCGCCCGCGCGCACGGCCTCGTTGGCGACCAGGGCCGGAATGCCCAGCCGCACCTTGCGGATGCGCACCGGGCCGTGGGCCAGCAGGCGGGCCGGCTCGGCCAGGAGCTCGGGGGGAATGGCCTGGTCCATCTCGGCGCTCAGCTCCTCCACGTGCACTCCCGACAGGGTGAGGTCAAAAATCTCGAGCTTGTTGCCCTGCAGGTCGAACTGAGCGGCCGGTCCCGGGGCGTGACGATTGGCCAGCTCGGCCTGCAACTGCTCATTGGGAGCGGGGCGGCTGATCGGGTTGTCTTCGGGAGGGGGGCCGGGGGCTCCGAACCGTTGCCGGGCGGCTTGCATCGGGTCTCGAAAGAGCACGGCTCAGTATACCACGGCCTGTCATCCGGGCAGGTGGCGCACCGCCCAGGCCACAGGATTCTCCCGCCAGCTCCACGCATAGGCCGGCCATGCGTCGTATCATCGATTTGGACTCACTTGAGGAGCAGCAGGGCTCGCTGAAAGACTGTGTGCTGCAAGACCTGGATTTGCGCGGGCTTGATGGAGAGAAGCTGGCCCGGTCGGCTGCGGGGGCCGTCTTTCTAGGCTGCCTTTTCCCGGAGGGGGCCCTGGCTCGGGTCTCGCAGGCCGGCGCCCTGGTTCTGCCGCGCTTTCCGGGGCTGCCCTACAATCCCTATCGCACGCGCCTTTATTCCTGGCAGGAGCTGAGCGCGGACGATCTGGACCTGCGCATCTATCAGCACTTTCTGGCCCACGGCAGTCACAAGCCGGATGTGGCCGAAGCTCTGGCCCAGCGTCTGCACGACCACGCCATCGAGGAGGCGGTGCGCGAGTTTCTGGCTGCGGGACCGCGCATGGTGGGCATCATGGGAGGTCACAGCGTGCCCCGCGATCATCCGGATTACGCCCGCACCGCCGAGCTGGCGCGCCAGCTGGTTTTTGCCGGCTACACCGTGGCCACCGGAGGCGGGCCGGGGCTCATGGAGGCGGGCAACCTGGGAGCCTATTTCGGGGGGCGAAGCGCCGCCGAGCTCGAGCAGGCCTTGACGATCCTGCGAGCGGATGACGACCACTATCGACCGGCAATCCAGGTCCTGGAGCGCTTTCCCGAGGGGTGCTCGAGCCTGGCCGTGCCCACCTGGTTCTACGGGCACGAGCCTTCCAATGTCTTTGCCAGCGCCATCGCCAAGTTCTTCTCCAACAGCCTGCGCGAGGACGGTCTGCTGGCCATGTGCCTGCACGGGGTGATCTACGCCAGGGGGAGCGCCGGCACCACCCAGGAAATCTTTCAGGATGCCGCCCAGAATCACTACTGCACCTTCGGGTGGTACAGCCCGATGGTCTTTCTCGGGCGCCAGCGCTACGAGCAGGAGACGCAGCTCTACGCCACCCTCAAGCAGCTGGCTGGCCAACAGACCTATGCCAGCATGATGCTCCTCTCAGACAGCCCTGAGGAGGTGGTGGCGCACCTGCAGAGGCATCCGCCCATTCCCCGGGAGCCTACTGGCTGAAGCGGGCCCTCACGTAGCTCTCGAAGCGGTCGAGGTCGTCGCGCATCCTGGGCTCGAGGGTGGTGAACTCCAGTCCCAGTCGGCAGCGCTGAAACTGGCCCGTGGGACGGCTCCAGATCACCCTTGCTCGACAGATCACCGAGGGAATCTCCCGGATCTCGGTCTCCAGCGTGAGGGTAAGCATGGTATCGATGGGCACGTCCCCCTCGGCCTCGATCTGCAGGCCTGAGCGGCTGAAATCCACCGAGATGGCTTTGAAGGCCGGCAGCTCGGGCGACAGGATGCGCACGCCCAGCTTGAAGCGCTGAGCCCGGCGCACCTTGTCGGTCTTGTCCTTGTTGTGAAGAGCGGCCTGGAACTTCTCCAGCCCCTTGCTCGAGGGCACCTCCCCGTAGCAGACGAAGCCCGGCTCGTCGATGCGGCAGCTCTTGATTTTGACGGGCAGAGTCAGCTCGGGGAGGTCGGGAAGCGAGACCCTGACCTTGACCGTCTGTCCCACCTGGTTCTCCTTCTTGCTGCGAAAGCCGAGTGTGCGGTCTTCGACTTCGAGCAGCTCGACTTGCTGGGGCTTACTTAGAAAGCTGAACATGGCTCCCCCTCTGCCTCTGGTGGATGCCGCCCGCCTTCGGGCCGGTTGCAGTCGAGCCCTCCAGGCGGGCCCGGCCCCAGAGGCGGGGATTTCCCATTACCTCCGGCCAGGCGCTCCAGCCCACCCGGCTGAGGTTGGCGTTGGCTCCGGTGGCCGCTTGAGGGTCGTCGGCATCGTACAAGAGCACGTTCAACCCGAACTCGGAGGCCAGCTGACCGACTTCCGAGCGCGGGATGGCGGCCTCCAGTTGGTAGCCCGCGGCGGTGACGCGCGTGGCCAGTCGCAGCCCGGGTACCGGACCCGGGCGCTCATCCGCGTCTCGAAAGGCGATCGGTTTTCCCTGTCGGGTGTTGGCGATGATCCCCAGTTTGAAGGTGGTCAGCGTGCTCGGGCTCTTTCCGGAGGGGTCGAGCGTCAGCTCCAGGGCGTCGGTGCGCCAGTGGCCGGTCGGATCGGCCGAGTCGATCTGACCGATCACCCGGTCATCTTGCACTTCGGCTGCAAGGTAGAGCCATTCCGGGTCCCACCCCAGCCAGAAGCGGCCCTGGATCTGGCTCGACTCTCCCTCCCACAGCCTGTTCAGGGGCTCGGGTTTCCAACCGGCGACCTCCTCCAGGTTTGCGTCCATCACCCAGGGCCTCTCGACGTGCGGGAGGGTCGTGAACGGAACGACCTGGAGTCGCCCGCCCCCCTCGAGATGAAACTCACCCTGCTCGGAGGCCACCAACCCCACCTCGACCGTGCTCAGCCCGGGTGGAACGGTCAGGGTGCGGGGAGGGTCGAACC
Source organism: uncultured Burkholderiales bacterium (assembly GCA_964471395.1). GTDB lineage: Bacteria > Vulcanimicrobiota > Xenobia > Xenobiales > QWHO01 > QWHO01. The sequence goes on along the minus strand of CAYYHB010000119.1, from coordinate 9,947 downwards.
GGACCGAGGAACTGTCGACCGCTCCTGTCGTGGCGGAGTTGTGGCAGACCGGCGCGATTCGCATGGAGGCCGGTCGGGCGGTGCGGTTGCTCAACTCAAGCCGAATTCGAGCCCTCTGGCCCACCGTCAGGGCTGCCTCCGGCTCGGCCAGCACCGGGTCGAGCCCCAGTCCGGTGGCCCACTGGCGATAGTCGGCCACGGCCGGAGTGGGGGCCAGCTCGACCTGAAGCGGGGGACGGACCCGCACGCGCCAGCGCCAGACCGAGCCTCCCAGCCTGGCCTGGACGATCTGCTCGCCAGGCCGGTCGGGGCGCACCGACCAGCCGTGGCCGCGGCGCTCCACCTGCCAATCGGGGGGGACCTGCAGGACGGCCTCCGGACGGGAGAAGGAGAGTCCCCCGCTCTGACCGGCAACCAGTATGTCTGAGTCCAATTCCAGGTCCAGCGGATTGTGCAGCCCGTCGAGCAGGTCGCTCCAGCCCGGGGCCCGGCTGTGGGCCACCGAGAAGCTCTCGGGGCCCAGCACGAAGCGTGGCCCGGCCTCGGGCAGAACCTCCCAGCCCTGGCTGCGGTAGAGTCTCAGGGCCTGCAGCTCGCGCTCGGCGGTGGCCCGGTCGGGAGTGAGCACGAAGTCGGGCTCAAAGCCCTCCTGGCCGTAGCAGAGGGCGTAGGCCAGCCGACCCGGTGCCCAGACAGGCCGGCCCGGGAATCGGGTCGGGTCGGCGGCCGCGAAATAGGCCTCGCTGGCCATGCGGGCGGCGAACTGATGGTGTCCGTGGCCGCTTGGGTAGGGGTTCATGGTCAGGATGAGCCGGGGGCGCAGCTCGCGTACCAGGGCCACCAGCCGGCCCAGCGTCTCCTCGGCGTCCCAGCGCGAGGCGGTGGCGGTGTGGCTGGTGGTGTAGCCCCAATCGAGCCGGTCGAGGTAGAGGATCGTCTCCACGCCCAGCAGGCCGAGCGCTCGCCGTTGCTCATCCTCACGTAGCCGACCCAGAGCCTGACCTTGCTCGCGGCCGACCGCGTTGCCGCCCCCTTCTCCCCGGCTCAGGGTAATGACACTGGCCCGGGCCCGTCCCTGCTCGATCCAGGTGGCCAGTGTGGCGGTGACCCCTGAGTCGTCGTCGGGATGCGCCCCTATGAAGAGCACCGAAACGGCCTGGGGACCGGGCCAGGCTGCCATCGCCAACCAGAGAGTCAGAATCAGGGATGGAATCAGCTTGAGCAAGGTCTGGTCCTTTTTCTCGGAGCTACCGGCTTTCCCCCGGACCTGGAGACAATTTTCTGCTTTCCTCAATGCTGAGCGGGGGTCTTGGGCGGGGGACGCTACGGAGGGGGGAGCGTCTCCCGCCCTCTTTCAGGCGTCGCGCGTTGAACGCTTCAGGATTGGGCGTCAATGGATTGTCTCCGTTCCGCGCAGGTCAATGCGGACTGTAGTGGAGAAGGAACGCAGCCTGCCAGGGCAAAGCCCGCGGCCATGGCTCGCTTGATCCTGAAGACACCGCTCGAGGCCAGCGCCGAGGAGGTCTTCGCCTGGCATTCCCGGCCAGGGGCACTGCAGCGGCTGCTACCTCCCTGGCAGGACGTGCGCCTGGAGGAGAGCCAGGGTGGCCTGGAAGTGGGAGCGCGACGCACCCTGTCTCTGGGGCTGGGCCCGCTGCGAGTGCCCATGCGGGCGGTGCACACCGGTTACGAGCCCGGTCGCTGCTTTCAGGACACGCTGGAAAGCGGGCCATTTCGCTCCTGGAGACACCATCATCGTTTTCATCCCCGCGATGAGAGCGGCTCGGTTTTAGAAGACGAGATCGAGTTCACTTACCACGGGGGAAAGCTGCTCGAGCTTTTGGCCAATCCCTTCGTGGTTCCTCAGTTGCGGCGCATGTTCACTTTCCGTCATCGGCGCACGCGCCACGACCTGGAGCGTCACGCCGGTCGGGCCACCCTGCGGGTGGGCCTGACCGGCTCGGGCGGCTTCCTCGGCTCGGGACTGGCCGCCTTCCTCGAGTCGGGTGGGCATACCGTGATCCGCTTCCAGCGCCAGGGACCGGCCGGGCCAGGAGCGGTCTCCTGGAATCCGGCCACCGGCGTGTGTGAGGGCGAGAGCCTGGAAGGTCTGGACGCCCTGGTGCACCTGGCCGGGGAGAACATCGGCGAGCGCCGCTGGAACGCCGCTTTCAAAGCCAGGGTTCGCAGCAGCCGGGTCCAGGCGACCGAGGCACTCTGCCGCACCCTGGCCGGTCTTGACCGTCCGCCGGCGTGTCTGCTCTCGGCCTCGGCCATCGGATACTACGGCTCCTCCGAGGCCCCCGCCACCGAGCAGCGCGAGGCGGGACAGGGGTTCCTGGCCGAGGTCTGTCAGGACTGGGAGCGAGCGACCCGGCCGGCCGAGGAGGCCGGCATTCGGGTCACCCATCTGCGGCTGGGCATGGTTCTGGGCGCTCAGGGGGGCGCCCTGGCAAAACTCTTGCCGCTCTTTCGGATGGGCGGCGGGGGGCCGCTGGGCAGCGGTCGTCAGGGTTTGAGCTGGATCGCCCGTGAGGACGCCATCGGGGCCATCCACTTTTTGCTCTACACCCCCGAGGTGACCGGTCCGGTCAACATCGTGGCACCCAACCCGGTCTCCAACGAGGAGTTTGGCCGTACCCTGGCCCGCGTGCTCGGCCGCCCGGCTTTGCTGCGCCTGGAGCCCTGGCTCCTGCGCCTGGTAGTCGGGGAATTTGCCGACGAGGCACTGCTGAGCAGCCAGTGGGTGCTTCCCGCCCGCCTGAAGGAGCTGGGCTTTTCTTTTCTTTACCCGGAACTGGAGGATGCTCTGCGAGCTGAGCTGGGCCGGTTCACTATGAAACCTGAAGGGGGTAGCCTGGATGCTGGACGGCCTGAATAAACTGGATCAAGATGAGCTGCTGGGGGCGGCTCGCATGGTGGGGATCGACCCCGTGCGCGAAGGCTTGCGCGACAAGGAGGCCCTGCGGCTGCGGTTGCTGAGCTGGATGGCGGCCCGGCTGGGTTTGACCGGAGCCTGGACGAGCGAGTCGGTCGAGCGTAGCGCCCTGGAATGGCTGGCGGCCCAGACCGACCATCCCTTCGACAGCTCCACGCCTACTTCCGAGCTCGAGCATGGCCTGTGGTCGCACATCACAGAGGAAGCTGCCCGGCAGCTCTTGCCGGTCTGGCGGATCGCCTCCTCGATGGCCTCGCTGGGGCCTCCGTCGGCCCTCTCCGAGGAGGTCCAGCTGCTCGACCGCGTGGCCGAAAGGGTTTTCCCCTCCGGCACGGCGCGCGAGGAGATGCGGCGCGGATGGGAGGATTACTGCTCGCGCCCGGTGAGGATGGCCAGCGATCTGATCGGGGGCCTGAAAGACGATCTGAAGGAAGTGGCCGCCCATCCCGAGCTGGTCACCCCTACCCTGGTGCTGACCCTGGTCGTGGCCCTGGCCGACGCCAAATACGAGATGGAGGAGAACAAGCTCTTTCTAGCCGTTGCCAGCGCTCTGGGCCTGGAGGAGCCGGTGGCCGAAGGGGTGCAGGAGAAGGTGGCCCGAGCCTTCTGGGATACCCGCCGAGAGCTGAACACCGAGGTTCTGGGCGAGCACAAGGCCTCGCTGATCGCTGCCCACAAGACTCTGGAAACCAGCGGAGCCTTGCGCAGCCTTGTGAGCGAGGTGCAGTCGGGGTTTCTCGAGCATCTGCACCAGTCGCTCTTCAAGGATCCGGACTTTCAGCGCGGCTTGAAGGCCTGGAACAGAGCCCCCTATCTCTGGCCGGTGGGCTTTGCCACCGGATTGTTGCTCTACTTCCGCCGCCGCCTGCACCCGGCCGAGAACCGTGGGTTGAGCGCCCTGCTTTACGAGACCTACAGTCGCCAACAGGCAGCCTGACAACCTCCTGTCAAGAATAGAATGATATTCAAGCTTCGCTGGCGAAGCTTGGGGGGAGATGTCTGAGCCGCCCCTCCCCGATCAGGAAGAAGTCTGGACCTACCGGGGTTATCACATCAAGGGCGGCGAGTTCACCACGGCCATGGTGCACATGTTCCGGGCCGAGGTGGCCCGAGCCAACGTCTGGCGCCAGCGCCTGGACTCCACCACCAACTGGGCCGTGATCGCCACCGGTGCCTCCATCTCGCTGGCATTTTCCGAGCAGGATGTGAGCCATCTGGTGATCGCCCTGAACACCCTGCTGGTGACCCTCTTTCTCACCATCGAGGCCCGTCGCTATCGCTACTACGAGCTGTGGAGCTATCGAGTGCGGTTGATGGAGACGGACTTTTTCGCCTCCATGCTGGTGCCCCCGTTCAAGCCGGCCCCCGATTGGGCCGAAAGCCTGGCCGAGAGCCTGCTGCACCCTGACTTTCCGGTCTCCTGGTGGGAAGCGGTGGGTCGTCGCTACCGGCTCAATTACGTCTGGATTTTCGGGGTGCTGGGCCTGGCCTGGTTGGGCAAGGTGATGCTCCACCCCACCCCCGCCTTCACTTGGAGCGACATCATCGAGCGTTCCGCGGTCGGTCCCATCCCGGGCGAGGTGGTGGTCGGCCTGGGCGCGGCCTTCAACCTGACCCTCCTGGTGATGGGCTTGATGACCCGCCACCTCACCCAGGCCAGCGGCGAGGTCTTGCCTCGCTTTGGCCAGCATGTGAGCGAGCACGAGCACAAGCGGGCCTGGTTCCGCCCCAGCCGCAAGCGTCAGCAGGTGCTGGTGATCGTGGTCACGACCTCGCCCGAGGAGATGGGCAGGGCCATCCTCAAGGAGATGAACCGCGGGGTGACCGCCCTGCTCGGAAAGGGGCTCTACTCGGGCAAGCGGCGGGCAGTGTTGATGACGGCCCTGACGGTAACCGAGCTGACTCACCTGCGCTCCGTGGTGGCTGCTACCGATGCCAATGCCTTCGTGGTCATCTCGCCGGCCCGCGAGATCCTGGGCTCTGGCTTCATGCCCTTGCTCGAGGACGAGGAGGAGGGCTAGCCCATCGTCACCACGTTGTCGATCTCGATGAGGTAGGTCACCCGCACCTCACCGGGCTGGCGAAAGGGATACTTCTCGGCACCCAGATACTTTTTGGCAAGTCCGTCGATGACATCGTCGGCTCCTTGCTCGGTGATCTCCACCACCCGGCCGCGCAGGGCGATGTGGCGGTAGTCGTTCTCGGGGTCCACGATGGACAGAGCCACCTGGGGACGGGCCTTCATGTTCAGGTCCTTGGTCCGGCCTCGGGCCGAGTTGACCCGAATGCGATCCCCCACGGTATCGAACCAGACCGGACTGACCTGGGGCGTGCCGTCCTTCATCAATGTGGCCAGGTGGGCCAGGGCTTTGGTTTCCAGGATGGGGCGAAACTTCTCGGGTACTTTGGCGCTCACTGGGGTCCTCCTCAGTCGGTATGCTCTTCAGCCAGAGCTCGCGACCGTTCGGAGAGATACCGACGCAATACCTCCTGGCCATCCCCCGCCAGAGACTCGAAGGCGATGCCGCAGCGGGGCGACAGCCCCGCTACAGAGCCGGCCCAGGCCACCACACCGGTGGCCGCCACCACTTCTTCGCCCAGGTGGATCAAAAGCTCGACGTGGTCGCCAATCTTCAGGTCAGCCACTCCCTCCAGGGCCACTCCTCCGTTGGACAGGTCGGCCGCCAGGCGGGCTTCGCGCACCCCGAAGCGGCCCACCAGCTCAACCCGGAAGTCCACCTCCCAGCGCCGGTTGCGACGACGCTCGGACTGGTTGCTCTCCTGAAAGACACCGACCTGATTGCCTCCGTAACTCTGGGCCTGCTGTAAACCGAGGCTGGCCTGCTTGTGGAGGAGGTTGATGGCGGCGTCGACGTTGGGCTGGGCCTGCAGGTCGGCGGGAGAAAGGCAGGCCAGCCCGACGCTGAGGGTTGCGGGGATCTCCAGGGCTGTCTCGCGCTCGACCGCCAGCCGGGTGGCCTCGGCCCGCTTCAGGGCTTCCTCGGGATCGATCCCGCCCAGCAGCACGGCGAACTTGTCCAGGGCCACCCGGGCTACGAGATCGGCCTGGAGGTTCTCGCGCAAGAGCTCGCTGACCAGCACCAGAAGGCTCTCGTGCTGGAGGGAATTGAGCTGCATGGCCAGCTCCGGGAAGCCGTCCAGGTCCAGCCGCATGAAGGCGATGTGACCCAGCTCCCCCCGCATCAAGGGTGCCAGCCAGTGACGCAGGTGCTCCACCAGGAACTGCCCGGAGTAGAGTCCGGTGACCTCGTCGCGAATGGCCTTCAGGCGCAGCCGGCCCTCAATTTCGAACAAACGAACGTGTTGCAGAATGCGAGTCTGCATGACCGCCAGGGGGGCTTCCCAGCCTACGAAATCGCTTCCGCCGGCCTCGATTCCCTCGTCGATCCAGCTTTCGACCGCATCGTCGCGAGTCAGATAGAGCACGGGCAATGAGCTCGACTCAGGCGAGGCCTTGAGGCGCTCGCACAGCGAGAAAGCCGCTCTTCCCCCGTTGCTGCTCGGCTCACTCTCCAGCTCCAGGTCGATCAGCACAACCGAAGGGTGCCAGTTGCGGGCTCGCTCCAAGGCCTCTCCCATGCTCAGGGCCAGGCGTACATGAAAGCCTCTCTGCTCCAGCGTGCGGCGCAAGTCCTGGCCGCGGGCCATCTGAGAGGTGACCACCAGCAACCGGCCATGGGCGCGTTTGGTGGTCTCCAGCATGAGTGTCCTTTTGGGGCGCGGTGCTCTTTGTCCTTCGTGTCCCCGGCCTCCTCAGGCCCCGATTTCCTGCTGGAATTGCCTGATGTCCAGGGCACCGCCCAGATCAACGGCCGGGCCCGGTTGCCAGGTCACCCGCGGCTCGCCCGCGCTGAGCAGGATGCGCTCGGTGCTCCAGCCCAGCCGCTCGAGTCGGTCCAGGAAGCCCTGGCTGTCGGTGGGCGCCGCCCGCAGGCTGGTCTTGATGGCCCAGTCCCGAGCAGCCTCGCGACCCTGGCTCTTGGACAGGTCTTTGAAGGCCTGGCCGGTCCGGGCTGCGGTCAGCAGCTCGGCCTGCACCACGGCAGCCACCAGGTCGCGCGGCTGGGCGTCGGGATGGAGCGCGATCTGGACGTTGTCCTTGCCGTCGAAGTCGAGCATATAGCGGCGATCGCGATACCACGAGCGCAGATCGTCAAAATGGGCTTTGTCTTTGGTGATCTCCTCGAGCGAGCTGCCAAGCTTTACATCGGTCTCGTTGCGGAACATGCCGCCCGGGGTGGGGAACCAGGAGAAGAACCCGCCGCTCGGTCCGGGGGCGGGCAACTGGCCCTCTTTGACCCAGTCGCGCACTGCGTTGCGCAGGCCTGATTCGGTGATGTCGTAGATCTGCAGAACGTCGACGGACTTCTTCTGGGCGAACATGGCCACCGCTGTGGTGCCGACCGCCAGCAGGGGCACGGCCGCGGGACCCAGGAAACGCTCACCCACCAGTTGACCCGCGATCGCCAGGCCCGCCCCCAGGGCCGAGGCCAGCATCGACTGGTTGCCGTTCTTCGAGCGCAGGTCACCCAGGTTGTTGCCCAGCGCCTGATGTTTCTCGATGGCGGCCGAAGCGGCGTTCTTGGTGCCCGTGCCCATGGCTTTACAGATGTTGGCCAGCGGAGCGGTGATGGGGAATGTTTGAGGCGCGAGCAGCAGCGTCGTCTCGGCCAGGCTGCCCACCCCGGCGAAGACCTCGCCCTTGACGAACCAGGCCCGGGGATCCTTGTCGGCTTTGTGGGCGATCAGCGAGGCGCCCATCTTGCCCACACCATCGACGGCATCGCGGATCATCCAGGTCATTCCGGCCGAGAGAGGGCCGATCTCCCCGAACCCCATGGCGCCCACCAGGGCCGAAGTGGCATAGAAGCTGGTCATGCCTGCTGACACGTCGCGGATGAACTGCCACTTGCGGTGGGGGGCATAATCCTCGTGCACCGAGGCGGGAAAGCTCTCCGGCAGCATGACGCGCTGGAAGAAGCCCTGCTTGGGAGGGCCGGTCTTCCCGTCCGACAGCACGACCCGATCACCCGTGGGCTGGTAGACGGTCACGTGCTCGCCATTGACCTCGCTGGCCAGAGCAGTGCCGTCAGCCACCATGCCGCGCGCCTTCTCGTCGGCGCCCGGCGTCCTGGGGACGGTGAGCTGGACATTCATAATCTGGTTCTACTGCAAGGCCAGTAAAAGTTTCTGAAAACCTCAGCGCTCCTGGAGGGTGACCCCGAGAAACTCGGCCACCTTTTCTCCCAGCTCTCGGGCGGCCGCCAGGCTGATCAACTCGTCGTCCACCCGCAAGCGCCCGAGCACGCCGTCTTGCGAGCGCTCGAGCTGGATCTGGAACTGATCGCGGGGGCGCTTGTAGTGCTCCTCGGGCCGGGTGGCCACCACCACCAGCCGGTCGTAGCCCTGCAGCTTCTGACGGTCGAGCCCGTTGACAGGCAGGATCCAGGGACCCAGGGCCAGCCCCCACCAGCGGTGCAGAGTGCCCTCCTTACGATCGAGCGTGGTGACCCGGCGCCAGGCCAGCAAGAGAAATCCCATCCCCATCGTGACCAGGCTGGCGCAAGCCAGTCCGAGTCGGGCGTTGCGGCTCCAGGGTGGGCCGAAGCCGTAGTCGAGGGCGGCCGTTCCCACCCCCAGCAGCAGTCCTGCCGCCACGAGACCGGTCCCAACCTGGCGGGGCCAGCCGTCTCCCCGCCGGATGTCCATCACGTCGGGCACTGCACCTCCTGGCGCGTCAACGCGCGTGCGACGAAGTTAGTTGTGCGACTTGATGTCGCGCCCGATGACCAGGGTCAGATCGGGGCTGGCCGGCCCGGGAGTGCCCTGCTCGACCTTCGCCGGCACGACTCGAACCATGCGCTGGCAGGCACGCGAGCTGCCCACCCGGTCCACCACCCGGCTGTGGGGGTAGTCGCTGCGCCCAGCATCGCCCACGAAGACCACCTGGAAACCCGCTTCCTCGAGCCTGTCGGCCGCCCGGTTGGCGGCGCCCTCGATACCGCTGCCATTGAGAACCTCGACGGTCAGCTCCGAGAGGGGCAGGTCGTCGGGGCTGGTCAGCAGGCGGCGCACCAGGGCCCGATTGGCCTCGGTCTGGGGCACGAGGTACATGACGCCACCATACTCGGCGTCGCTGACCTCGAGCCGGGCGGTACGCAGACGCGAGCGGTCCATCCCTCGGAATATGCGCCCCAGAGCCAGCATACGGCTCTTGGGCAGATCGGTGGCGACGTTCTTCTCGAACACCTTCACCAGGCGGGGCAGGGTATCGAGCTTGATCTGGGATTTCAGCTGGCGGGTCAGAGCCGCGATGACCTGCTGCTGGCGGCGGATACGCCCGAGATCCCCTTCCTCGTCATAACGGAAGCGGCAGTAGCCCACCACCTGCTTGCCGTTCAGCTTGTGGCGACCCTTCTTCAGGTGAATGTGCAGGTTGCCCCAGTTGTCGTCGTAGTCCATCTTCTTCTCGACGTCCAGGGTCAGACCCCCGAGGGCGTCCACAACCTGACTGGCCGCCTGCACCCGCACCGACATGCAGTAGTCCACTCTGACCCCCAGCAGGTTGGAAACCGTCTTGCGGGCCAACTGGGCTCCTCCCAGCGCGTAGGCCGCATTGATCTTGTCCTCGCCATAGCCCGGAATGCTGACCAGCAGGTCGCGCGGGATGGAGATCACCGAAACCGACTTCGACGGGCGGTCGAAGCTGAAGAGCATCATCGTGTCGGAGCGGGCGCTCTTGGAATAGGGCATGCCTTTGGAGTCGTAGTTGTAGTCCACGCCCATGCACAAGATGTTGAGGCGCTTTTTGGAGCCGAAGACATACTTTTCGGGCTCGAGCCAGAACTTGACCGCAGCCTCCTTCTTGCCGCCTTCCTTCTCGATCAGGCGGGCCACCACGTAATAGGCCCCGCCCACCAGGGTCATAACCGAGGCCAGCAAAAGCAGGAAGAAGAGCGTGAGGATCCAACGCAAGAGCTTACGCCGA
>CAYYHB010000118.1:0-15470 GCA_964471395.1 uncultured Burkholderiales bacterium | reverse complement strand
TGCCGCGGCCGCCGTTGGCGTGCAGGTGGTCGTTGCCCCAGCCGCCGTTCTGGTGGATGTGATCGTTGCCCCGGCCGCCGTTGGCGTGCAGGTGGTCGTTGCCGCAGCCGCCGTTTTGGTGGATATGGTCGTTGCCCCGGCCGCCGTTGGCGTGCAGGTGGTCGTTGCCGCAGCCGCCGTTCTGGTGGATATGGTCGTTGCCCCGGCCGCCGTTGGCGTGCACATGGTCATTGCCCCAGCCGCCATTCTGGTGGATATGGTCGTTGCCCCGGCCACCATTGGCGTGCACATGGTCATTGCCCCAGCCGCCGTTCTGGTGGATGTGGTCGTTGCCCCGGCCGCCCCAGGCGGAGAGCAGGTCGCCGAAGCAGCTACCATTCTGGTGGATGTGGTCGTTACCACGACCGCCGCTGGCGAACAGCACGTCTCCGTAAATCCCACGCATCCGGTCGTTGAAGCCGAACAATCGGGCCCCTGGCCCGAGATCGGGAGTATCCGATGGACAGCACCCGCCTCCTCCATAGCCGACCGAGACCGAGCTCGCTCCGGCCGAGGCCGAGGTGTAGACCTGGCTCCTGTGGTTGCAGAGCTGCTGGTTGGCGCTGAGAACGTCCATCGTATTTACCTCCACCTTTTTCTTGAACGGTTGGTTACAAGAGCTGTATCCCCTTAAAATTTCCTGACGTCTAGGGCGATTTGTTAATGTAGAGTTACAGAGCTGTGTTGTTTTGTTAAGAGTACTAAGGAGGCTGAACAAAAAAAAGCATCCAGCAAGGATGCATTGGTAATCATTAAACAATTGAATATCGTTTATATCCTAAGCCAGGCGCTCCATTCGCCGTTGAAGCTGATAAAGACTGACCTCTGCGCGAGTTCCCTCATTCAATCCGTGACCTGAAAGATCAGCGCCAAAGTTTCCGTTACGGGCAGCCTCGAGGTTCCGCTCGATCCGGAAGAAGGCTTGCTCGTCGCGGCGGTCGAGCTGCTCTTGCAGTCGCCTCGCCTCGAAGGCCGCCCGGTCGAGCTCGCCTTCGCGGGCCAGAGTGCTCCAGAACTGCAGCGAAGAGCTCAGCGGGTTGCTATTGTCGAGCAAGCCCGCTGCCCGCTCGGCGTCGAGTGCCTTGCGCTCGATGAGAGCGCGATCCTGGTTGATCGTCTCACGGCGCCGCTCCACACTCGAGCGCTCCTGCGTCAGGTTGCTCTCGTGATCGGAGGCCAGGCTCGCGTAGCGTTCAGCTTCCTGCTCACTGACCAGGGCAGCTTGCTCGTCCAGGGCAATCTGCTGCTCGGTCTCGGCAGCTCGGGCCTCGAGCTGGGCCCGATCTCTGGCAACCTCGTGACGGGTCTCTTCGGGCCGACCCGCTCGACCGTTCTCGGCCGGACGGTGGCTGGGACGCTCTTCCCGAACAGTGGTCGGAGTAGCCCTGGGGGCTTCCTGCGCCGGGGGGCCGGAGCGTCTGGCCGGGGCCTGCTGCTGAGGAGGAGCCGGAGCCGGCTCGGACGGGGTCGGGGAAGGCGGTGGGGTCGGCGCCGGGAGCGTGCTCTCGGCCGCTCCACTGGTCTTGATGAGCTCGGTCGATGAAGTGGCCTTCTTGACCGGAGCCGCCCCGGTCGGCAAGGGAGCCTCACCCAGACTGGCCTCGGCCCGGGCCATGAAGTCCCCCCAGCGGTTGCTCATCTCGTCTTTGAGACGCTCGTCCAGGCTGTCCTTCCCAACCGCAGGGGACTCCGCCGGCCGAGCAGCGAGCTCGGTGCGAACGAACGGCTGGGTCACCTGGGCGACCAGGTTTGAACTGCCGACCAGCTTTGTCTCGGGGGTAGTGGACATCGAGCAAACCCTCCCTGCAAGCTGGTTATCCCCCGGGCCCTCCAACTGATTCAGGGGAAAAGTGTGAACTTTTCGTTTCGTTTTTGTAAATGCATGTTAAACTGGCAAGCGCCAACCAGACCGATCCCGAAACCACGCGAACATGGCGCATGGGGAGCCTCCATGAAGACGCCCCGATCCAGACACAAAATACTGTCTGCAGTCCCAAAATCAGAGAACGTTCAGGGCAGCGGGGTAATCTCAGGCCATGCATGTGGGTCTGTCCTGGAGTCCGTTTGCTCTACCCGTCGGCGCCGCTCGATCGGGCGGCCGGGCCGCGTCTGCCGCGAAGTCCGATGAAACGCGGCAAATCACCCGAGAGACCCTGAAGAACCCCGAGGGTGCGCTGGCCAAGGTGACCCGCGGGCAGCGCCGGACGATCGTCAACGAGCTTGTCGAGGCCGCCCCTCATCTCGCGACCAGCCCGGCCCAGCTTCGCGAGCCGCTTGACGCCCTCGAGCGAGAGATCCGGCTGACCGGAAAGAGCCAGTGCGGATTCTCGATGGGCGTGGGCTTCACCGCCACTCGCACTTACGTGGCCTCTCCCCCACCCCAGCGAGCCACCCTGCAGGAGGCGGTCAGCTCGTATCGCCGCTACCTCGACATCATCAGCCACGCCGAGGGTCGCCGCGACCCTGAGGTCACCGAGGCCGACCAGGACTCGGCCTGCACCTGTTTTGCCATCGAGCACAACTACCTGCACCGCCAACCCGAGCGGGTGGCTCTGTTCGAGCGCCTGGTTGGTCTTCTGCACAGCCCCTGGAACGCCCTTGGAGTGCTGCAGGATGTGGAGACGGTGCCGGCCGAGCGACGCGAGGCGGTGCTCGAAGAGCTGACTTTGCGCGTGCGGTCGTTGCGTGACCGAACCCTGTCCCCCCAGAACCTCAACGACGCCCTCAACGAAGGGGCCGGGCTGCACAATACCAGCCGCAAGCTGGCGCTGGCCGGCAAGGTGCAGCGACCCGGCGAGAGTCTCAACGACCTTTTCCAGGAGATCCCCGAGGCCAAGCGCGCACTCTTTGGAGAGCTGAAGACCGACCTCTGGCCCGAAGCCCTGACGGTCGCGGCCAGCTTTCGCCAGCCCGCCGAGCCCCTGTCCGAAGGCACCAGACGATTCGTGCCCGCCTTCGCCAGCCTGCACACCCTGACCGGGCTCGATTACCGCTCGACCCTCGAGTTGATGGCCCAGTTGCCTGAGTCCAACCCCGAGCAGGTAGAGCAGCTCGAGCTGTGCGGCGAGTATCTGCGCACCCTCAAAGACCTGCCCCGCGAGGTAGCCGGCGAGGCCCTGAAAGCGGCTTTCGCCAGCGACAGAACGCCCATCGAGGCGTTGAAGCAATCGATGCGCAGCTTTGAGCTGACCGGAGACGTGCACGGCCTGGATAAGGCGGCCGCCACCATCCACTTCAAACTCGAGAATGGCTCGCTGATCGGAACTGAGGACGAGTGGAAGACAAGGCTCGAGCACCGCCTCGAGGAACTGCGCCTTTTCGAGCCCGACCCCAGGAAAGCGTTTGCGCGGGCCAAGCGTGAGCTGTTCGAAAGCCAGGGAAGCCACCTGGGCTCGACGGATGCCTACTTCCTGATCGGCTCGAGCCGTGTCCCGATTCGCCGGCCTCTCCCCTGAGCCCCTGACCCCATTGCCGCCCCCGCTGCGGCGCCGTCCGGGGAGGTAGGTCGGGAGCGGCGCCGCAGCGGGTTATCGGGGTTGCCTCAGGATGCTTCCAACCAGCGGCGGTCTTCCTCGGTCAGGGCCTCCGGGCAACCGGCCGCCTCGGCGAAGCGCTTCCAGACCTGCGCCTCGAGCCAGCGGCTCGGCATCATGGCCGTTTGCCAGAGATCGCTCAAGCTGACTCCCTGATGCAACCCGTGCACCAGACAGTTTTCGTCCTGGCTCGACAGGAGCGCGGGACGGGGCGGGATCTCCATTTCTTGCTCAGCCTTCTTTCTCATCGGAGGGTCTCCACCAAGTAAGACGACCCAGAGGGCGGATTTGTTTCATTCCAGCCAGAAATTTTTGACCGTCCCGCGACGAGGCCCTCAGCCACGGACTAGGGGTCGAACCGCATCAAGCCGGGGACTCGATCGAAGACCGGATCGATGCTCACGATGCCTTCCAACTGATGTTCGAGCACGAATGCCGCATGGAATGCGTCGCGTGAGCCAAGAAAATCGCAGGCCTGCAAAAGTGACCGCGCTCTCTCGACAACCCGACTTGTGGTCGGAAGCGCGCCGGGAAAGAGATTCTGTAGATCCGCTACGAGTCGAATCCCTCGCACGCGCTCTTGGCGCCGAATATAGACGAACAGCAACTCCTGCAGGGCTTCCACGTCAATCTGGAAGTCGGTGGACCCATCACCGACATCATCAATGATCTTCTGGCAAGATGCTTTCCACCGACTGTCCGCTCCAGCGGCGTACATTAGGACGTTTGTATCAAGCAGCTTCAATCGTCGTATCGGCTCTCGATGAGCTCTTTTATTTGGGGCCAGTCCCCCAGGTCGTCGTTACTGGCCAGAATTCGATCAGCAGCTTCTCGACGACTTTTCAGGTCTGGTGTTAGAAACCGTTCCGTTACGGCATCCCTGATCAGTTGGCCAACCGAGCTCCGACGCCGCTGAGCAACCTCAACCAACTGCTCGTAAACCTCACTTGGAAAGAGGACTTCGACGCGTCTGTCCAGCATTCTGGCCTCCTACGGATGCATCCGTAGCAAGTTTACCAGCCCAAGACGAATCGGGCAAGTGCGACGTCGCTCCGAAGACCACCTCGGCGCTGTTCCTGTCGAACGGCACGCGAAGGGTGGCCGCTCACACAGCAAGTCCGCCCGTCGGCTAGAGGTTGTCCCGCTTCTTGACCTGCACCCCGCCCACGATGACCTTCTCCTGATCTTCAGCGATCTGGCGGTCAGGCTTGAGCTCGGCGTCCGGGTCGAACAGATCGGCCATACGAGCCTTGAGGTACCAGGCCTCGTTCTTGAGCGAGCCGAGGGACCCGAGCGCCAGGTTCTTCTGCTCGCCGGTGATGATCTGCACGTTGAGCTCGTTCTTCTCGCGGTCGAGCTTGACTTCACGCACCCCCGGAACCAGCTCGCTCTTACCCGTGCGCAGATCCCACACCGCCACGTCCACCGGCGCGCCTTCCTTTGTAGCGCGTGAGCGAGCCACCAGGAAAGCTCCATCCTCGCTGATCTCGGGCCGAAATGAGTGGGAATCGAGCGGGCGGAAGCGCTCCGACTCGGGATAGGCCATCGGCCCCAATGGGGTTGCCTGGCCCGATGCTCGGTCGTACGACCAGAGCTCTGGGGTCTCCTTCCACAAGACGACCGCGCTCTTCTCCTTACCGTTGAAGCCCGCGCAGGGCTGAAAGCGACGCCAGCTGTCCTGGTCATTCTTGATCCAGTCACTGTTGTCGAGAAAGCGCTCCACTTCCTCGAGCGGGACTTGCCGAAGAAAGTCGACCGACTGCACGCTGTCGCGAGCTCGCCGCTCGTAAAGGTCTGGAAAAGCCTGCGAGAAAGGCACGAAAACAGGCTCCCTCTCCTGACCGGGCCGGAAGAGGTAGATATCCGAGCCGACTCGGGCCGAGGTGGCCATGACGGCCAGGCTGCCATCCGAGAGATACTCCAGATCCTCGACATTCTGGCTCAGCTGCAACCAGGGTTGCAGGCCGTGCTTGCGAGTATAGCGCAGCACCCGGTCGTTCTGAGCCACGGCCACGCTCTTGTCCGGGCCCACGTCAAAGGCTCCCGCGTCGGGCGGAAGAGCGGTCAACACCTTCTGGGGAAGCCAGCCACGACGACGCAAGGCGGCCGGCAGCTTGCCGAAGAATCCCTTGCGCAGGGGTACATCCACCAGATAGCTCGGCCTCCGCCAGGCGTCGTCCCCGCTATAAAGACCCCTGTCTTTCAGGTCCTGCAGGTCTTGGTCACGCCGCTCTTCCTTGCGTTGCTGATAGAGTGAGAACTGGCCCACAACAAAGGTTCCGTCACTGTTCACGGAGCAGCCGTTGGCCGAGCTCAACACGCCCGTGCCGATGGCGATCTCCTCAGCCCCCTGACCTGGCTGCCTGAGGGTCCAATAGTGCTCGGAAGGCCCGAAGCAGCCACCTCCCCCCGAGCGGTGCTCGACACTGACCCCGCTGTCACGGCTGGTATCGCGGTTGGCGGCATAGGAGCGGTCCGAGGGAGAATCGGGAGGAGTAAAGACCTGCTGGAGCTCCTGGAGCAGCTCGGGCGGACAGGCCGGCTTCTCGGCAGGAGCAGAAGGGGCGGACAGGTCCACCCGGTCAGCCGGCCCCGAAGGTCGACCGGCCGGCTGGGGGCGCGCGGCGGCAAAGGCCGGAGCCAGGTTCACGCTGGTCACATGCATACGCCCCATCCTCTCTCACCAGGCTGAAAAGATATTGAAAGCATGGTCGGGAACATTTCCCGCAAGCGAGCTGTCCTACCGGCGACCTTTGAGGAGGTCAGCTTCCAACTCGAGGCCCACTACAAACCCGACGTGGCGGCGCGGCGTTCGCCGGGCAAGTCGTGACGCGACTCACCGAGTCCAGCAAGATCGATCGGAGGAGAACCTGATGTCAGCCCCGCTCAAGATCCTGGTGGCCGTCATTCTGCTCGGCCTGTGCCTCTCCGGCGACTACCTGCTCGACTACCAGACCAAGCTTAGCGAGCTTGACCAGCTCGAGCGGTCCATCCAGACCGCCGAGCAGCGCCTGGCCGACAACCGCTCCAAGCTACAGAGGCTGCCCCTATCTCAGGCAGGGAGGCTGACATGAGCTCGTTCCCCTTCTCTAGTTTGCTCTCCCGGCGCCGACGCAGGCGCCCGGAGTCGAGCCGCCCGCTCGAATCTCGGGCTCGAAGCGACGAAAATGCGGCACGTTCTGCGTGACGATGGTCGGGATCTTGTGGGTGATGGCGGTGGCCGCCACGTAGGCATCGTGGAGTTGTTTTCCCGAGCAAGGCACACGCTCGAGCAATCGTAACCAGGTGTGCCAGGTCCCATCGCAGTTTTCGAGCCGAGTGGCACGCCGAAGGATCTGATCGACGTTGGCCATCGCAGCCTCAAACGCCATCCCAAGACCATTCTGAGCCTTCGGCCGAGTGGCCACCACAAGATACTCTCGCACAATCTGGCCGCTCAGAAAGAGCCGGTCAGCAGTGTTGAGCAGTGCGAATGCCTGCTGGTGAGCCTCCCGACCGGGGGTGCTTGCGATCACCAGGATGTTGGTATCGAGAAAGTAACGGTCGCGAACGTTACCGCCCGTCCTCTCCGTAAATCACCTCGCGGCTCCAATCGGACAGGGGCGCTTCCTCGACAAAGTTCAGCTTCAAAGGCTCGACGGGTGGCGGGGCGGGAGCTTCCTCGGCCAGACGGGCCAGGGCCAGACGCAGCTCCATCTGCAAGGAGCGATGATTAGCGGCAGCACGCCGTTTCAGAGCGGCCAGTATGTCAGGAGGAACATCGCGGATGTGGATCGCTGGCACACACCCATGCTAGCACTATCATTTCGATAGCGTCAAGCCAATGTGAGGGCCCTTCATACAAGTCTGTTGGCGCCAGTTACACTTTACTTCAGGTTCTGATCCATCCACGCAAAGGGCAGGTCGATGTTGAAGTAAAGCCTGGCAGTTTGAGTGCCGCCCCTCTTCTTGACGGTCAGAATGTGGTAGTGGTGCCCGCCCTCGTTGACGAGCTCCTGCTCGAGCACCTCGGCCTCCATCAGTCGGGCCACGATGAACTCCTCGCGAGGCGAGATGACGACCCAGGCGGACGCCTGCGAACGCCCGTCCCCGTGCTTGACGATGGCTCCAAACAGCCCGTCGAGCATGTAGCCGTGCTGCTTCTTGGCACCTTCGTCCCCCAGAGCGGTGGCCGCCTCGAAAGCGAGAATGTGACCGTCCAGATCGACATAATTGCGAGCCAGGATGCTTTCGGCCTGCTGACGCACCAGGGCGTAGTCTTTATCCTGCAACGCCTTGCCGGCAGCCTCGAGAGCGGCCTCGTCAGCGGCGTAGGGGTCGTACTCCGGGGTGCGCGTGTAGGCCAGGCGAAGGGCCGCGAAGTCCAGGGCAGGATCCTGAGCTTTCGCCTGGACCAGCAGCTCCTCGTAGCCTGCCTCGGCCTGACACAAGCCAGCCAGCAGCAGCACCAGCAGGAGGATACGTCTCACGCCAGCACCAGGTTCTGCACCTGCTCGCTATCGATCACCAGATAGCCATCCTCCTCATCGAAGAACAGCCAGGCATCCCCGTACTGGCGCACCTGGGCGTTGGCAACCTGGTTGCCTTCAGCGTCCAGTACGCGGTAAATCAGTGTATCCGACGACTCCCAAGCTTTCTTCAGCTCTTCCTGGCTCGACATGCAACTCTCCTCAAGCGATTTGAACTCCGGTCAACAAAGCGAAGAGGCGGATACAGGCCGCCTCCATCGTCTTTTCCAGCTCCTTTGCCTTCTCAGGCGCGAGGCCGTAGCCGCCCCCACGCAAGCAGATGGCTTTCTTGCCCGGCTCCACCGGGATGGCCTTGAGCTCGAGGTAGCCGTCGATCTCGTCCCAGCTGAGGGCCACCTCGTGGGTGGTGATGGCCAGAATCGTGCCCGACATCCTCTGACCGTCGTCTAAGGTCAACGAGTAAGGCTGGCCCACCTCCCCCCAGGTGACGTCCGAGCCGAGCCATTGGCAAAGCTTGTCCGGCTCCGTGAAGTGGGCCTTGATCTGCTCGTAGCCGAAGGGCGCCGCCAAAAGGGCGAAAAAGGTGGCCCGCTTGCGCCCGAAGTAACGCTCGACGTACAGCTTGAGCAGGGCCAGATTGAGGTCCCAGGCCGACTCAGATTCCATGCGCTCTTCCGGTGAGCAGCCTTCGTGCACGGTCTCCTTGAGACTCACATTGGTCGTGACGCCGCGCCGCGTCAGGGTGACCCCCATGAACTGGTAGCCGATGCCGGGGATCTGGGCCCGCAGCACCACCCGTTTGAGCCGCTCCACCTCGACGATGAAGTAGTCGATGGTGAACCCAAAACGAGCCCAGGTCAGCTTCAAGGTGCTTCCCTGGGCTGGCCAGCCGGTGGCGGAGTCGCACAGCCACTGAGAGAGACTCTCGGGATCGGTCCAGGCGTCCCACACGCTCTCCAGACTGGCGGTGGTGCGCATCTGGCGGTGGACGGGCAGCTGGTCGTCTTCTTCCATGGCGGCACACTTTGAGGGCCCGCGTAGGAACCCCTGCCCGAACGGGGAAGGGCCCGGCATGGACAACGGAACGGTTTGTGATGCCAATATCGGTCCCGCCGGAAAGAAGTTTCGCCGCCGGCTGGGCTACTTTTTGCTGGGCCTGTCGGTTGGCATGGCCTTCACCTTTCCGCCCGGCAGCCCGTGGGTGCTGACCTCGTTCTTCCCCCTCTACGGCGCCTGCCTGTGCATCTTGCAGGCGCGTCGCAACCTGTGCGTACGGCTGGCCGAGCAAGGCCTGGCAGAGTCGCCCGAGGGCGGAACCGCGCCGCTCGACGAGGAGCTGGCCCTGCGGCTCAAGCACGCCGCCCGCAACCTGACGGCCGAAGCCGGCCTGTGGGCAGCGCTGCTGGCGGGGCTCCTTTACGGGTTGCGATTTGTCGCCTGACGTTGGGCGAGGCGGCTTCGATTTGTAACAAAACTTTCACGTTCTGCCCCGGTCGGCCGACTAGACTCAGGGCGTGATCGTCACCGACCCCCGCTTTGCCCGTCAATACCAGCCCCGCGAGCTCGTAGAGGACCCTCAGCGGGCGGCCCAGTTCGTACGCGACTACGTCGACCATGAAGCCGACTACTTCCAGGCCGCCCGCGACCCCGACTCGGGGCTGACCTACGACGGCTACGACCTCGACCCCAAAACAGGCGAGCTGACCGACGTTCGCTTCTGGAGCGCCCCCTCCAAGGAATGCCTGGACATGGGCATCCTGATCAAGGCCCTCAAGGGCGACGAGCTGGCCAGCCGTCTTGTCTCGGCCGACGAAGCTGCCCGCATTCTGGAGAAGAAGCTCGACAGCTACGAGGACTTCCAGCGCCAGCAGCCGGGCTACGGGGGCTTTCTGCCCTGGTATTACGGAGGCACCAGCCTGCACCCCACCCCCGACTGGCAGGGCGATGCTCCGGGCCTGGACAACGGGGAGTGGGTGTGGACCATGCTGGTGGCCGAGAAGGCCCTCAAGGACAGCGGCCACAGCGAGCTGTCCCAGCGCTACGCCGCCTACAATCAGCGCCTGCAAGAGAACGTGGTCAAGATGTTCTTCGATCCCGAGGCAGGCAAGGTGCGCGGCGACGTGCACATCGCCAACCCGTGGTCGGCCGACACCACCTACCACACCAACCACGGCGTTCCCGGCCGGGCCGACTACCTCAGCGGCGAGCACGGTGTGCACGAGGGCATGATGCTGGTGCTCTACCTGACCCTGTTCGGCCAGGGCCTGCCCGAGGGCGCCGCCCAGCGCATCTGGGACGGCATCGCCATGAAGCGCGTCGAGCACCCCGCCGGCACCACCTGGGAAGGCTTCTGGGCCTCGGCCCACGAGTCGTGGGCCTATCTCTTCCTGCCCCTGCGCGACATGGAGGGCTATGACCAGCTCTTCAGGGTGCGCGAGCAGATCCGCACCCAGAACGCCGAGGGGCGCGACTATCCCGGCTTTGCCACCTCGGCCAACGAGCCCGGTCGAGACGGCTACATCGACGGAGCGGGGGTCGAGGGCATCGCCAGCCAGCCGATCCGCAACAACCACACCTACGCCATCTACGGGGCCTTCCCGCTGCTGCTGGCCTTCGCCGGCACGACCGGGCCCAACCCGGGACTGGTGTGGCTCCACAACATGCTGCTCGGGCCCCAGATGCAGGGCCCGGCCGGTGGAGGCGAGGCCGGCACCAACGACGGCCGGCTGGCCTCCCACGTCAAGACGGTGGACGGAACCTTTCCCAACCTTCTGGCCTTGATGGGCGGCATTGAGCAGGAGACGGCCGCAATGTTGCGCGAGAAGGGCCTGTATGAGCGCTTTCGCTCGGTCATGCAAGCAGAGTTCGACGAGACCTTCGCCGCCGTTCCCCTGCGAGAGAGTGGGGTCTACGCTCTCCCGGACACGAGCATCCCCCAGGAGCTGCCCCCGTATGAGAGCTGGAATCTTACTCCTTAGCGCCGTCTTAATCGGATGCTCGCCGACTGCCCCGACTTCCCCCTGGAAGGTCGAGACCCGGTTGCGCCAGTCGGAGAAGTTCCCCATCCACCTCATGCAGGTGGCCAGCGCTCCCGTCCTGGCGGTGGGGGGCAGTTGGGACTTCAAGCAGTCAGGAGTGGTGGCCCTGCGCTCGGAGGAGGGGAAGTGGGCCTTTCACCCGCCCGCGATCACCATCGACGCCATGCCCTACATTCTCAACGACGTTTCCTTCCCCGATCCGTCCACGGGCTGGGCGGCGGGCGACCGCGGGGTCGTTCTGCACACCACGGACGGCGGCCAGACCTGGAGGCAGCAGCGACGAGGCAAGGTCTATGAGCACCTGCACGGAATCTGGTTCACCGACCGCTCTCGGGGCTTCATAGCTGGCCCGGAGGGCCTCCATCGCACCATGGACGGCGGCCAGAGCTGGACCCGAGCGGCCCGGGGCGATCTCTACGACGTCAGTTTCTCGGATGAGCAGCACGGCTGGGCCGTCGGCAACTTCCCGGCAGCACTGCAATCGGCCGACGGAGGAGCCAGCTGGCGTCCCCTGGTGCTGCCCGGCCACCGCCAGTATGACTGGCTGATCAGCCTGCGCTTCTCCGACCCGCGACACGGAGCCGTGGTGGGCTTTAACGACGGTCGGCAGATCGGCAGCCTGGAACCGGGAGACGGTGCCATCGTCTACCTCACCGAGGACGCCGGAGTGACCTGGACGCGACGAGGCGGGGAGCTGCCCGTGCGCCTGACCGACGTCTGGTTCCAGGACGCGAAGAAGGGCTGGGTGTGCGGCGAGAGCCGACCCGAGGGACGAGGGGTGCTCTACGAGACCCGCGACCAGGGTGAGACCTGGAGCCAGATTCCGCTCGAGCTCGAGGGCCTCCCCACTTGCCTCAACGCCGGGTGGGGGTGCACCGACAAAGGGGAGATTTTGCGACTGAGTGAGGTCAGCGCGTCCAGCGCCAGATCAGCAGAATGATCCCCGCCGCCACCGCCGCCGCCAGCGGCAGCACCCAGGCCCCCTGGCCGCCCCCCTTGCCGAGCGACTGAAACGCCTTGGCCTGGCTCCACTGGAAGGCCTGCTCGGGCTCGGAGAGGGGAAACGTGCTGCGCCCCTCGATGCGCGACAACCTGGCCAGGGCGCCCAGGTTGGTCTGGGCTTTCTCGCGCGGGGAGGGCTCGGGGATGGGATTGTCTTCCTCGTCGAGGGCGCGTTGCGTGTAGATCAGGGTATCCGGTCCGGCCTGGAGCAAAAGATAGAAGTAGTGGGCGGCCTTCTCGTCGCCTTCCCGGGTGGTATAGTCCATGTCGAAGCGGGAGACGCCCGAGAGGGGCACGCGGACCTGCTCGCCCTGCAGGTTGGTGCCCTCCACCCAGCCCTGGGCAAAGTCGAAGACCAGCTCCTCGGGGTTGCGATAGGAGGCCACTGTGACCACGTCTGCGTCACGGCGGGCCTCGCTGAAGAAGGCTTCTCGCCCTTCGCGGCGCTCGGTTTCAGAGATCAAACTTCCCGGCTGTGGCATTGCCAGCCCTTTCGCGAGCCCCCGGCCCGCCCCCCTGCATGAGTGAGCAAGTCATGCCGCGTGCCGCACCAGCAAGGCGCAGGCATCGTCTCGCTGGACGCTCTCCCGACCGAAGTCGCGGAGTGCCTGAAAGAGGCTGGAGAGGGGATCGCTCCCAACGCGAATTGCACCGTGCAATACTTCCACCAGCCGCTCCTCCCCGAAGAGCTCACTATCTGGCCCGAGCCACTCGAGCACCCCGTCCGAGACAGCCAGAAACAGATCCCCCGGTGCAAGGACGCATTGCTGGGATTGAAACGAATAGTCAGGGAAGATCCCGAGAGGAGGCTCAGCCTCCTCCAGCAGTTCGACGGCATCGGTGTGGGCGCGATACATGAGGTGGGGCGCCAACCCGCAGGAGATGAGCTCGAGTGTGCCGGTCTGGCAATCGAGAATCGCCGGGCAGGCGGCAACGAATCGCTCCGGGCCAGTGTTCTCGGCCAGCAGGCGATTGAGCAAGCCGACCCGTTCGGAAAGCGTTCCAGAGCCCCGGGAAAGGGCCCGCCAGATGGCCCGGCACTCCGATACGAGCAGAGTGGATCCCAGCCCGTGCCCTACGGCATCCGCCAGCAGCAAACTTACCTGCCCAGGGCTGGAACGGGTATAGCCAAAACAATCGCCCCCCAATCGGTCGGCGGCCTGCAGCCGCCCCGAGATGGCAAAACTCCCGGCGGTGAGAGGACCGCGAGGCAGCATCTCCATAAGGATCTGACGCGCCAGGACGACCTCTCCCAGCAGGACCTCACGCTCGCGGGCAAGTCGCATGAGTTGCGCTCTGCGCAGGGCCATGGCAGCAACCGAAGCCAGTGCCTCGGCCGCTCTGCCCGAATCAGACACAGGTTCGCAACTGGCGATTATATGCCCCACGGTCACCCCATCGGCAGAGGTGAGTGGAATCTGGAGGGGGTACTCGGTTTGCGGCTCGTCTGGTCCGACCAGCAGTCGCACGTCCTGGCAGGGGAGCAAACTGGTGGCAAGCTGCTCGAAAGCCGGGATCAGCTCATCGAGGTTTCGGCAATTGGCAAAGACCGTCAGGAACTCCAGAATCGGGCCCGTGTCGCTCATCAGGGGCCAGTAACCACGCATGGGGTCTGGGTGACAGGGCGCTCACGAATATGAACCGTGAGCTGCGCCGGTGCCATCCGGGTCAGGCACGAGAGACTCAGAACAAGATGAAAGCCTCGACCAAATCTCCATTCAAAACAGAGACATGTTCGCACCATCTGGAAAGCAGCTGCAAAGAACTGCAGAAAATGCTTCATTGTAGTCTCTTCCGTGCAGGAACCCCCCGTCCTCCCCAGGTACGTTTCAGGGCCCGGTCGGCAGCACTGTAGCGCCCAGTCGGTTGTCGGCCCGAAGCTTGACGGCAATCCCGAGGTCCCCCCATATCAGGAGTCCCTCCGACAACAGGGGTTTGCAGCCGGACTTCTAGCTGCTACTGCCAACGAGCTACCAGCGCAGGACTCAGCGGTCGCACGTTCGAACCGTCACTTCGACCTCAAGACACTTCTCCCTCATGGGTATCCGGAGTCGGGCCGGGAAAACCGTCGGGAGGTGGGCGGCCCTGGCAAAGGGGCATACGAAGTCATTCTCACGGTGGCTCAAAGCCCTGTTTGCAAGTTTTTTTTGAGCCCTCCTTGCTAGGCTGTCGAGCATGGACGTCAACTACCCACCGGGCGCCTACCGCTTTCAGAACGACTTCTACAACGTCCGTCCCGAGCCGAAAGAGCTTCGCGGCGCCGTCTTCTTGCAGCGGCCCGACGGCACGGTCGACCCTCAGCGCGGACCGCGCCTCCCCGAGGAAGCGGTGCGCGACAATCGGGTCATCGTCTACGTGGACGGCATCCATCAGAGCATGCAAGAGCAGCAACGCCAGATCCGCGAGCTGATGTCGGACATGGGCCAACCCGTGGTGGGCGTGCACGAGGGCAGCGGCACGACCATCCTCCACGACAGCCGGCGCCAGGCCAAGAACCTGGTCTATCTCAAGAGCATCCAGACCGACCTGGAGGACGCCTCCAGCCTGCGCAGCCGCATCTTCTCCAACGACAAGGCGGTGAAGTCGGTCTACAACCTGGTGCGCCAGGGCCTGGACGCGGGGCGCGACATCACCCTGGTGACCCACTCGGGCGGCGGCATCGAGGCCGCCCTGGCCCTGCACATGCTGGCCGAGAAGGGCTACGGCCAGAAGATCGAGAGCCAGCTGCGAGTGCTTTCGCTGGCCTCGGGCGTGTCGCCGGAAGACTTCACCACGGCCGGCGTCAAGCAAGACCACCTCTACTACACCGGCAGCGACGCCGATCTGGCCTTCCAGCTCGCTCGCCACTTCCTGCCCGTGGCCGTGCCCGGGGCCCTGGGCGGGGCCCTGAGCTGGCTGCTCGAGCGGCCGGCCGAGGAAGTGCTGGCCCACTCGCCCGACTACCTGTTCGAGGCCAACGGCAAGACGACGCTGGAGAACTTCATGACCGGCCGTTCGACGGGCAAGTTCGTGGAGGTGCCCTGACATGCAGGTGCTCTCCACGCCCCGGGCTGACGTGGTCCGGATGGTCCGCGAGCGAGCCGACAAGAGCGCCGATCCGGCCACCACCCGCTATCACGCCGACCTGATCGACAAGCTCCCGGGCGAGACGCTGGGCGACACCCTCCACCAGACCCAGCTCGAGCGCCAGCAGCTCTTGCAGACTCGCCATCGATGCCTGGCCGCTGGACTTGGCCTGTTCGCCGTGGCTGCGGTCAACGCCGTGCTGAGCGCCGGAGGGCCCACCTCCGGGTGGGTGACGGCCCTGCAGTTCGGGGCCACCTTCGGCGGAGCCGCCCTGGTGGCCAAAGGCGGCATGACCGGAGACAAGATCGACCGCACCTGGCACA
>CAYYHB010000117.1:0-15602 GCA_964471395.1 uncultured Burkholderiales bacterium | reverse complement strand
GGTAAGCGGTGCCCAGCAGGCTGCGAGCCTCGGCGCACTCGGGATCGAGGCTGAGTATCTTGCGCGCTGCCAGGGCTGCATCCTCGAACTGCTTGTTGAGCAGGCAGGCCTCCGCCAACAGCAGCAGGGCCGGGCGCGGGTCGCCCGGGTGGCGCAGCAGCGAGCGAAACTCGCCGATGGCGGCAGGATAGCGTCCCATGGCCAGATAGAGCCGGCCCAGGCTGAGGGCCACGTCGACACGCTCGGGGCTGATCACCATCAAGCGCTGAAAGACCTCGGCCGCGAGCTCGTCCTGACCCCGCTCGATCAGAACGGAGGCCAGGTTACGCAGATGCTGCCCGGCAAGGTCGAAGTTACCGGTCAGAATGTAGACCTCGGCCAGGGCCATCCCGGTGGGGAAATCAGACGGCACCACCAGCCAGGCTCGCTCGAGCAACTGCAGCGACTCTTCGGTCTCGCCGCGCTCGAGTAAAAGCAAGCTGAGCTCGCGCAGGTTGGCCAGGGCTCCGCCGAAGTCCTTGCTCTGCAGGCGGGCCAGGGCGATGTGCAGGCGCGCCTTCTCGGAGGTGGCGTCAAAGCGAAGGATGGCCTCTCCGACCGCTTCGACCAGACTCCACTGCGAGTTGCGCTCCAGGGCTTCCAGCCAGCTGTAGCACGCGGTCAGGAGCTTGCGCCGCTTGCCCTTGGTGGCGTACACCCGGGCAGCACCGTTCAGTGCCCGGCGATTGTGTGGATAATCAGCCAGCACCTGCTCGTACGTGCGCTCGGCCAGGTCCCAGCGGCCCCGCGCGACGTGCTCGTCGGCGCGGTCAAGCCGATGATCGAACCTGGCTTCATTCGGCTCGTAAAAACCGAAGACACCCGTGGGGCCGTTCTCCAGCCTCTGCGAGAGACTGACGACTCGGGGCCCGAAGCCCTTCGGATCGGGGATCCTGGGCAAATCCAGCAGTTGGCCTGTGGTCACTTGCCCACTCTATGCAAACCAGAGTCGAGATTTATGAACATCCCATTAACGGTTGACCATCGAGCCACCCTGTGGGATGATCCTGGGTATGACAGCCTGGCTTACCTGGGGATGGATCCCCGTGCTCTTCCTGGGCGTCTGGCTGGTGGTGCTGTGGGTCATCAGCTGGCTGGGTGGCTGGCGCCGATTAGCCCGTCACTACCGCAGCCCCGACCCGTGGAAGCATTCCGGGCTCGGCTGGCAGTCGCTCCACCTCGACCAGGGCATCTCTTTTCGTGGCTCGGTCAAGGCTCAGGCCGACGAGCACGGCCTCCACCTCTCGGTGTGGCCGATCTTCCGGGCCTTTCATCCCCCACTCACCATCCCCTGGGAGGACCTGAGCGGACGTCGGCTCGGCCCCACGAGTCGCTGGGGCCGGATGCTGGTGACTCGCACCGTGCTGCTGAGCGCCCGTCTGGCCCCCGAAGTTCCCCTGATTCTCTCTGAGCGGCTGGCCGAGAAGCTCAGCCAGAAAACCGGAGCAAGCTGGCTCTGCGCGTGATCAGGCTGCTGGTGCTGCTGACCCTGCTGACCCTGCCCGTCCGGGCCGAGACCCTGCACGAAGCGGCCGGCCGCGGGGATCTGATCCGGGTCATGCAGATCCTCGACGGCGGAGCCAGGATCGACGGCCTGGACGGCAACGACAACACCGCCCTCGTGGTGGCCGTGGAGCGCAACCAGATCGAGATCGTCAAGTACCTCATCAAGCGCAAGGCCAGCCTGAAGGTGGGTCACCCCCTCAGCGTGGCGGTGCGCGAGAACAACCTGGCCATGGCCAGGCTCCTGGTCGAGAGCGGCGCCAACGTCAACGCCGGGCTCAACTCGCCTTACAGCCTGCCGATCGAGATCGCGGTGGTCAACGGCAACCTGGAGATGGTGAGATTCCTGCTGGAGAAGAAGGCAAAAGCCACCATCAAGACCAGCTACGGGACGCTGCTGCACAACATCGCCCTGGCTCCCGACCTTCACTCGGGCCAGAAGGGCAGGCTGGAAATCGCTCGCCTGCTGGTGGCCCACAAAGTCGACCCCCGCGCCCGCGACGTGCGCAAAGACCTGCCCTTCCACTCGGCCGTGGCCATGGGCCACAGCGCCCTGGTGGAGTATTTCCTCTCCCTGGGGATCTCGCCCGAAGACAAAGGCAGCCTGGCCTACACGGCGCTGCTGGTGGCCTCTGAGTCGGGCGACCTGTTGACAGTGAAGGCCCTGCTGGCCCACAAGGCTTCCGTCAAGGCCGTCACGCCGGAGGGAAGCACGGCGCTGCACAAGGCCGCCTGGAACGGACACCTGAAGGTGGTTGAGGCACTGCTGGTCGCGGGCGCTTCGCCGAAGGCCAAGAACAAGGCCGGCAAGACCCCCCTGGACCTGGCCCGCGACCGCGGTCACAAGAACGTGGCCGCGGTGCTCAAGTCCAAGATGTAGCCCGCCCAGCCCTGGCCATCGGCGAGCCAGGCACCGCGGGCCGCCGGGCACGGAGCCGTGCACATTCCGGCCCCCTCGGTCCCGAGCGAGGACCTGGCCCGCGCCGACCCGAATCCATGCCCATGCCCGTCAAGAGAACCGCCTGCAATCGGGACTGTCCCGACGCCTGCTCCATCCTGGTCACCGTGGACGACGCGGGGCGGGCGGTCAAGCTTAAGGGCGACCCGGACGATCCGGTCACGAAGGGCTTCCTGTGCGAGCGGACCAGCCGCTTTCTCTACCGCCAGTATGCCTCCGACCGGTTGACCACGCCCCTCTTGCAGGGCCGGCCGGTCTCCTGGGACAGAGCCCTTGATCTGGCTGCCGAAAATCTCCTCAAGATTCGCTCCGAGTCCGGGCCGGCTGCCATTTTGCACTATCGCTCCGGGGGCTCGCTGGGGCTGCTCAAGAACCTCTCGGACTACCTCTTCGAGAGCTTCGGTCCGGTCAGCGTCAAGAGCGGCGACATCTGCTCGGGGGCCGGCGAGGCCGCCCAGGAGCTCGATTTCGGGCTCTGCGATAGCCACGACCTGACCGACCTGGAAGAAAGCCGCACCATCTTGATCTGGGGCAAGAACGTGCACACCTCCGGGCCCCACCTCCTGCCGCTGCTGCTCAAGGCCCGCGAGCGGGGCTGTAAGCTCGTGGGCATCGACGTGCTGCGCACCAGGCTGGCCGAGCTCTGCCCGGAGTTCGTGCAGGTGCGCCCCGGGGGCGATTTCGCGCTGGCCATGGCCGTGGCCCGTACCCTGTTCGAGTTCGGCCACACCGATCCCGAAGCCCCTGACTACTGCGACCACTTCCAGGCTTACCGCGAGCTGGTCTTCTCCCGCGACGACTGGGCCAACGAAGCCGGAGTCAGCTCCGAGCAGGTAGAGACCATTGCCCGGGCCTACGCAGACGGCCCTTCAGCCCTGCTGGTGGGCTGGGGGCTGGCCCGGAGGGCCAATGGAATGGCGAGCGTTCGAGCCTTGGACGCCCTGGCGGCGGTCAGCGGCAACCTGGGCGTGGCTGGCGGGGGCATCTCCTACTATTTCCGACGTCGGGCCTCGTTCGATACCGGCTTCATCCCGGGCAAGAGCGCTCGCGAGCTGTCTGAGGCCAGACTGGGCCACGAGATCCTGGCCGCCAAGGACCCGCCCATCCGCATGATCTGGGTGACGGCCGGCAATCCCGTCTCCATGCTGCCCGACTCTCAGGTCACCCGGGAAGCCTTCCACAAGAGCGAGCTCAACGTCGTGGTGGACACCCACCCAACCGACACCACTGACTGCGCCCAGCTGGTGCTGCCCACCCTGACGCTGCTGGAGGATGAGGACCTGGTGGGGGCTTACGGCAATCACTGGGTGCGCAACTCGAGCCCCACCCTGGAGCCACCCGGAGAGGCGCGCCACGAGCTGTGGATCTGGCAGGAGCTGGCCAACCGGTTGGGCCTGAGCGATCTTCTCCAGGGCACCGTGCACGATTGGAAGCGGCGGATCCTGAGGCCTCCGCTCACGCTGGAGGCCCTCGAGCAGGGCCCCCAGCCCCGTCCCGATGCCCCCCGGGTGCTCTTCGAGGGACGGAGATTCCCGACCACCAGCGGAAAAGTCAACCTGATCCATCAGCCTCCCGGGCCCACGCCTCGACCGAATCAGGAGTTCCCCTACCAGCTGCTGGCCGTGTCCACTCCCAGGTCGCAGTCCTCGCAGTGGTCGGTCGACCACGAAGGCCCGCCTGTGGTGAGCCTGCACCCCTCCTGTGGCCTCAAAGACGGACTGGAGGCTCGTCTGGAGAGCCGGCGAGGTTGGCTGGACGTGCGTGTGCGACTCGACGAGAGCATCCACCCGGAGGTGGCTTTTATGGCCAAAGGAGGGATGCTGCGCCGGGGCAATTGCGCCAATCAGCTGATTGGCGCCCGGGAAACCGATGGAGGCGGCGGGGCCGCATTCTACGACGAGCCGGTGCGGGTGGTGGCCCGGTAGGAATTCTGTCCCCAGGGAGGAAGCCATTCAACCTATGAAAGGGCAATGCGGGCTTGGGTAATGCGGTCCCGACCGAGCCGTCGGGAACGCTGGTCGAAGCCGAGCCTTCGACTCTAGGGAAGCAGGTTCTCTACCATTCGGGCTTTGACCCACCGGTGCTGCACTGGCGCCACCAGGGGGCGCGACAGTTCCGCTCGGTAACCATGACCCGCTCGGGTCCTGGCCGCATCGACGGGGAGTCGTGCTGGCGGGCCTGGGCCCTGGGCCAGGCGGGACGCAATCTGCAGTTCTACTTCACCAACAGCCTGGGCAACCTGCGCGACCCGGCCTCGGACACCTACCAGGCCACTCAGGATTGGATCTTCGTGCAGGATGGACAACTCTTCAACTACCAGCCTGCCCGCCGGCCGGACGCACCCCGACGCGATTATGACCCGGCCGCGGTGCCGGTCATCGAGTCCGCCATCCTCAAGGAGAAGCGCCCCTATCGGGTGTTCCTGCCGCGCGGCTACGACCAGCAGACCGACCGACGCTATCCGGTGCTCTATCTGCACGACGGCCAGAACGTGTTCGAGGTGGGCCCTTTCGGCTCGTGGCACGCCACCCGGGCTGTGGAGGAGACGGCCCGGCGAGCTGAAGCGCGCGAGCTGATCGTGGTGGGGGTGGACAACACGCCCAATCGCCTGCGCGATTACATCAGCCCCGACGACGGGGGACGGGCCGACCTTTACGCGGCCTTCTTGATGCAAGAGCTCATGCCGCTCATCAACGAAAAATACCGCACCCTCGGTGGCTCCTTCAACACCGGCACGCTGGGCTCGAGCGCCGGGGGGGTGGCCGCCCTCTACCTGGCCTGGGAGCATCCCGATGTGTTCGGCAAGGTGGGGGCGATGTCGGGCTCGTGGTGGCTTCGAAACTTCCCCGCCCGAGTAGCCCAGGACAAACGCCGCGACCTGCGCATCTATCTTGATTCCGGCGACAGCGGCGGCACGTTCCGAGACGGCGTCAGCCTGACCCTGGCGCTGCGCGACTCCTTAATCGGGCGCTACTCGCTGGGGCGCGACCTGCAGCACCTGATCGGGCACCGCCATCGGCATAACGAAGCCGCCTGGGGGGCCCGCATGCCGGGAGCTCTCAAGTTCCTGTTCCCGCTTACCGAGGAGCCGCCGCCCCCGGCTTCATGACGCTCTCGGAACGAATCGACGCCTTCGGCCCTCCTACGCCGGCCTTCGCCCTTCCCAGCAGTGGTTGGCGCACCTTTCAAGACTGCCTGGCTTACGTCGAGTATGCCGGGTGCTGGCTGGCCATCGGCCAGCCCCTCAGCTCCGATCCGCAGGCCACGGCCGCCGAGTTCGCCCGCCAGGCCCGCGAGAAAGGTCGCCAGGCCGCCTTCTTCGGCTGGTCTCCGACCGGCTGGCAGAGCCTCCCGGTCGGCCAGGAGGCCTGGTTCGAGCCAGGTGAATGGCGGCCCGAGCGGGTGGGCGAGTTTCTGCGCCGGGCCCGGCGCAAGGGGGTGAGCGTTCGAGAGGATCCCCCCGAGGCCGACCTGGAGCCACTGGTCAGGGGCTGGCGCCATCGCCAGGGAATGCCGCCCATGGGCTTTCTGGCCGCCGGGCGCCCCCTGGAGATGGATCCGAAGCGCCGCCGCTGGGCCGCCTACGGCCCCGGGGGAGCCTGTCTGGGGCTGCTGGTGGCTGTCGACCTGGGCGGGGGAAACCACCTGGTGGACTTCCTCATCCTGGGCCGACCGGTTCCCCAGGGCACGGCCGAAATGCTGCTGGACACGGCCATGCAGAGTCTACCGGGACGCGTTTCCCTGGGCTTCACCGCGCTGGCCGGCCTGCCTGACCGCGGCGGGCCTCTGCTGGCCCTGATGCGGTCCGCCTCCAAGCATCTGAACTGGCTGTATGGCTTCAAGGGCATCTACAACTTCCGCGCTCGCCTGGGCTGCCGCTTCCAGCCCATCGTCCTGGCCGCCGAGCCGGGCCGGTTGGCCCGGGCCCTGTGGGCCTCGCTGGTGGCCTTTTCGCACGGCCGCCCCGACCGCTTCGCGCTGGTCACCGCCGGTCGACTGCTGAGCCAACCCGCCCGGGTGCGCGAGCCGGAGGGCTGGGCTCTGGGAGCCGAGCTACTGGCCGCCGCCCTGATTCCCTGGACGATCGTGCTGGCGCTGTGCGACTCGGAGCGCTGGTTTGGAGCCGCCTGGCTGGCAAAGGCCTGGGCCAGCTTCGACGTGCTGATCCTCACCCTGTTCTGGCTTCTGGGCCGCGGCCTGCGCCGGCACCGACGCCAGGCGCGAGCGCTGGGCTTCATGCTTTTAGGAGCGGTGCTGGCCGACTGCTGGATGACCTTTGCCCAGGCCCTGCTCTACAATATTCCCCGCGCGAGCAGCGCCTGGGACTGGCTGGGCGTTTTCATCGGTTGCAGCGGCCCTCCGCTGGCCGCTCTCTTTCTTAGCGCCCTGCTGCTTCGAGCCCCGCTGCGCCGATGAATCCGACCCGCTACTTCTACAATCTGACCCTGGAGCGCATCTTCGAGGCCTTCGAGCAAGCCGACCTGGATGTCGAGCCCGGCTTCGTCTTTCTCAACTCGCTGGAAAATCGCGTCATCCGCGCCGAGGACGTCGACGGCACCCGCTGGGTGGCCAAATTCTACCGACCCGGCCGCTGGTCGCGCGAGGCCCTGCGCGAGGAGCACGACTTCCTGCAAGAGCTGAAGAATGCCGGTCTACCGGTCGGGCCGCCGCTCGAGCTAGAGCACGGCGACACGGTGGGAGTGGTGTCCGGCATCTATTTCGCCATTTTCCCCTACCAGTTCGGGCGCTGCCCCGACGAGATCGAGCTGCACCATGTGCACGCCCTGGGCGACATGCTGGCTCGCCTGCACAACGTGGGCGAGCGGCGCGCGGCCCGCTACCGTCCTCTGATCGGGCCTCGCAGCTGGGGCCTGGAGAACCTGGAGGCTCTGCGCGAGGAAAAAGTCGTGCCCGGCGAGATCTGGCCGGGATACGAGAAGACGGTGCGCTCGCTGGTCAGCCGGGTAGAGCGGATGTTCGCCGAGATTCGCCCCATCCGCCTCCACGGCGACCTGCACCGGGGCAACCTCCTCTACAGCTCGCAGGGCCTCGAGCTGGTGGACTTCGACGACTTTGCCATGGGTCCGCCCGTGCAGGACGTCTGGCTGCTCTTGCCGGGCCGCGACGAAGACAGCGTGGCCATGCGAGAGACTTTGCTCGAGACCTACTGCAAGCGCCGCCCCTTCGATCGCCGCAGCCTGGCCCTGATCGAGCCCCTGCGGGCGCTCAAGTTCGTGCGCTACGCCACCTGGGTGGCCCGACGCCGACGCGACCCGGTCTTCGTGCCCCTCTTCCCGGAAGTAGAGTCGCACTCGTTCTGGCGCCGCGAGCTCGAGGAGCTGCAGGCCCAGCTAGCCCGCCTGCGCTGAGCGGTCGGAAAAAGTGACGCCCCGGCAGGCCAGCAACTTGGCTGGGGGCCGGGGCGTCGCGAGTACGGAGGAACCAGACTCGCCTCGTATGTTCTTGATTTAGATTCAAGTTCCTGCTTGGGGGATAGAATTATTTTCCAGAGCGACTCCCTGTACAGGCAACAAGCGCCCGTCGAGGACGGACGCTCAGTCTTGAAGACCGGAAGGACCTTAGGTGTAAGGAAGCAGCGCCAGGTGACGGGCGCGCTTGATGGCCACGGCCAGACGACGCTGGTGACGGGCCGAGGTTCCGGTGATGCGGCGCGGCAGAATCTTGCCCCGCTCATTGACGAACCGCCGAAGCAGGTTGATGTCCTTGTAGTCGATGTACTCGATCTTGTTGGCGGAGAAGTAGCAGACTTTCCGGCGCGGGCGGCGCATCCGGCGCTCTCCCCGTCCGTCCTTTCCAGCTGCAGCGTTGGCCATTGGGTAAGTAACTCCTTGAACTCTAGTTGCGAGAGTGAAGTATAGCCGAGAGGGCCCTGGTTGGCAAGAGGGGCTAGGAACTTCCTGTCGGCGCTGAAAACCAGTCGCGCAGCTCGCGATTGACCAGATCGGGGCGCTCGAGCTGGATCCAGTGCCCGCAGCCCTCTACCAGGCGAAACTCGAAGGGGGCCCGGGTGTAATGCTTGCTGAGGGCGGCCGTGGAAGGCAACAAATAGGGATCATCGGCACCAAACAGCATCAGGGCGCTCACTTCGGCCTTGGGCAGGTGCATGGGACCGGCCCGATAATAGCTCAGGGCCGCGGTCAGGGCCCCTGGACGCATCAGGGCCTCCATGCCGCGCTGGGCGTCCAGCGGATCGATGCGCCGCCCGTAGGCCGCCCGGAACCAACCGGCCAGGTGGCGGCGAATCATTCGCTCCGGCAGCCAGGGGAGTTGGAACCAGAGGATGTACCAGCTGCGCCTGAGCTGGGAAGGATTGCGCAGCACCCCTCGCACCATGGCCCCCGGATGAGGACAGTTGAGCACGGCCAGCTTGCGCAGGCGCTGAGGATAGAGTCCGGCCGTAGCCCAGGCCACCGCCCCGCCCCAGTCGTGGCCGCACACGTAGGCGTCTTGCTCGCCCAGGTCCTCGATCAACTCGGCCACATCGCGGGCCAGGCGATTGAGCCGATAGCACCTGCGCCCGGAGGGCTTGTCGCTCTGGTTGTAGCCGCGCAGGTCGGGGGCCACCACCCGGTAGTGGCTGGCCAGAGCGGGGATCTGCTTGCGCCAGACATACCAGAAGTCGGGAAAGCCGTGCAGGAGCAAGAGCAGGGGCCCTTCGCCCTGGCTCACCCAGTGGAGGCCCACCTCGCTGAGCTGGGAAAATCCGTGTCGCCAGGTCATCGCCGAGCAGCTTTCTACAGTCCCGCGCGTTGACCTGTGGGGAATTGGAGCGCGCGGCGCCTCAGCCCCTCTGCGCTCAGAGCTCGCGGTGGACCACCTCTCCGTCGACCATGGTCAACAACACCCGGGTATCGGCCAGCTCGCTGCCCACAATCCCCTGGCGCTCGAGCTCGAAGAGATCGCGGTCGAGCACGGCCAGGTCGGCCCGTTTGCCGGGAACCAGCGAGCCGGTCAGACGCTGGCGACCGGCCGCCGTAGCCGCTCCCAGCGTGTAGGCCGTGAGCGTTTCCTGAAGAGACAGCCGCTCCTGGCCATACCAGGCTCCCCGCTCCATGCGATCGGGGCGCTGACGGCACAGAGCCCCGTGCATGCCATAGAAGGGATTGACGTCCGAGACGGGCGCATCGCTGCCAAAGGCAAGCAGGGCTCGCGAACGGGCCAGTCCCCCGAAGCGGTAGGCGAGGCGGGCGCGCTCTCCGAGGTAAGCGTCGGCCGTATCCATATCGTCCAGGATGTGGGCAGGTTGCAGACTGGCCGTGACTCCCAGTTGGGCCAGGCGGCCCAGGTCCGGGTCGGCCAGGGTCTGAGCGTGCTCGATTCGATGCGGAACGGCCGGTGGCTCCACACCACTCAGTCGCGATTGCTCGAGCAAGTCCAGGCAGACCCGGTTGGCCCGGTCGCCAATGGCGTGGATGGAGACCGGAAAACCGATCGCTAGAGCCCGACGCAGCTCCTGTCCGATCTGCTCGGGGGGAGTCAGCACCAGGCCGCAGTTGTCGCGGTCGTCGAAGGGGCCGGGCAGAAACGGCTCCAGCATCCAGGCCGTGCGGCTGCCCAGGGTGCCGTCGGTAAAGATCTTCACGTGAGCGAGCTGGAGCCGGTCGTCGCCTATCCCGCAAGAAAGCCCCAGCTCCTCCAGCTGCGAGAGATGATGGGCCGCCACGTTGCAGCTCACCCGCAGCGCGAGCTGCCCGCTCCGATGCAGACGTGCGTAGGCAGTCAGAGCGCTGCGACCATCCTCGTGATCCTTGAGGCGCTGATCACAGATGGAGGTGACCCCCAGCCGGTGCAGCCGCTCCATGCCCGACAACAGGGCTCGCTCGCGCTCGCTGGAGCTGGGGTCGGGAAGCAAATCCCGCATGCGAGAGATAGCCAGCTCGCGCAGCACTCCCGTGGGCTCACCGCGCTCGTCGCGGTCGATCACGCCCCCCTCCACCACCAGGTCCGGCTCCAGCATGCCGGCCAGACTCAGAGCGCGCGTGTTGGCTACGGCCGAGTGCATGTCCGAGCGGTAGAGCAGGCAGGGCCGGTCTGGCCCGGTGAGCGCGTCGAGCTGGTGTCGCGTGGGCATGGCCGGGTCGGTCCAGCCGGTCTCGTTCCAGCCCCATCCCCGAATCCAGGCCTCCCGGGGATGATCGGCAATGAACCGGCGAACCCGCCCGAGCAGGTCCTCCAGGCTCCCGCAGCCGCTCAGCTGCACCTGGCTCAGACCCAGGCTCCAGAGGTAGAAGTGAATGTGGGCGTCCCACAGGCCCGGAATGACCAGCCGGCCCCCCAGGTCGAGGCGCGCGGCGGCGCTGACCTCCTGGCCCACGGCCACCAGATGGTTTCCGTGAATGGCCAGCGAATCGGCCCAGGGACGGGTCGGGTCGCCGGTCCAGACCCGGGCGTTGGTCAGCAGAAGATCGGCGCGCACAACCATGCGTTTGTACAGCAAGGGCCCCGGCCCTGCTCTTCAGGGTCCGAGCCCGGTTTGCGATCGGATGCTGTCGCGGTAGGCCCGTCCGCGGCCGACCGCGAAGGATCGCGGCCCTATGCGTGGCCGCATCCTTTTCAACGGCAATATCGTACTCGAAAGCGACTTCGTCAAGATGGCGCGCGACTGGCTGCTCAGCTCGCTGCACGAGGATCGGGCCGTGCGCGAGTCGCTCAAAGTGCTGTTGATCACCGCCGGCTGGCTGGAGAACGAGTTCGAGGAAGAGCCCATCAAGGCCGCCCTGCGCGACATCGGCATCCCCTCGAGGTTCGTGGGCGGATTCGACGGCAATCTGCAGAACCTGTCCGCCTACCACTCCTACCGAGCCTTCCTGGACCGCGAGCCAGCCCTGGCCGCCGCCTGGAACGCTCGCGCCGAGCTGATGGAAGCCACCCGACGCCTCTATCTCGAGAAGAACTCGTTCTACGTGGCCCAGTTGCGGCAGTCGCTGTCCCAACTGAAGGAACGCCAGAGCGACGGCACCCTGGCCCGGGTCATGCAGGATGTTACCGGGGCCTTCTCGCACCCGCCCGCCGACTTTGATGGCGACCGCCTGATGGGTTACTTTCTGGGCGGAGACATTCGCGATACGCTCGGTCGCCTGATCGACAACGATGATCGCATGGTGGAGCTCTTGCGAGACCTCGACGAGCACTTCGTGGTGGGCACCGGACTGCACTTCAACCCCACCTGGCGCAGCCTGCGCCAGACGCTCGAGGAGCGTATCCTGAGTGCCAACTCCATTTTCCTCTTCGGCGGAAACCTGGCCGCACTGCATCGCTGTCTGCACTTTTTCAGGCTGGGCGAGGTTCTGGTCGAAGCCCTGCGACGTGGCACCTCGTTTTACACGGTCTCGGCCGGCTCGCTCATCATGTGCGAGCGCATCATCGTCTACAACGATTTCGCCACCGGCGCCGAGTTCAACCTGTATGATCGCGGCTTTGGCCTGGTGCGAAGCCTACAGCTCTTCCCTCATTGCATGGATCGCATCCAGACCGACGATCCCGACAACCTCAGCTACCTGGCTTATCGCTTCCAGAATCGACAGTGCGTGGGCCTCAACAAGGACAGCTTTCTGCTCTTGGAGGACCAGCTGGCCACCTCGGTGGGCAAGCGCGACGGGGTCTATCTGTTTGACCCGTCGGGGGCCAAGATGCGCTTTGATTTCATGGAGCAACTGGCATAAAGAACGCAACCCGGCTTTGACACCGGGTTGCTCTGCAAAGTCCGTCCGCTGCGAAAATTAGTTCTCGAAGGTGCCGCGAATCAGGCTCCCGGTGAAGGCAGCTCCGCCGATTGTCAGCGTGAACGTGCCGGGAGTGGTGGAGGTGAAGGGTCCGCCCGCCTGACCGGTGATCTGAGTGGCGATCTGATCACCAAAGATGCCGGCGTTCGGGTCGCTTCCAGGGACCAGGAATCCGAACAGGGTAAAGGCACCGTTCGTCTTATCGAAAGTTCCCGCGTAGTCGCCATCGTCGTAATCCCGGGCTTCGAAGGGAGCGATCACTCCATCCGGAAGCGGGGTAACGGTTTCCACGCTGACCGTGACATTCGACACCGTTCCGGTGGTCGAGCCCGTGAATGTAAAGGTCAAGCGCTGATTTGCGTTGATCTGGGTACGCCCGCTGAATTGACCGGCGAAGTGCTCAGCGATCGTGGCGAAATCCTGTTGCGGGGTACCCGCCGAGCCGGCGCCACCGCAAGAAATGGTGGCCAAACACATCATAACGAGTGCGAACAGAGCCAGCCGGCCTAGTGGTCGAGTTCCAATCATTCCTACCTCCATTGGGTTAGTGACAGAAAGACATCAACAATTGACACCGGTCCTTCCGTCTGTTCGAGCAGATCCCTCTCAGGAGGGGATAGAATTTTTTTGAGCCTCCACTCCTCTACAGAAAGCGCCGCCCAAATGAGTTCCACCACCCGACACAAGGTTTTCGATGTTGAAGGAGTTTCACCTTCTGAGTCGAGTCTCCACGAACAGATCCCACCTGCTTGTCGGACAGCCTTCTTCATCGGAGGGCCCCCTCGGCTTCCACCTGATGAGCCGAGGCCGCCGAGAACTTCGCACTGGTTCCAGCCCCAGCTGAGCCAGGCGCGTGAACGAGCTGCAGGCCTACGAAAGCATCCTCCCGCAAGCCGATAGGGCGGGGCCGCCATCCAGCAGTCGGTTTGCTTCCTACATAGCGCGACGCAAGAGCCGCTAATGTGGCGAACGACGGCCGCAGAGAACGACTAGGATCCAGGTTTCAATGCCAGCGGCTCGCCGTTGCCTCCATTACGCTTGAGCACGCTCTCCAGGGGCGTGTCCTTGAGCAGGCCGGCGAACACCTCGCCGATGCTCTTGCCCCCCAGAATGGCCAGCGGAGCCATGGTCTCGGCCATACGCTCGGCCAGGGCGCGGTCACTGAAGGCCTGCAGGGCGGCGATGAGATCGGGCGAGACGGCCTCGGCCCGGGCCACCACTCCCTGCACCTCGGCGCGCAGCTCCTCCAGCCGCTGACCGAGCTGGCGCTGGGCCAGCTCCAGCTCTTGCTCGCGTCGAGCGCGCTCGCGCGCGAGCTCGGCCTCGTGCAGGCGCGAGATGGGCTCTTGCTCCTGGCTCTTGCCCTGCAATCGCTGCATCTCGGCCTCGTGCTGGGTGCGGACCTCCTGGGCCAGGTAGGCCGCCCGCATCTCAAGCTCGGTGCTGCGCAAAGCCAGCTCTTTCAGGGTGGTGGTGCTGACCGCCTCGGCGATCTGCTGTTTGATCTCCTCGCTCTTTCTGGTGGCGTCCAGCCGACGTTGCTCGGCGGCCAGCTCGATGGCCTGCTGCACGGCGTGGTGCTGGGCCTTCATCAACAGATCGGCGATCTGGTTCTCGCCGATGGTCACGTCGAGCACCTCCACGTCGTAGACGTGCATGCCGTTCTCCTCGAAGCGCCGTCCAGAACGCTTGCCCTCTACGGGAGCGCCCAATAGCGCGTCGCGTACGACCGAGATAGCATTCTGGTAGAACTGCTCGAGCCCGTGAGACTTGATGGCATTGCGCAACATGCTGCGCATGTGGTCGGTGAGGAACTTGACGTAGTTCTCCACGTTGAACCAGCGCTCGGGGTCGCCCTCGAAGTTGACCCGGTAGGAAAGCTGCACCCGGACCTGGCACAGGTCGGCTGTCTCGGCCTGGACCACGTCCGAGACGGTGTTGTTGAGCACCCGCAGATAGACGGTGCGAAACAACTCCTCATCCGTCTTGGGAGTTCCGGTGGAGAGCTCGACCATCTCGGGGCTCTCGTCATACTCGAGCAGGTAGGAGGCCGGACCGACCACCACCTTGCGCTGGCCGCTCTTGCCCACGACCAGCACCGCGTAGCCGGTCCAGACGTCGATGGAGACGGCCCCCTCGTAGCGGGTGTCCAGCGTGATGGTGCGGGGCTTGGAGTAGGTCTGGGTGCGCATCAGCTCATCCCCGGCGAAGTCGCGCGGGGCTGCTTGCAGCACCTTGGCGTCCTCCTGCACCCGCTCTTTCTTGGCTCGCACCTCGCGGTCGGCCACATACTCCATCTCGGGACGCGTGAGTTGCAGAAGCTTACGGTTATATTCCAGCGCCTCGCGATTGCCAGGGTAGAGCATCTCCACGAGATGGAGCGGCAGCACTCGCCGCACCACCACCTCGCGGCGCGGATCGGGCAAGAACATGGCCGGCCCCTTGACCAGACTCACCTCGCCCGTGAGCCGGTGCAGCATGTAGAGGGCGTTTCCGGCCGGGATGGCCACCGAATGGTGGATGTCCTGATTACCATATTTGATGATGGCGTGCTCGGGCCGGGGAAAGTAGATCATTTGCTCTTTCCCGGTCAGGAACAGCTCCTCGCCCTCCTTGTGGGCCACCCCCGCCTCGTCGGTGTAGGGAGCGATCACCTTCAGGTAGATGCCGGTCAGCTCGTTCAGCTCGATAGCCTTGAACTTGCGCGAGCCGGCCTTCTCGACGAAGGTCTCGGTGGGCTCGGGGAAGACCACCGCCGGCCCCCGAATGAAGCGCTTGTTGCCATCCTCGTCGAGCAGAATGCAGTATTCCAGACGCTCGAGCGTGACCGCGGCGCGCACGTAGCCGCCTGCGGCCACGTCGGGCACCACCTCGATCCCGGTTGGCGGGATGTAGAAGGAGACGTCGGTTCCGCGGATCACCAGCAGCTTGCCCATGGTGAGATCGGGAGCTTCCTGCTCCACCGGCTCGGTGTGGGGCTGCTGGGGCTTGATCACGGCCCGAGCCCAGTTGTCGCGAGCGGCCTCCTCATTGTAGACGCGCACGACCAGGTACTGGTTCGAGCGCAGGTGATGGCCCTGAATGACGCGGGCCACCTGACCCGGCCAGAGGGGGAAGGTGATGGGTCCGGGCAGGTTGACCTTGCGCCCCGATATCAGCTTGGGCAGGTTGTTGGGGCCGCCCTTGGGGTGCTCTTCATCGCCCTCGCGGGCGGGGTTCTCGAGCACCACATACCAGCCTTCCTCGGCAAAGGGGAAGGAGGTAATGGCCTCCTCCAGGTTGCCTCGCTGAAAACGCCGGGTGGTGTGGTCGTAGGTGACCGGTCGATCGGTGTTGGCCAGGCTGGTCTTGTGGGGACC
>CAYYHB010000116.1:0-15616 GCA_964471395.1 uncultured Burkholderiales bacterium | reverse complement strand
TCCAGACCTTCTGGCCGTTCAAGACCCAGTCCGACCCCAGGCGCACGGCCCGGGTGGCCAGGTTGCCCGCATCCGAGCCCGCTCCGGGCTCGGTCAGGCCGAAGCAGCCGATCCACTCGGCCGAGCACAGGCGGGGCAGGTAGTTTTTTTTCTGCTCCTCGTTGCCCCAGGCCAGAATGGTCAGCTCCACCAGCGACATCTGCACCGACAGCGTGGTGCGCACCGAGGAGTCGGCGTAGCCGATCTCCTCGAAGACCATTGCCTCGCTGATATAGTCCAGACCGGCCCCGCCGTACTGCTCGGGCACCGGCACGCCCAGAAAGCCGAGCTTGCCCATC
This sequence comes from uncultured Burkholderiales bacterium, assembly GCA_964471395.1. GTDB lineage: Bacteria > Vulcanimicrobiota > Xenobia > Xenobiales > QWHO01 > QWHO01. Next base: position 15,278 of record CAYYHB010000116.1, on the reverse strand, counting down.
TCGTTGAGCAGCTCCCGGGGATAGGCCTCCTCGATGTCCCAGCGGCGGGCGTGAGGCAAGATCTTATCGCGCGCGAAGCTGCGCGCGGCATCGCGGATCATTTTCTGTTCGGAAGTCGGATTGAAGTCCATGGTGGCGCGGCCATTCTGGCAGGCCGGTGAGCCCTCCTGCCGAAGGCAGGTCGCCGTGCGTCTGACCGAGTTGACTTACACCCGCTTTGAAGCGCTCGACCGCTCGCGCTGCGTGGCCCTCTTGCCGGTGGGAGCCATCGAGGCCCACGGCCCTCACCTGCCCCTGGGCACTGACGGGGTGATCGCCGAGGCCGTGGCCGAGCGGGCGACCGAGTTGCTGGCCCGCGAGGGATACATGGGGCTCGTGCTCCCCACGCTGGACTTCACAGTGGCCGGGTTTGCCCGCAACTTTGCCGGCACGTTCAGCTTCCGGCCCGAGACCGTGAGCCTTCTACTCCAGGACCTGACGGCCGAGCTCTCGCGCTGGGGCCTGGCCGCGCTGGGGGTGGCCAATGCCCACCTCGACCCGCTCCACCTCCAGTGCCTGCAGCAGAGCCTGGCGGATGCCCCCCTCCCGGTGGCCTTCCCAAACCTGACCCGAAGAAGCCATGCCGCGCGCCTGAGCGCCGAGTTCCAGAGCGGGGCCTGCCATGCCGGCCAGTACGAGGGCTCCATCGTGCTGGCCTCCCGACCCGAGTTGGTCGAGCTGGACAAGGCCCGAGAGCTACCCGACAATCCTCGCTCGCTGGTGGACGCCATCCGAGCCGGGCTCTCCAGCTTCGAGGAGGCGGGCGGGCCACAAGCCTACTTCGGCTCCCCTCGCGGCATCAACGCCCAGGAGGGTCACGAGAGCATCGCGACGCTGGCCAGCATCCTGATTGAGGAGCTGCTGGCCCTGCTGCGGCTGAAAGGAAGACCCGGGGATAGCCTGAAGTGTTGACCATGAGACTCCTGACCCTGACCTTTTGCCTGCTCCTGACGGCCGCGGTGCTGGCCGAAGGCTTCACCACCCGGGTTCGCTTCCAGCAGGGAACCAGCGGGGCCAAGCTGCAGGGCGCCGTGGCCCGCGGCGAGGAAAACACCTACATTCTGGGAGCTACCGGTGGACAGACCATGGCGGTGAAGATCAGCTCGGTCGAAAGCAACGCCGTCTTCCACATCATCGGATCCTCGGGCAAACCGCTGGCCGGCGCCGAGCCGGGCAAGGATGCCACCCAATGGCAGGGCCAGCTGCAGCGAGACGGTGACTACCGCGTGGTGGTCGGGGCCACCCGGGGCGGGGCCGAGTACACGCTGCAGATCAGCATCAAGTAGGTTTGGCCCAGAGCGTCCCCCGCCTGATCGGGGTCGATGCCCTGCGGGGCGTTGCCGCCCTCATGGTGTTGCTCTATCATGGCTGGTTCGGTCCGCTGATCACCCAGGTCGACGCAGAAGCATTCTGGCTGGCGTATCCCACCTGGCAGGGCTTCACAGGGGTGCACCTCTTCTTGCTCTTGTCCGGGTTCTGCATCCACGCGCGGGCCGCCAGCGTTGGCCAGGCTCGCCCTTTCCTGGCCTTCTGGCGACGACGGCTGACCCGGCTCTATCCCCCTTACCTGGCCGCCGTGGCGCTGAGCTTCCTGGTGTTGAGCGGCCCGGGACAGCGCGAGCTCTGGTTTGCCCTGGCGATCCATGCCACCTTTCTGCTCCCCTTCTTCCCCGTGACGCGCTGGAACTCGGGGAACATCGTATTCTGGACCCTGGCCCTGGAAGAGCAGCTCTATCTCCTCTACTCCCCCTTTCTCTGGTTGCGAAAGCGCCTGTCTCTGACGGGAGTGGTCGCTGTCGTGCTGGGGGTTACCATGGTCTTCCGGGCCGTGGCTGTCTACTGGCTGCAGGCACGCACCCCGATGTGGTCCACCCCGGTCGAGTATCTGGGCGCTCTGCCCGCCCAGGGGGGGGCGGCCTGGCTGACGCTGGGTCCGGCCCGCTGGTTCGAGTGGGTGCTGGGGGCGGCCCTGGCCGAGCGATACTTTCAGGGCCGGCTCCGTTTCTCGAGAAGAACCGGCCTGCTGAGCCTGCTGGCCCTGGCCGCCGCCCTGGCCGGTCAATGGTCGCGGCCCGGCTGGGTGCTCACCGACCCGTGCTGGGGGGTCTTCTACCTGGGCGTCTGCGCCTGGACCTTAACCCGGGAGCCCGAGCGATTGAGCGCCCGGCCCTGGTGGAAGGCGCTCAGTCAGGTGGGGCTCTACAGTTACAGCCTCTACTTGGTGCACGTGCCGGTGCTGGACCTGCTCCAGCCCGTGCTCGCGACGATCATTCCGCAGGCAGTGGCGCTGCCGCTCGGTTGCCTGCTGGTGCTGCCCTGCGCCTACCTGTTCTACCTGCTCTTTGAACGACCAGCCCTGGAATGGAGTCGCCGGCTTCGTTGAGCGGCCCGTCAAGCGGCGGGAGGGTTCTCGAGGCGCTCGAGCCGACGGTGAATGGCCTCGATCTCGCTCTCGCGGCGGGCCGATTCGGCCACGATGAGCCCCCGCAGGAAGTCGGTCATCTCGAGGGAGCGCTGCTGATAGCCCTGCAGGCCTCTGCTCAACTCCTGATGAGATTGCTCCATTCTGAGCATCAGATCACGCAGCAGGTCTCTCTGGTCTGCCAGGGCCCCCATGATCAGGCCAAAATCCTGGGCCTGAGCCCGGCGAATCTCTTCAATGCGCTGATCCATCAACTCCAACCGGTATTCCATGAAGGCAACCTCCCTGAAAGCATTATACCAACCACCTCCAGGATACGAAAGCTTTCCTCCGACCTTGTTGCCGGCTGTTACCGAGCCTTGAACGTTGCTTTGCCCCACTGTAAACGAAAGATGAACGGGCCTGAAGGAACCCGACCTTCGAACGCTAAAGGCGCAGGCCCATGCTCACCCCCGTCAACCCGGACACGCTGGCCAAACCGCGCGGCTACTCCAACGGCCTGCTGGCCCCGGCCGGCTCCCGCCTGCTGTTCATCGCCGGCCAGGTCGGCTGGAACGCCGAGGGCCATTTTGTCAGCCGCGACTTCGCCGAGCAGTTCGACAAGGCGTTGGAGAACGTGCTGGAGGTGGTCAAAGCAGCCGGAGGTGGTCCCGAGAACCTGGCCCGCCTGACCCTTTACGTGCTCGACAAAGCCGAATACAACGCGGCCACCAGACGGGTGGGCGAGTTCTACCGCGCCCGCATGGGGCGCCACTACCCCACCATGGCTCTGCTCGAGGTCAAAGGCCTGCTCGAGTCCGAGGCCCGGGTGGAGATCGAAGGGACAGCCGTGCTGTGATCGCCCCCCAACACTTCCTGTATCAACTCGAGGATGGCGTCGCCACCCTCACCCTGAACCGACCCGACCGCCTGAATGCCCTGACTTTCGACGTCTACCGCGAGCTCAAGGAGGTCTTCCTGGCCCTGGATACCGAGCCGGGCGTGCGAGCCATCGTTCTTACCGGCGCAGGGCGGGCCTTCTGCTCGGGCGGGGACGTGGAGGACATCATCGGAGCCCTGTTCGCGCGCGACTTCGAAGGGCTGCTCGACTTCACCCGGGCCACCGGTGACCTGATCCTGGCCATGATCGAGTGCCGTCGGCCCATCGTGGGCGCCCTGAACGGCACCGTGGCCGGGGCGGGAGCGGTAATGGCCACGGCCTGCGACTTCCGGGTGGCCTCCGAAACCGCCAAGATCGCCTTCCTGTTCACCAAAGTCGGTCTTTCGGGCGCCGACATGGGGGCCACCTGGCTGCTCCCCCGCCTGGTGGGGCTGGGCCGGGCCAACGCCATGCTGATGACGGGCGACTTCACCAGCGCCCAGGAGGCCCTGGCCATGGGGCTCTACCACCAGGTGGTCAAGCCCGAGGAAACCCTGGCCGCGGCCACCGCTCTAGCTCGCAAGCTGGCCGCCGGGCCCGCCTTCGGCCTGGAGATCACCAAAAAACTGCTCTACCGCGAAGCCCACATGGACCTGCGCTCGGCCATGGCCGCCGAGACCGAGATCCAGGCAGCCTGCATGCTGCACCCCGACTTCCGCGAGGCCTACGAAGCCTTCACCTCCAAACGGAGCCCGGCCTTCCGGTGATCGACACCGGCGCTGTCGAGGTCTTTCTCACCGCCGAGCACCGCCAGGCGGCCGACCGCCTGGGCGAGTTTTGCAGGCAAGAGCTGGACCAGGTGGCCCCCGAAACCGACGCCCAGGCCCGCGAGACAGCCCGAGAGGTGCTGGGCAAGCTGGGCCAGGGCTGGCTGGCCACCGCGGTACCGACCCGGTTTGCCCGAGCCGAGATGCCTCAGGACGCGCGCGGGCTCTGCCTCGTGCGCGAGAACCTTGGCTTCAGCTCGCCGCTGGCTGACGCCGTCTTTGCCCTTCAGGGACTGGGCTCGACCCCCCTGGCACTGGCCGGAACCCCGGCCCAGCAGGAGCGCTGGCTGCCGGCCGTGGCCCGGGGCGAGGCCATGGCCGCCTTCGCCATGACCGAACCCGAGGCTGGCTCGGACGTCGCTTCCATGCGCACCAGCGCCCGTCCCGAGGGAGACTCGTGGCTGCTCGAGGGTCACAAGACCTTCATCTCAAACGCCGGGATCGCCGACTTCTACGTGGTCTTTGCCCAGACCGACCCCACCCTGGGAAGTCGGGGTATCGGGGCCTTCCTGGTCGAAAAGGACAATCCAGGCCTGCGCTTTCTGGGGCCGCAGGTGATGAGCGCCCCGCACCCGCTGGGAAACATCGGCTTTGAAGCCTGTCGAGCCGAGCTGATCGCCCGCGAAGGGTTCAAGCTCGGCATGCGCACCCTGGACGCCCTGCGCGTCTCGGTGGCCGCCGCCGCTTGCGGAATGGCCGCCAGGGCTCTGCACGAGGCGCGTCGGCACGCCCTCAAGCGCCAGCAGTTCGGCAAGCCCCTGGCCGAGTTCCAGCTGATCCAGCAAAAGCTGGCCCAGATGGCCATCGGCCTGGACGCCTCCCGCCTGCTCACCTATCGGGCCGCCTGGCTCAAGGACCAGGGGCGCGAGCGGCTGACCAGCGAGGTGGCCATGGCCAAGGCTTTTGCCACCGAGACGGCCCAGCAGGTCATCGACGCCGCCATGCAGGTGTGCGGGGGGGTGGCCATGCTCAGCGACCATCCCGTCGAGCGGCTCTACCGCGCCGTGCGCAGCCTGCGAATCTACGAGGGCACCACCGAAATCCAGCACCTCATTCTTGCCCGGGAGCTCTGCAAAGATGTGGACCCCGCCTGAGCGCATCAAGCACGAGAAACCGGAGGGAGGCTGGCCGGACGCCCCGACAGCCGCCTCGGCCCGGCTGTTCTCGCCCATCAAGGTGGGTCCGATCCAGCTGGAGCAACGCACCTGGGTACCCGCCATGGTGCCCTGGCGGGCAACCGAGGAGGGCTTCGTCACCCCCGACGTGATCGACTGGTATGCCCGTTTTGCAGCCGGACGACCGGGTGCCCTGGTGGTGGAGGCGACGGGCGTGCGCGACATCCCCAGCGGACCCTTGCTGCGCATCGGCCACGACCGCTTCGTGGAGGGTCTGAAAGAGCTGGTCCAGGCAGTGCGCGAAGCGAGTCAGGGCCACACCAGGCTCTTCATCCAGCTGATCGACTTTCTGTCCATCCGTCGCCGCCCCGAGCCCGCCAAATACTTCGCTCGCTTCCTGGAGCTGACCGAGCGGCACAGGGCCCACTTCCCCGGCCTGACCGACGAGGCCATTCGCGAGCATCTGGCCGGTCTTCCCGACCCAGAGCTCGACCGCTATCTCGACGAGCGTGAGCTGGAGTCGCTGCGCTACGGCTGGCGCGAGCGCATCACCGACCTGGACAAGGAGCATATCCTGGAGCTGCCCCGGGTGCTGCCCGGCATCTTCGCCCAGGCCGCCCTGCGGGCGCGGGAAGCTGGATTTGACGGCATTGAGCTGCACTACGCTCACGCCTACACCATGGCCAGCTTTCTCTCGGGCCGAAATGACCGCCCGGATGGTTACGGCCAGACCCGCGAGGGCCGCATCCGTCTGCCCCTGGAGGTCTACCGGGCGGTGCGCCAGGCGGTGGGAGCGGGCGTGGTGGTGGGCTGCCGCTATCTGGCCCACGAGGGCATCCAGGGCGGCTACTCGCTCGAGGATGCCGCTTTCTACGGCCTGGAGCTGGCGCGCGCCGGCATGGACTTTCTCTCGCTCTCTCGCGGGGGAAAGTTCGAGGATGCCAGGCAACCCCCCGTGGGCTGGTCTGTCTACCCGTACACTGGACCGAGCGGCTATGAGTGCATGCCCACCGTCCTTTCCGACCAGAAAGGGCCCTTCGGACGCAACGTGGAGAGCGCCCTGCCCATCCGCAGGGCGCTGCGCGACCAGGGCCTGACCACCCCGGTGGTGGTCACCGGGGGCATCTGCAGCTTCGCCCAGGCCGAGGGGCTGCTCGAGGATGGCAGCGCCGACATCGTGGGCGCCGCCCGCCAGAGCCTGGCCGACCCCGACTGGTTCCGCAAAATGCAGCTCGGACGAGGCGAGGAAGTGCGCCGTTGCAAGTACACTAACTACTGCGAGGGGCTGGACCAGAAGCACAAGCAGGTCACCTGCCAGCTGTGGGACCGCCTGGGCCTGGACGAGCCGGGCCTGAAACTGGCCCAGGACGGCAAGCGCCGCCTGACGGCTCCGAGGTGGACGCCATGAAGATCGCCGTCATCGGAGGGGGGCCGGCCGGGCTCTACTTCGCCATCCTGATGCGCGGACTCGGGCACGAGGTGGTCGTCTTCGAGCGCAATGCCCGCGATGCCACCTTCGGCTGGGGGGTGGTGTTCAGCGACCGGACCATGCGCTACCTGGCTGATCCCGATCCCGAGACCCACCGCCTCCTGCTCGAGCATCTGCGCACCTGGGAGAATGTGGACATCGTTCATCGCGGTCAGCTGATCTCGGTGGCTGGCAATCGCTTCTCGGGCATCGCCCGCATCGCGCTTCTGGAGGCTCTGCAAAGACGCGCCGCCGAGCTGGGGGTGGAGCTACACTTCGAGCGCGAGGTGGCCGACCCGCTGGAGCTTCAGGCCGATCTGGTCGTGGGGGCCGATGGGGTCAACAGCCTGGTGCGCGCCCGACTGGCTGAGCACTTTCAGCCCTCCCTCGATTTGGGCAACAATCGCTACATCTGGTACGGTACGGCCCAGCCCTTCGGGGGCCTGACATTGACCTTCCGACCCGCCCAGGAAGGACTGTTCATGGCCCACAGCTACAAGTACAGCCAGGATCTCAGCACCTTCATCGTGGAGGTGGACGAACCCACCTGGCGCAACATCGAGCACCTGGAGGAGCCGGCCTCGCGCAGCCTGCTGCAGCAGGTCTTTGCCGACGACCTGGGAGGCCATCCCCTGCTGAGCAATTTCTCGCGCTGGGTCCGCTTCACCGTGGTCAGGAATCGGCACTGGTTCCACCGCAACGTGGTTCTTCTTGGGGACGCCCTCCGAACGGCGCACTTTTCCATCGGCTCTGGCACGAAGCTGGCCCTGGAGGACTCGATCGCGCTATGGAAGGCTTTCAACGCCCATCCGCGGGTGGAGGACGCGCTGCCCGCCTTTGAAGCCGCACGACGACCCCAGGTGGAGGAGTACCAGGCCGTCTCCGAGCTGAGCCGACACTGGTTCGAGAACGCCCGCCAGCTGATGCATCTCGAGCCCCTTCCGTTCGCCTATGAGGCCATGACGCGCAGCTCGCGAGTGGACGACGATAGCCTGGCACGGCGCGACCCGGCCTTCGTGGCCGCCTATCGCGACTACCTGGCCCGGGGAGCCTGAAGGAGAAAACCCGATCTTGCTAACTTGTATGAGGCGCCCCGAAGGACACGCAAAGCTTCAGCGCGTAACGCTCAAGACTTTAATTGCGGCTCGATGAGCGCAAAGCAGCGGCCAGGTAGAGGCCGAGCTGCTGGTGGGCTTTCGGGTCGAGCTCGGGGATGACCAGGCGGGCGATAGAGCCGCGCGACTCCAGAACCACCGCCGAGAAAGTGAGAGTCTGGTCGGGCAGGTGCAGATCAACCCCGATGGGCTCGTCGCTGGCCCGAAGCGGCAGAGGCGCCTCCACCCGTAGCCCTCGCAGGCTGACATCGATCACCTTCAGGCTCTGCAGGCAGCAGCTGGCGGTCAGGTCAGGCGCTGAGACCCGCACGTAACGGCGGCGCTCGAGCGAAAAGAGGATCGCCTCCAGGCGCTCAACACCCACGTGCTGACGGCCTTCCGGGCCGGAAGCGGTCCAGGCCACCTGGCCCTCGAAGCTCAAATCGGGCTCCAGGGAGACGATCTCGAGTAACTCACCGACTTCGACAGGGTTCTCGGAGGCGCACTCATAGCGCAGGCCGCCGGGAGACACGTCCAGGCAGCGGGCGGAGTAAGTCTTCTCTCCGGCCCGGACGGTCAGTTGACGCTCAGCCGGGCGCCGGGGGGCGGACCGCTTCTCCAGCAGCAACTCCTGTTCAGGCCAGGGAAGGGATTTGTTAAGCATGGGCAACCTCCGAATTGGCGCCGCGCCCTTCGGCCTGCCAGCATGAGTTCCTTCCTCTCAAAGAGATTCGAGCGCGGACCGCAACGAGGAAACCGTGGGAGGGTATCGATCGCAGAGGCTGCGAAACTCGTCCCGATCGAGCAGTCGCCGGCAGTGGACCTCGACCGCGACCGGGTAATACAGGGGCTCGCGATCCTTCGTGAACTCGACCTCAACACCCTGAGGGACGGCCGGGGGTCGAACATAGGAAACGTCCAGAGGGCGACAGGCATAGCCCAGTACGGCCAGCATCTTGAGGCAGCGGCGCTGCTCGTCGAAGTAGAGGGGCACCAGGCAGCGCACATCCTGGCCCACGTCCGGGTCAGCGGAGAGATCTTTCAGCCAACCCCTGGCCACCTTCCGATCGACCACGGGCCATGGGAGCCCCAGCTCGGAGGCCGACTGAGACGCGCAGCCGCGAAACAAGGCCTCCATGGAGGCGAGCTCCTGGCCCAAGGGCAGCGCGGCCGGGCCCTGCCAGGTTTGACGAACCATGAGCCCTGAGAGCGCCTGGCGGCCGAACGCCTCTTCCAGCACCTGGCGAGCGAAGGCATAGCTCTCGGCCCGGCGCTGGTAATAGGTCACCTGAGGCTCCAGGCTCAGCGAGGGTCGCACCTCCAACTTCTCGCGCCAGGCCGCGCAACCCAGACGCGGTGACTCGAGCTGCTTGACGTGGGTCTCACGAGTCAGTGCCAGAACCGCCCGACAGAACTCGCGCAGGCATGCCTGGTAGCCGACCCCTCGCTCCACCTTCGGTGCCTCCAGCGCCTGGTCGGGCCTCAACAATGGCTCCAGGCACCATTGCTGATGGGCATACCAGCCGGCTTCAGGGCCGGGACGCAAGCTCAGCTGACCCTGCTCCACTTGCCGCATCAGCTCGCCGATAAGGTCGAAACCCGACGGGATCGGGTTCTGACCGAGCAGCTGCCTGGCAAGATCAGTCTCCAGCGCCCGCGAGGGAGGGAATACGGCCCGGTGGTCCCCAGGTCGACCCAGGGCGGCTGGCTCTTCGACCAGAGGATTGGTCAGACGGGCGACCAGTCGCAAGTGAGCCTCGTAGGTCTCCCGAGCCGGCCCCAGGCTGTCGAGCAATGACTGAGCTCGCCCGGCATCCAGGGGGGACTGCAAAAAGCGATCGCGACGAAAAATACCGACCAGCTCCGGGCTCCAGGAGTAGAAAGCCAGCGGATGCGACCGCTCGCGAGCGCCCAGGAACTCGGCCATAGCCGGCAGACCGACCTGCTCGACGGCAGGAGGGACGGGGGGCTCCAGGCCGCGCAGTCGCAGTCCCACCCACAGATGAGAGGCGGCCTCGGGGGTGGCCATCGAGCGCTCCAGCCAACCGGCCAGCAGCTCGTTCTTGCCCATCAGACGCCCTGCGCCCCGGTCGGCTGCCAGCTCGACGGCTGCCATCAAGCCGTCGTCGAAGACCTTGGCCTTGGCGGCCAGTACCGCGGCCGAAACCATCCGGCCGCTCTCGGCGAGCTCGCTCAAACCGGGAAGAATCTCGACCTCTTCCTCCCAGGAGCTGACAGCGACAGGGACCTCCAGGCGCAAAACCTGGCAGCTGCGATCGAGTTGAATCTCCATGAGCGGCCGGTTCGTCTCTTACCCAACCCACCCTGCAGGGAATTTTCAGGGGATCATGATGGCATGGACAGGTCATGATAACTCCCAGCGGCGTGCGGTTCGAAGGTGGGGGCCAGAACTGGCTGGCGATCCTGCCTGCCGGCACCTATCTGCCCGAGCCCGTGGTGGTGGAGCAGACCGAGCAGGGCCTGACGGCTCACCTGCAAGCCCCCCTGGACAAGAACTTTGTCTTCCCTTGCCGGCGCGAGGAAGATGGCAGCGTCGCCATCGCGCTCCAATCAGGCAGTCGGGCCGAAGTCGTCTTCCACCCGGAGAGCCTGGATTACGGGGTCCAACTGGGAACGCACCGCGAGGGCTTTCGCGCCGACGGGAGCTGGCTCTTCCAGTGCGCAAGCGGGGGGAAGATCTACCGGGCCGAAGCCAGCCCGGCGGGCGAAGTGAAGGGCTCCCTGGTACAGGGAGGCTCGGTCTTGCCCATGCAGGCCAGTTTCGACGGCACGCGCCTGCAGATCGGACCCGATAAGACCCCTTTGCGCCAGCGCGTCCAAGAGCAGGGCTTCTTCAGCGGCTTGTGGATGGCCATGCGCTGCGCTACAAGCCCTCAACTCAACAGTTTCCTCTTTCGCGACTCCTGGCGCCTGTTCCCCGATCTCGAGCGGAGGGCTGGCGTCCTGCGCGAGGAGATGGAGCAGGGAGCCCGGAGCGTGCGCCAGCTAGTCAGTCCACCGGAGCATTTCTCGGGGGTAAAAGAAACCGATCAGTCCGTGGCCATCGGAGGGGTGGTGTTGCGACGCGTGGTCCGAACCGACCCCGATCCTGCCAGCACGCAGCTGGAAAACTACCCTTAAGCCTGCTACAACGAAAGCGTGAGGCAAAACGAGTTCATCTCGGCTGATTCGGCTCGCCAGCGGGGCCTCCTCGAACGGGCTGGCTCCAGCCACCCCGGATTTCGGTCCGTACTGGACAACAGCCTTGCCTACTGGGAGCTCCGTCGCCTGGCCTATAACCTGGTGCTGACCGCCATCGTGCTGGGGGTGGACCTGCTCTCGCCCACGCGCGGGGCGCTGCTGCGTTACCAACTGCTCCCCCTGGTCTTGCTGGCGGTGCTGGCCAACCTGTGCTACTCCACGGCCTATCTGCCCGACCTGGTCTTGCAGTATTCATCCTATCGACCACTCTGGCTGCGCATCCGCCCCCTGCTCTTCAGCTTCGGCCTGATCCTGGCCGGGGTGCTGGCCTTCAACCTGGCCACCGCGATGGTGTTAAGCCAGGCGCGGACCAGCTGACCCCGGCCCGAATCTCAGTCAGGGCTCTCCAGGAGGTGAGCCGCTCGTGTGGTGGCTCGCCTAGCCAGGGAGACCCCAAAGCCACGCTGCAAGAGAAACCGCATGACCTGATCGGAGCTCTTGCCGCGAGCCAGACGACCCCGAGCCAGCTCGCAGGCCTGGTCGAAATCGTCTTCCTCGGCGGCCTGATGGGCCAGCTCTCGCTCCACCCCCCGCTGGCGTAGCTCGGCCAGAATACGTTCACGACCCAAGCCGCGTTGCCGGCGCGAACGAGCGAACGATTCGGCAAATCGCCGCTCGTCCAGATAGCCAGCACGCTGAAGCTCGTCGAGCAGGGGAGCGTCGAGCTCGAGGCGGAGCTTGCGGGCCAACTCGGCACGCGAATGGTCCCGCTGGGCCAGGATGGCATAAGCGCGCTCGCGCAGAGACCTGAGCTCAGCCTCTGAAGAGGCCGCCGCCTCCGAGTGGGCCGATCGGGCCCACGCGGAGGCTCTGCGGCCGTTCACTAAACCTCGACTTCCACGGCTTCGCCGTTGGTGCGGTAGTTGAAGGTCTGCATCCCGCGCACGGTGCGTTCGATCTCGTCGGCCACCTGAGCGTGCTCTTCCAGGAAGGCGCGAGAATTCTCCTTTCCCTGGCCCAGGCGCACGTCGCCATAGGAATACCAGGTGCCGGACTTGGAGAGCACTCCGGCTTCGAGGCCGACATCGATGAGGCTCGACTCGCGCGAGATGCCTTTGCCAAACAGGATGTCAAATTCGGCCGAACGGAACGGTGGAGCCAGTTTGTTCTTAACTACCTTAATTTTGGCCCGATTGCCGGTCATCTCGCCGTTCTGCTTGATTGTATCCATGCGGCGCACGTCGATGCGCACGGAAGAGTAGAATTTGAGTGCCCGGCCGCCCGGAGTGGTCTCGGGGCTGCCAAACATGACGCCGATCTTCTCACGGATCTGGTTAATGAAGATGACCGCCGTCTTGGTCTTGGAGATGGTCCCCGTGAGCTTGCGCAGAGCCTGCGACATCAAACGGGCCTGCAGGCCCACGTGGGAGTCGCCCATCTCGCCCTCGATCTCTGCCTTGGGCACCATGGCCGCCACCGAATCGACCACCACCACATCCACCGCATTGGAGCGCACCAGAGTTTCGACGATCTCCAGGCCCTGCTCGCCGGTATCCGGCTGAGCCACGTAGAGATTGTCGAGATCGACCCCGAGATTGCGGGCATAATGCGGGTCGAGCGCGTGCTCGACGTCGATGAAGGCGGCCACTCCACCCAATTTTTGGGCTTCACCCACTACCTGCAGGGCCAGGGTGGTTTTGCCGGACGACTCGGGCCCGAAAATCTCGGTTACCCTGCCGCGCGGAATGCCTCCGATGCCGAGGGCCACGTCGATAGCCAGCGAGCCGGTGGGAATGGCGGGTACCTCGTAGCGCGCCGAGGCGTCACCCAGCTTCATGATGGAACCTTTACCGAATTGCCGCTCGATCTGCGACAGGGCCATTTCCAGAGCTTTTGCTTTATCCATTACAGTTGCACCTCATCTGTTGTCCCGGTGCGACCGGGCTTTCCCAGCGCGCGCGACCCTGACACTTTGCGCGCTCCGTGCGACGGATCAACCTTTGAAAGGGAACCTGGCCATCGGCGTATAGATCGGTCCGCCCGGTCGCAGCTGGCTCTGCATCAGAACCACCTCTGCGACCCCAGACCGGGCGCCACCGACCACGGTCAGCTCACCCAGCTTCTTCTGCAACGCCTCGTCGCGATGCGGAGTGCGTCGCCTTCCCAGCGTGATGTGGGCTGCGAACGACCGCTCCTCGCGAGCCACCCCCAGCCCTTCCAGCTCATCCTCGATACGCCCGGCCAGTTGTGCCAGCCGACGCTCGGGAGACAGACCGACCCACACCACGCGGGCCCGGGCAGGCGAAGGAAACGCGCCGACCCGGCTCAACTCGACCTCGAACGGCTCCATCCCGCTCACGGCCCGGGTGAGAGCCCGCTGGATCGAGTCAATGCGTTCAGTGGGGGTGCCCCCCAGAAACTTCAGGGTGAGATGGAAATTCTCAGGCCGAACCCAGCTGACATCGACAGCCACCGTACGGAGAAGAGATTGAATCTCTTCCACCTGACGAGAAACCGCCGAAGCCAGCTCGACGGCAACGAACAAACGCTGTTGACTCGCGTTGCAACACCTTCTTTGCGCCCGTCAAACCGGGTTCGAAGTTGAATTTCGTTCTGGCTCTCGGGGATCCTCCCGAACATCGTACAAACAAGCGAAGTTTTCCTTGCTACACTCCCGCGCGTTGACCTGTTGAAATTTGAGCGCGCGGGAGAGTCGATAATCTGTTGAGCGCCGCGCCAATTCCTGAAGTGCGCAACGCCTGAAGGAGAGAAGGCGCCGGTTCCCCCCTGGGGGCCGGCGCCTTCTAAAATGGACCGTGATGACCTCAAGGTAGCAGGTTCGCCGGGTTTGTTCCGTAATCCACTTCACGGAACTCCTTCAGAAAAACTGCGCCAACCGATCGACGCCAATACCGCTGGCCATCATCCACTCGGACCGGTCCGCCAGAAGTCGCCCTGTCCAGTCCAATTGACCCCCATCCACCATGGGCAACAGGGGACCACCGAGCGGAGCTGCCAGAATGCGCAGCACCGGGCCCGAATAATAGGCCAGGCCCTCGCTGCGCCCAAGATCGACGGCGAGCTCGAGGGCAGGAAACTCCTTCTCCAGGGGCTCCAGAACCTCCGACTCGAGCCGCAATTCCAGGCCCCGACCGCGAGGCAGGTGAACCCCGCGTTCCGCGAGGTAAGCGGCCGAGGCCGCCAGGTCGTGAGCTTTGAACTGCCCCCGCAACTCCACGCCCTGCTCGGCCAGCAAACGCACCACACAACGGGTATCGCTGACCTCCAGCACTACCCGTTCGGCCCGCGGACAGAGCACTCGCAGATAAATGGAGGCATGCTCGCGCAAAGCGCCCAGAGGATCGCCGCTCCGGGTAGCCGTGACTGCGGAGAAAAGCTGGAAATGAGGCAGCAAAGAAGGGTCGGGCAGCGGCTGCATGCGGATCACGCGCTGGCTGGCACAAAGCCTCAGGGGCTCGGAGCGCGAGCGACGTCGGCGCCTGGCCGCCTCGAGCGCCAGAGCCAGGCTGGGATCGCCTGCCACCTCAAGACCACGAGCGGCACTCAGAACGTTATTCTGATGAATGCCTCCCAGAGCGCGGGTCGCTCCGAAGGGCAGGGCCGGCCCAAGAGATAGCGCTTCGAAGGCCTCAGCCGCCTCCAGCAAGGCCCCTTCAGCGGCGTGCAAGCGGCGGGCATCCTGGCCCAGAACCCGACTGGCCCGCTTGCCTTCGAATCGGCGCAGCAGATCAACCGGCTGGCCGTCGCGAGCACGGTGCTCGAAGACGGCCAGCATCAACGAGTCGAAATCGCTGGCCGGCAACTGGGCCAGGGCATCCACCAGTGGACGCCCCTCCAATTTCCGGAGAATGCGCTCGAGAAATGTACGACCGCTCCTGTCGTCGCTGAAAACTACTTCTTCTTGCCGTTGCCCGTCGCAGCCGGGGCTTCGGCCAACGAAAGCTTGACGTGACGCAGCTGATCCAGAATTACGTTCAGCTGGGTCGAGGTCAGGAAGGGAACCTGATTCATCGGCTCGGGTCGGGCATCCTCGGCCTGGACGGTGGGCGGCTCGCCCCCCGTCTCGTCGAAGAACACCTGACAGCGCAGGACGCGCGTGGCCAGCTTGTAAATCAGGCTCACGTCCTCATAAGGATTGTTCGGGAAATCGCGCCCCCACGACTCCATCACATGCATCGTCAGCTCTTCCAGGGACATCGGCTTTTGCTGCTTCTCGAGCACCCGGCGGATGA
>CAYYHB010000115.1:13573-15686 GCA_964471395.1 uncultured Burkholderiales bacterium | reverse complement strand
GCGCGGCACCATCCCCAAAGGGTATTCACAAGGTGTCCACCTGCTAGCGGCCTATAGAGAACGAGGTCGTTGGAGCACCGCAACTAATTGAGGGGCTAAACCTCAAGGATAAGGTGGTTTGCGGGGATGCGCTGCACACTCAGCGCGCGCTTTCAGCCTGTATCCTGGGCCGAGGCGGTCATTACATCTGGTTTCTCAAGGAGAATCAGCCCACAGTTCTGGCTGATGTCGAACAGTTCTTTCACCCGCCGCAGAAGGGTGCCGGCTGGCCATTGCCCCAGTTACCGCAGACCGTCGCCCAGTCCACGCAGAAGCGGCATGGTCGTCTGGACCAGCGCACTTTGACGCTCATGGTCGATGAGTCAGGCTTTGTGGATTGGCCCGGTGTCCGTCAGGTCTTCAAATTGCAGCGCAAGTCACTTCATCTGCGTACCGGTCATGAATCCTGTGAGACAATCTACGGCCTGACCAGTTGCGACCCGAAGACAGTTGACGCCGAGCAACTACTGGCCTGGACCCGCAACTATTGGGGCATTGAGAACGGGCTGCACCTCCGACGGGACGTCACCTTGCGCGAAGACGACACGCGCATTTCCCAACCTGCTTTAGCCAGGGTGATGGCCATCATTAACAATTTTCTTGTTGGCCTGACTGCCAATTTGGGCTACTCCAATCTCGCATCGGCCAGACGTATTTTTGACGCCCGCATTGCCGCTCAACTGTTCCCATGACCGACTACTGAAAAACCCTGGTATTCTCGCCAAGGAAGTAAACTAAGGTATCATTCTCTTGGAAAGCCAGGAGAAAAAACGAACAGCAGTACGATGACGAACCTTATATAAACATCGTTCCAGGAGAAAATCGAGTGAATCGTCCCTCAGATCTTGCCCGCGCGGCGAAAACAGTGCTTTTAGAATGTCTGTCGCTTCCGGCAGGAGCAGAATTGATCATTTTCACTGACGAAACGACGCTCTATGTAGCCTCCTTGCTTGCTCAAGTGGCGTTGGAACAAGATCTACAGCCGGTTACACTGTATTTTCCATCAGATATACAGGAACAAATGAGCATGCGTCCGTCCCATCCCTTCCTGGCACAGATCATCGATATAGGGACCACAGCCGTCCTGGTTTGCCTGAACGGGGCGCCCGAACATTTAGCCTTCCGGGACTATGTTCGAAAAACCGCGCTCGATGCCCATTGCAAGGTTGCCCACATGCCGGGCATCGATGCTGAAACCCTCTCTCTGGTTGACGTGGATTATCCTCTCCTCCTTGAACGGTGCGAGTTATTGGCCCAAGCATTAGCGAGGGGGAAAGAAATGTCGCTTGTGACTCGAACCTGGAACGGAGAAGAGCACACGCTGCGCATCCCGCTTCGCCCATGGGAGAGACTGCCTATCATCAGCGATGGCTTAATCCAGCGCGGCTCATGGGGAAACGTTCCTTCCGGAGAAACCTACATTGCCCCCCCCGAAGGGTTAGCCTCAGGCTCTATCGTGATCAACGGCTCTGTCCCTGAACGCCGATTGGAAGAAGGCGAAGAGATCATTCTATCATTTGAGGCCGGCTGGCTCCAGAACTGGCAAGACAATCACAGAATATCGGCCGATCACCCACTCGCCCCCAGCATAGCATTTGCCGGCCTTCAAGGCGATCACAACTGGCGCAATTTGGCCGAAGTTGGCCTTGGCGTGAATCCACGGGTGCTGGAATTGACCGGAAGGGCGCTTTGTGATGAGAAGAAATACGGCACCTTCCACATCGCCTTGGGCGACAACATAGACATGGGAGGTCAGATTGCATCAGTGGTTCATTGCGACATGGTCTGTGTGAATGGTGAGGTCCTGGTCGATGGCAAAATGTTGATATGCGGGGGCGAGATCGTGGCTCGCCATGAAGAATGGTATGAAGACCATCACACACTCAGCCCTCCAAGTAGTTGGACTGTCAACACGACCATTATGGCAACAGCCCTTGACTGGCTTGAAGATGAGGACGGCCAGTTGTGCCGCGCCTGGGACACGAGTTCCGGCAAACTTTGTTCGATACCCGTCGGCCGGACGGAAAGCGCGCGGCTTGCAACTCGCGTATTTAATACCATCCACCAGCGCGGC
>CAYYHB010000115.1:0-13563 GCA_964471395.1 uncultured Burkholderiales bacterium | reverse complement strand
CCAGCTAACCTATCTATTACATCAGTATGGACTGGTCAGGGCAGGGTAATGGATTATTAATCCAGGAGAGCCAAACTGATGACGCCTCTGCCAAAACTCCCCCCGGCTCTAAACAGCATCGTCGATCGACTTGGTTTTTCTTACCTCTGCCTGGATGAGGTAAGCGGTTTCAAAACATTTGAGGTTGATCTTACAAGCTGGGGGCTGAATCTATCTGATCAAACGCCTTGCATCTGGGTGGAGTCCCCTCATATCCACTCATGGTCTACGCCCCATCTGGTCGACGGCATCAACGACGTCATCCTGCAACGCAGCTGGCAAAACGAGACAATTCTCGTTTTTGTCGATGGCGACGCATCGACTCTTCGTCTGCAATTACCGACAGCCATGCCCGCCTATGTTGTTTTTGATCAACTGCACCAAAAGAGCATCATGGAATCCAATTCGCCCACGGCCGCTTCACTGGATATTCTTGCCGGCCAACTTTCACGCTCCCAACTGGCACCCTATGAGACTAACCGACCGGTAACCGGGGGTCAATTCTATGGGCGCCAATCGGAGCTTAATAAGGTACTGCAGCACCCCAACCGCTCCTACCTGTTTGTCGGCATCCGGCGAATTGGCAAAACATCGCTCCTTCGGGAGTTGGAGCGGAGGATGAACAAGCTGGACCCGGTGGGACCGGGACAGAAGCGCCGGCTGCACGTAAACTGCACGGTCATCGGCACTGAAGAAGACTTTCTTCGCGAACTGATAGTCCATCTCGCCCCAAGCGAGTTGAAGCTCCTGATGGGGCGGGCCAGCAAGTCCACCCGCTATAAGAGGCTGATGTTTGACCGTTTCGCCGACCTACAGGGCGGCCCGATTACGATCTTCATTGATGAACTGGACCGGCTGTTAGCCCGTATTGGCGATGAGGCTGAATTATGGGACGTGCTTCGTGATGCCACGTCGGACGGAAAGGCACGCTTTATCATGGCCGGTTTCCGCCAGGCCATGGATGCATCCACCAACTTGCGCTCCCCTTTTTTTAACATGGTCGATTCGATTGACCTGGGCGAGTTCAAACGCTCTGATGTGCAGTCACTGGTGATGCAGCCGATGGGCCGGTTGCGGGTTACCATTCATAACCCGGAAGGGGTGGTTAACCGCATCGTGCGCGAGACGGCCGCCCTCCCAAACTATGTGCAATACTACTGCCGGATTCTTCTGGAGAAGCTGGACGAAGACAAGCGTGATGTCGTTACCGAAGACGACCTCGGCCTGGTCTACGACAACCGCGAATTTCGCAATTTTGTGCTCGACGCGTTTTCCCGTAATACCGAACCGTTGGAACAAGCGCTTGTCTATCTGATGATCTCCCACAGCCGTCGCCCTCTGAGCGATGCCAGCTTCTCCGAAGAACAGATCAATCAGATGCTGGAAGATAACGCCTTGCCCGTCAACCTGTATTCATTGACCCAAGCCTTGCGTAATCTGGAGGTGGCCGGGGTGCTCAATCGTGCCGGTCGCAATTACGAGCTGGCGGAGCCTCTATTGCAACAAATGCTCCGTCAAACCCGAGATGTCGGTTTTCTCTTTCGCAAAACCAGGGAAGAGATTTTGGCGACGTGAGTTTTGTCTTGACGCCTTTGTCTGAGTCAGCACCACATCGGGACGTACCGACCAATTTCCGGATTCGACCAGCATATGTCAATCAGGTGCTGCAGAGTGTTTATCGCGGCAACTGTTCCCGGGTTCTTGGCCCCCGTTTCCGATACAAGAGCGACGTGTTGCACGAAGCCATTGACATACTCCGGAGCCAGGATTATTATCAGGCGATCTATCTTCGGATGTTGGATGTGGCGGCTTCCAGTGAAGCTTTCTTTTTCCGATCGATCCTGGTACAGATGATGGATTCCCTCACCGGGGACCATTTGTCGTCTTTGCCCAACCCTGTCGAGGAAGTTCAAAAAGCATTGGATTTCCAGCATGCGCTATTGCATATGGTTGCCCGGTCGCGAAAGAACCTGGTGCTGTTTGTCGATTCTCTGGAGATGATACCGCCCAATCTGGGGGCTTTACTGGTAGGGGTGCTGCGCACTGTATTTCTGATACGTGCGAGTGCCCCTGGCGCCCGATTTCAAGCTGTTGTGGCCGGCAGTCTAAGCCTGAGTCAGGTCGCCCTGGACAATGCCTCCGGTTTTGAGAGCGTGGCCGATCTCATTTTGATCGGCGATCTGGATGACGTAGAACGGGAATCGTTGGTCAGGGGCATTTGTCTGAAAAAAAACATTGACCCGGAGCGCGCGGCCGTTGATTATCTATTGAGCCGAACAGGGGGCGATCCTTTTTTGATTGAAGAAGTACTGGATCTCGCTTGCCGGCAAACACAAACTCGCTCAAAGAGACGACTGACCCCAGCCGATGTCGAAGCAGCGGAAACGCAATTTCTTGATAAAGAGCCGTATCGAATACTTCTAACCGAACTTCGTCACATCGAAACCGATCCGGATTTGCTGACCGCATGCCTCATCATGCTAGAGCACGGGATAGTGCCGGGCAACGAGCTGCCCGGAGATATCGAGCGCTCGCCCAGGGCAGTAGAGCTGTGCGGCGCCTTTGAAGCAGTTGGGGAGGGGTTCCGCATTAAGCCCGGCATCTGGCGGAAGGTGATCGAGAAGCATTTCACACCCTCTCGCATTGGTGAACAATACTTCATTATTGGCGACTGGACCCACGCCATGGACTATTTGGGCAGGGCGGTTGCTACAGGAGGCTATGAGGTACGCGTTGAGCTTTTTGCCATCGTGATTAACGCCATTAACGCCGGCACCTCTTTAAAGCAATCCTTTGAGTATCTACAGGATGGGCTTGAGGCCCTCTATGCAGCCAATGGCCCTTGTGTCTATATGGTCCAGGGGTATGAGTTACATCCTGTCCGGCACAAGCTACCGGTAATTCCAATGCGCGAGACAGAGCGGCCGGAGATCGTTGCCCTCGAAGGGCCGAAATACTCCATCAACAGTGTCAATGGCGAAAGCCAAATAATGGTGCCGCTGCGGGTTGGGAATCGAGGGGCACGCCCTCTGGGACTGATCACCCTGAATTCACTATCAGGCTCTTCACTCTATGAACAACGCGATGAAACCTTACAGCTGGTCAGCTTTCTCCAGCAAGCATCACGGGCGATATTCTCACGCATGGGGTTGGAGAAAACAGAGCGAGGGTCGGAGCAGATCCGCGCATTGAACGGCGTTCTGACCACGATGTTACATCGCCACTCTACAACTGTCCATTCCTTGTTGCGGGTGGCGCTGGAAGGCGTGACTCATGGCTGGGGCCTCGGTTTCAACCGGGCTGTGCTTTTTGAGCCGGACGCGGGCGAGAAGGTGTTGATCGGCACAATGGGAATTGGTCATCTCTCCCGAGAAGCCGCCGAAGCGGAGTGGAAAGAGTTTCCCTATGACCGGTATTCGCTGGACGAATGGATACGAACCCTCTTTGACGACCATCATGAAAAGAGGACCCACAAGGAGCTGGAGCAGCGGATCAAACAGATCACGATGCCGCTTCATCGCGATAACCTGGATCAATTGGCCCGGTGTTTTATTGACCGACGCCCCTTTTTCGGAAACCACTCGGCCTCATTGCGCTCACTTCCACGGAATGTGCTCGAATCACTTCACCCTTCCGTCCCGTTCGCCGTCGTGCCCTTCCATACAAGAGAAGCGGTCCTGGGGGTGCTCTACGTCGACGATAAATTTACGCCTTCTTCCCAGTCGGCCGAGCGCTTTCAACTGTTGCAGTCCTTTGCCACCCAGACTTCCTTAATTATCGAAAATGCCAAGGCCATCGCCAAAGCGCAACGCCAAACTCGCGATATGCAGGATTTACGCCAACAGCAATTCACTATGACCACCGGACTGGTCCATGAATTGCGTACTTCCATGGCCGGAGTGCAGGACCTGATGACAGAAATCAGGTCTTTGGCCCTGCAAGGAAAGTCGGTGGAGGCTCCGTTGGCCGATTTGAAGATCAAGGCGCAAATAATAGATGAACTCTCGGACAAGATTCAGGCCTTTCAGATCCCGCCGTTCAACCCCACCCCCAACCGTCTCAGCTCAGTGGTCAATCAGGCCCTCGCTGCCGTGGAACCAACCAGACCGGCCCATGTGCGCGTTGACTTCCGTTCTGTAGAAAACGATCCAATTATTATCATAGACAGTAGCTGGATCGAACTGCTCCTGCGCAATTTGTTACAAAACGCCTTTGAGGAACTCCCGGTCGATCGCCCAGGATTAGTACATGTGGAGCTTACCGTCCTGATGGATATAGTTTCCGTACGCGTCTCCGATAATGGGCCGGGCATCGCGGCGGAGATAATCGATCGAGTCTTCGAGCGAGGCATCAGCACCAAGAAGCAAGAGAGGCCGCTATTTCGTGGAATGGGGCTCTATTATTGCCGTCAAGTCGCCCAGGAACACCGCGGCTCCCTGGAAGTTGACAGCCAACCGGGCCATGGGGCCGTCTTCACCCTGCAATTGCCACTGCAAAAGCACGGAGCATTAATAATATGAAGAGCTTTCGCCACACAAGGGATATCTTGCTCATAGAGGATCGACTGGACAACTATCGGCCGATCAAACGCTGGCTGGAGAGAGAAAACTACCAGGTGACCATCGCCACGACGCTGGAGGAAGCGTTACAATTGCTGAATAGTCGGCGCTTTCATCTGGCTATCGTCGACATTCGCCTGGATGACCGCGATGAGAACAACGAAGATGGACTTGTCTTCCTGGAAGAAGTAGCACAACGGGGACTGAACAACATATTACCACGGATCGTGCTGACGAATTACAGCAACGAAACGCGCATCTATCGCGCGCTCCAACTCCACCGGGCATCCCACTATGTGCGGAAAGGCAGCGAATTTCGAGATCATCTCCTGGAATGTGTCAACCAGGTCTTTGATGATCAAATCAGGATTAGTTTCGATCTGGCCTATAAAGGCATCGCCGACTCGTTCTTTTCAGACCTAGCCGAAAGCATTCATTGGGAACATGACCCACGTCCGGCTATCTCCGTTCTTGTGAGCGAACTATGCGATCTATTTGGCCATTTGTTTTATAGGGCGAAGGAGATTTATTTGACCCAACTAAAACCCGGCCTGACCGGAGCAGTTGTCGTGCGCGTACGGCCAACATGGGATATGGGGCCAGGACCATCCTATATCCTGAAGTTCAGCCGTCGGGATAAGGTGAAACCGGAAGAAGATCGCTACAGGGAATATGTCGAACCCTATGTGCCTATCAGCCGAATTGAGCTGGTCAAAGCGGCCTACACCCGGCATCTGGGTGCATTGCAGTACACCTTTGCCGGCGGCGATTTAATGCAACTGCAGGAGTTCGACGCTTACTATCTGGAAAAGGAACCGCCGGCCATTGTCGCCTCTCTGCGCACGTTATTTAAGACTACCTGCCACTATTGGTATCGTCATCGCAGCAGTCATTTCAGTTTCTTGCCCGATCTCTACTGGCAAGCCTTTAACCTGGATCAACAGAAGCTGATCAACCGGATCCAGAAAGTCGCGCCTCTGTTTGACCCCCTTCAGGAACAATACGAATTGACAGGGTTTCCTGACGGCATTATTAATCCTCTCCTGTGGCTGGAACGCAACCGGGAAGCTCTGACGATGGAGGCTTCAGACTGCATTACACATGGCGATCTGACCGGGCGAAACATCATGGTGAGCGAGGATGGAAAATTCTGGTTGATCGATTTCTTCCGGACTTATCCCAGTCATAATCTGCGTGACTTCGTCATTCTGGAAACAGATATCAAATATCGGCTAACGCCTGAACCTGACGTGGCCGACTTTATCGCCCTGGAAGAATACCTGCTTCGATGGCCAGGTTCGACTGTAACAACTGAGCTACCAGCCCTGGCTCCCCCGGCCTACAAGGCAGCGACAGTAATTGACGGGCTTCGGCAGTTGGGGCACGATTATGCCCATCAACCCGGAGGGCAACTGAAAGAGGAATATCAGGAATACTGGTTAAGCTTGCTAATGGCCACGTTGAATGTGGCGCGCTTGCGTCACATCGTGGAGCCCCGCAAGCGACAAGCGTTATTCTCCGCCAGTTTGATCTGTAGCAGATTGAATGACTTGTTGGCCGGCCGCCTGGTTTAGTTTTGTCTCCGCCATGATAGCCGTAAGCCGTGTTATAAGTGTAAGAGAGGGTGCTGATGCGAAAATTGCAAGATATTCCACCTAATTTGCGTTTCACTGAGATAGAGCGAATCCTGAGAGGATATATCAATGCGGGCGATTCCTGTGCGATCGTCGGCGTGGGCAGCGTGGGCAAGTCAAACTTGTTAAGATTATTGCAACGCCAGGATGTTTTGCAGTTCCACAAGGACCAAGGGAATTTACCGGCATTCGACAAGAATCAGATAGCTACTTTACTTGTCGATCCATATTTGACGCTTGAAATTCCGCGGGAAGGCGGGACCTTCATTTACCCTCTCTCCGGGTCTGCCTGGCATGGTTACGAACATATTCTCTATCGCCTCTTTCTCTTGATAGAAGAGCAATATCTGACTTGGGAACAACAAGTCGATAATGAGACATTGTTGGCTCGTGGCTGGAAAGACAACGACCTTTTTGAGCAGATTCAGGACAAATTGCAAAGAATGTGGAGCGGAAACAATCCGTTCACCCCACTCCTTGGTTTGCGGCTATTAGAGCACGCGCTGCAACAGTACTTTTGGTATCGGCCGGGATCGCGAATCATCATCATGTTTGATGAGTTTGAAAAATGTATCATGACGATGCCGCCCACCTTTTTTCAGGCTCTCCGCGGCTTGCGCGATAACTTCAAGTATCGACTCATGTTTATCGTCACCTCGCGCCGCGAAATCGATGAACTTGTCTTGGAAACAGGGCACGCCCGGGAGTACGAATCATTCCTGGAACTCTTCACCGATCGCTATGAATACGTCGGCCTGTACGATCGCTCGGACACCGATGTCATGATCGATCGCCTTTGTACAAGACACGGCGAGGAGTGGGTCAACGCCGATCCGCGGCGGGCGCTGATCTATGAAGCCACGGATGGTCATGCCGGGTTGGTGCGGGCTGTGTTCAGCGCCCATGAGCGAATACTGACCGGGAGACCGAACAGGCGCGTGCTTGAGGGGTTGCTCAAGGACCCGGGGATTTGCCAGGAATGCGAGACGATTTGGCTTAGTTTGAGTGAGGAGGCACGAGGCACGATTCAGGCGATCATGGAAGGCCGGCCAATCAGCGACAACGATGGAAGTATCATGCGGCTCAAGGCCAGGCGCTTAATCCTCAGGGAAGAAAGCGGAATGACTGTCGCACCGCCGATATTCAGAGCCTATCTGGAGCACAAGTTTTCCAGGAAGCCGGCATGAAACAGCAAAAACGGGCTGTTTCAACAGGCAACCGCGACGAGGCCTGATCATGCTAAGGCCGCCCGGGAAGCCTGGGGCCGCCGCGACGATGCCTGTCTTGGGACGCCTCATCCCCGTCGATGACGCTCCCTTGTGCGGTTACTCGATTGGCGTCGAAGATGTTGGGCACTACTTGGTATGGTTGGCCCTGAGGGCCCATCATGTACAGGCCGCCGTCGGTGACCATTTTCAGCATGCCTACTTCTGCCGGAGGAAGGCCATACTTTTTGGCAATTTCGATGGCCGAGACACTTGTTTGCAGCACGGCCTGCGATTGAGCAATCGACCGGGTTTTTTGGAGATAAGCCTCTTCAATCGATTCAGGAATATGCAGCACTATTCTGGTTAACTCGGCCAGGACCTTAACGCCTTTTGACTGAAAGGTAGAGTCGATCACTTCAG
The DNA here is from genome assembly GCA_964471395.1 of uncultured Burkholderiales bacterium. Classification (GTDB taxonomy): domain Bacteria; phylum Vulcanimicrobiota; class Xenobia; order Xenobiales; family QWHO01; genus QWHO01. The sequence continues at coordinate 5,703 of CAYYHB010000115.1, read as the reverse complement.
CGATGATGCCAACCAATCTGAAATAGGTGGCGATAACATCCTCGATTGAGCGTTTGGCCAACTCCCCCTGCAATCGAGTTCGCACGGGGCCTTCAAAACTATCCCCCAGCATGGACCAATCTCGCCTCTCCAACAAGCGATAGCGAAAACTCTCTTCTGTTTCGAGCGGATTGAAAATCCAATAGATCTTAAGCTCCACCCTTACCGGAACAGCGACACCTTCCGGCCCACGAACCATAATGTTTTTAAGCACGATCTCCTGCGTGTGTCGCATGATAGTGCCCAAGTGGCGAAGCTCCCAGCGCACCGGCAGCCACAGACACTTGATGCCGGTTCCGGCCATCTCTCGAATCTTGCCCGTCGAATCAACCGCGACATAAACATCTCTGGTCCCTTCAATAAACCAGGGAAATATGCGCAGGGGAGAAAGTATCAGGCCCACTCCGAAAACGATCATCCCGACCGAGATGGGAATGGCGAATGCCATCCTGTCCCAGCAAGTTGATCTGGAGCCGAAAAAACAGTCCAGCACCAGAATCGTGGTGATGAGTATGGCCGCTGCCACGAAAAACAGCAGCATGACGTGGAATATCCGCTTCCCCGGGCCGGGCATTTCCCCCCTAAAGGCGAATAATGTGCAAAGCCAATCGCTTAACATGGCGGATATGCTGTTCATGGCGCGGGAGTGACGCCGGCGAGGATTCTCCCCGTCGATCGGGCCGGCGGTTGGCTTTGCCGGCGGCTTTCCTGAGTGTCGGCTCTTCGTCTATCACCCATCATAACCTACCCTTCCTGTGATGTGGAGGCGCCTGTGATGTGGCCTATGGCTGTCCGCAGTTGTTCCGGGGTTACTTTGGCTTCTGTCAGTTTCGTGTCTCTCAAATTGGCCCCCTTCAGTGAAGCGCCGGTTAGATCTGCGTTGCTCAAGTCGGCATTCCGAAGGTTGGCGCCGTTCAGATTCGCATTGGTTAGATTAGCCTCTCTCAGATTGGCAAACATTAGTTGCGCGCTGTTCAGGTTGGCGCCGACCAGAGTCGCTCCCATTAATCTGGCACCAACCAGGGTGGCGTTTGTCAATTTAGCCTCGCTCAGGTCTGCCTTGCGCAGCAAGATAGCAGTCAGGTCCATCCGTCGCAGATCGGCTCCGCTCAGATCGACGTAGGGCGAATCAAGGAGCGGCGAGGATTTGAGCAATCCAAGCTCATAGAGAAACATCAGCACGTATCCTTTGCGGGCTCCATCAAGGGCGCGAAGGACGGACAATGCCTGCGCCTGGATGACATTTCTTACATCCGCGTCGTCGCTCCTCAGAGCATCCAATCCCTCTCTGGCGATGGCATCCCTCACTTGCACAATGAAGTTATCCATCATCTGCTGGCGGTTTGTATCGGCCGTCGTCGCCCACTCCACCCTCTTGCTGCTGCGCTCCAACAGCCAGGCGGCAAAGGCCAGCGTCAGGGGCACGATCAGCAACTCCAGCCAATCCCACAAGTTCTTATATTCGAAGCCCAGATTGTCTAATTGATATGTTCGGGCGAAAAGGCCCAGGAGCACAAGAGCGATGGTCAGAACAATGAATGCTTTCAGCGGTTTCGTGAGTATCCACCCCCTGGCTTTGGTGAAAACTCCTCGCAAATCGAGAACAAAATTCCTGGCAATCCGCATGGCAATCTGCATCACTCCCTTCCCCCAACTTTATCCGGCACGATCCTCCCGGTATAGTTCGAGTGCGCGATGTACCGCGTCGAGCAGATCGTCCGAAAAATCACGTCCGGGATCATCCTTGGGCAAGAAGTCAAATACCTGATCGTGGATAAAGGTCTCTCTCGACTCTTCCACCCAGCCATAGGCGGTGACGACAATGACGCGGGTGCCATCATTCCGATAGCGCCGATCGGTCAGACGGATCAGGCCTATTCCCTCAAAGTCCCCCTGCCATTCGTTGAGCCGCAGGTCGGTGATGATCAGGGCCAGTTCGCGGTATTGGGGCTCGTCGCTCAGGATAATATCCCTGGCTTCCGCCTCGGTTGACGCCAGGAGAACCTGGTGTCCCGCTTTTTGCAACAGATGCGCGATCGCGCGCTGCCATTGCGGGTTGTCCTCGATCAGGAGTATTTTGACCGGGGTCTCTTTCCGGCGAAAATCTGCAATGGCCCCGGCAATCACCTGGCCAAGCTCTACAGCAAATTCTGTGGTGAACACGCCCGTCGGAATAAAATCGTACACCGTGTGACGATCGACAAGCTCTCGGACGTTGTTCTTCCAGCCATAGGCCGTGGTGATAAGGATGTTTGTTCCCCGTTCGTTATGGATGCGATCGCCCAGCTCGAGCAACTGAAGCACGCTCTCCATTTGGGTTGCGCGGCTTGCATCCACATCCACGATGACCAACTCAAACCGCTGTACTTTATCGGCCAACACAGCGCGCGCCTCGGCATCTGTGACCACATGCAGGATGACATGGCCTTCGCTTTCCAGCCACCCTAATAAGGATGCCGACCAATCGCTCTCTGTTGCCACAACCAGAATGTTAGCCATGCCTGTCTATCTCCGGGTTAATGGTTCAATCAATGCTTACTCGTCACTTTGTTGTTGGGAATCATATTCGCCCAACGCTTTGCCGACTTGCTCCAGGAATTGATCATAGAAGTCAAAGCCTGGGGTGTCTGAATACTTGGGCAGGAAGTCAAAGATCTGGTGGCTACGATAGGCTTGCCTGGCTTCCAATACCCCTCCATGCGCCGTGACGACGATGACTTTGGAGTTATCGTCCTCGGCTCGCTTGTCGGTGAGTTCGAGTAATTTCATTCCCTCTACATCATCGCCCCATTCAACCAGACGCAGATCGAGGACGATGATCGCGAAGCCCCGATCGCGCGCCTTATCACTCTCCAGTATGGCTCTGGCTTTATCTTCCGTCTCGGCTGTGCGCACCTCAAGGTTCTTCTTCTCCAGCAGCCGAGTGAGTTGCGTTCGCCAATCTGCACGATCTTCAATTACCAGAGCCTTGCGCATCCTTGTCATGTATTACCTCCTCTTAATCGTCTCAGAATATCTCTTGCGACGGATTCAACCGAAACACGATCGCCGGTTCGGACGCATGATAGTAAATGGCTTTGAACCAGCCCCTTGCCGGCCACGGCCATAGGACTCATGGGGCCGATAACTCCTGATACTGCTGAACAAACTCGGTCAGGGCGCTTTCGGAGGCGGGCATATCGACCACGGCCGCGCCTACCCGCTCCAGTTTATAGACCCGCCATTCACGCGAGGACGCAAAACCCTCCAGCGGAATGATGATAACCAGGTTGTGTCGCGGCCGTTCCAACAGTTGCTCCAGCCCGGCCAGAGCGATGGGAAGGCTCATAATTACCAGATCGTAGCAACCCAACTCCCTCAAATCCTGCTTATCAGGCAGATGGTCGCTCAGGGTCGGGTGGTGGTCGACATCCTCCAAGGCATATTGCCAGAACGTCCGCCACTCCGGATCATTATGCAGAATCAAAACCTGTCGCGCCTCGGACTTCATTTCGTTGGTGCATTTCTCCACGGGGAGAGGGGCAAGCGAATGGTGGCCGTCGCACCTTTTCCACGACCGTCGCTCTCCAGGGTGACATCACCACCGATACCTTGTATTTTCTTGCGGATACCGCTCAGGCCCACGCCAAATCCTTCCTTGTATGACTTGCCGCGATAGAACACCTCAAAGGCGCGCTCCAGCTCTTCGGGTGATAGTCCGGGACCGTTATCCTGTATCGTTACTTCCGCATTGTCGTCATGACTGCGGCTGGTGATGATTATCTTGCCCCCTTCCATAGACGCGTTATTCATAGCCTTCGTTGCATTGTGGATCAATTCAGTTATAGCCTCACCCAGTCGTGCTTGATCGGTCTCGACCAAGATTCCCTGTTCCGGGCTTTGAAAATCGATCTCAATACCTTCTGGACGCAAGCCCTGGATTGAGCGTCTAATCATCCAATTAATGTCGACCGGCTGGAACATGATCGGTTGGCCGGTATAGGCGCGACCTAAGGCGTGCACTAGTGCCAGTATCGTCTGGGCATTGGCGTCGATGGTCTCCAGATCCTCCTGCAGGCTGGAGAACTCCTGCCCGGTGAAGGCCGGTTCTTTACCCTTCAGCGCTTCTTTCATCCCTTTTACGACGGGTCGAAGAACACCCAGGGTATTGCCGATGTGGTGCACCAATCCTCCGGCAGTAGCGCTCAGGCTGCCCCATTCTTCGGCCGAGATTCGCCTGGCTTTCTCCTCAAGCAGGCGTTCCTGCAGTTCGACGTATTCGGCATTATGCAGGGCGATGAGGATCTGCTCGCCAACCGTCATCAGCAGTTGCTGGTCGTCCTCATCGAAGGCGCCCACTGCAGGGCTCTCGACGTTCAGCACCCCCCACACCACGTTGTCGCGAATCAGGGGCACGGCCAGTTCCGAGAGGATATCCTGGGCCATCACCTTGACGAAAATATCTCGCCATTGCGGCTCGCGCATATCTCTGATGAGCCGGCTCTCGCCCGTGGCCGCCACCTGCCCGGTGACCCCCTGGCCAAGCGGAACGCGAACATCCTCGCGGCCTTCCTCGTAGCCCACCCCGGCAATGTCTTCCAGCTCCGTTCGGTCATCGGTCACGCGCTGTAGTGTGCCGACGACTACGTGGTTCTCATCCTCCAGGAAACCAACAACTTCGACCAGCGCCTTCTGGGCCACGTCAGAGAAATCCATCATCTCGCCAATGGTTTTGGTCATCCTGACCGCGATCTGATACCGTTCGCGCTCGCGTTTGATCGCGTCGGCCTGCTCGGCATTATGCAGGGCGATGAGGATCTGCTCGCCAACCGTCATCAACAGTTGCTGGTCGTCCTCATCGAAGGCGCCCACTGCAGGGCTCTCGACGTTCAGCACCCCCCACACCACGTTGTCGCGAATCAGGGGCACGGCCAGTTCCGAGAGGATATCCTGGGCCATCACCTTGACGAAAATATCTCGCCATTGCGGCTCGCGCATATCTCTGATGAGCCGGCTCTCGCCCGTGGCCGCCACCTGCCCGGTGACCCCCTGGCCAAGCGGAACGCGAACATCCTCGCGGCCTTCCTCGTAGCCCACCCCGGCAATGTCTTCCAGCTCCGTTCGGTCATCGGTCACGCGCTGTAGTGTGCCGACGACTACGCGACCCTTGGATGAGAGCGTATTTACCACCGCTTCCAGGGCCGTCGTGGCGACCTCATGGAAGTCAATGGTTTGATTGACGACGGCCGTGATGCCGGCTATCGCCTGTAGCCGCTGACGCTCTTTCGTCTGCTTTTGAGCCAATTGGGTTAGGAGGTCGGCCAGCTCGCTCAGGCGCTTAAGGCCTTCATCCAATGGATGCGAGCCAAGGGATTGAGTATCAGTATGGGCAGGTCGTCGAGAGGATGGTTTGAGTCGCCCGCCTTCTTGTGTGTTGCCTTCTGTCGTGCGGTTCATCGGATCATCGCTTGCTCCCGCCACGGGCTTGGGACATTCCTGCGAAACCTCCGACTCTAGTATAACAGATTTTGACGCTATTTGATCCGGTAATTTGCCGTCAATTCCGGTTTTTCGAAGGGGATAATCCCGCTTAGTGGTCTTCTCGCTAAATAAAAGGGTTAACATTCATTCTCGAAACGCCAAAACCGCCGAGTAAAGTCACTTGTTCTTGAGGCCGCTTCTTCC
>CAYYHB010000114.1:0-15750 GCA_964471395.1 uncultured Burkholderiales bacterium | reverse complement strand
CGGCCCACCAGATAGAGTAAACCGGCCAGCGCCACGAATGGCAGCAGGCTGAGCAGATCGGAATGATCTCCGTGGTAGAGGGGGTTGCTGCTGGAGGCCCAGGTTTCCACCGCCCGGTTGAAGCCCTCGAAGCGAGGCAGCCCCTGGAAGACGGCGTAGATGATGCCGGCGATGGCGCCGCCGGCGATGTAGCCCGAGGCCAGAAGCACGCCCGAGCTCTTGTCTCCCTCAGCGGCCAGCTCTGCCGGGGTGGCGCGCGGATGTTTCTTGTGCAGCCAGCGATCGACCAGATAGCGCACCAGCCCACCCACCAGGATAGGCGTGGAGGAGGAGATGGGCAGGTAGACACCCACCGCGAAAGCCAGCGAGGGAATGCCGGAGAGCTCAAGCACCAGCGCGATCATGACTCCCAGCAGCACCAGCGGCCAGGGCAGCTCGCGGTTGAGGATGCCCTGGATGATGTAGCTCATCAGGGTCGCCTTGGGGGCGTCGAACTTCTTGACCTTGGAGCCGTCCGGGCGGGTATCGTAGGTGCCGTTGATGCCGGGATCGACCAGGTAGATGGCCCGCCCGCCCTCGTCCACCAGGAACTTCTGGCCCTTCTTGGTCTCGGGATTGAGACGGTGCCAGACGCTGTACTCTCGGGTGTCGTGCTGGCCCTGCACACCCTTGAGCCGCTCACGCTGCTTGAGAAGGGAGGGCTCGGTGCGCAGGTCGGAGGGGAAGTTAACCCGGCGCAGGTAGGTCACCTGACCGGACGGACCCACCAGGTAGTCTCCCGCGCGTAGCTTCGTCTGCACGTCCTCCGAGTCGAGGTGCAACAGGCGGTAGGGGCCAGCGGGTGGAGTGGCTTCGCCCGGCATGACTTCGCTAAAAGTGGGCAGGCTGGCCCAGCGCTCCGGCATGAGCTGCACCGGTTCGCCCACCCGTTCCATGGTGACGGCCGGCACGTAGACCGTGCCCCCATCGTTCAGGGTCAGCAGAATGGGACCGAGGATGAGGGCCGAGGCCAGCGCTCCGAACAGGATGGCGATCTGTTGCAGGCGCGGGGTGGCTCCTACCAGGAAGCCGGCTTTCAAATCCTGCGAGGTGGTGCCGCCGTTGGAAGCCGCAATGCACACGATGGCCCCCACCGAGAGGGCGGTGACGTAGTAGGCGGGCGCGGTCCAGCCCATCAACAGGAACACCAGACTGGTCAGCAGCAGCGTGGCCACGGTCATCCCTGAGATGGGGTTGGAGGAGGAGCCGATCTCCCCGGTCAGGCGCGAGGACACGGTCACGAACAGGAAGCCAAAGAGCACGATCAGGATCGCGCCCAGCAAGTTCATGTGCAGTGCAGGCACGGCGATGATGGCCACTACCAGCAACACGATGCCTCCCAGCACGAAGGACATGGGCAGGTCGCGGTCGGTGCGCGGGCGCTTGTCGGGCCCACTCTGGCCCACCCCGCGGAGGTCCTTGAGGCCCTCGCGCAGCCCGTGCCAGATGGTGGGCAGCGAGCGGAGCAGGCTGATAATCCCGCCGGCCGCCACCGCCCCGGCGCCGATGTAGAGGATGTAGGCGCTGCGGATGTCGTGGTGGGTCATCTCGGAGATCAGCATGGTGCCGGGCGCCAGCGGGCTGGTCAGCCCCTCGCCGAAGAACTTGATCATGGGAATGAGCACCAGATAGGCCAGCACCCCTCCACCGCACATCACGGCCGCGATGCGAGGACCGATGATGTAGCCCACGCCCAGAAGCTCGGGGGTGATCTCGGCAGCTACCGAGCCGGCCTTCAAAGGCCAGCCGAAGACCTTCTCGGGCGCGTCCTTCCAGAGCTTGAGCACCTTCATGAGCACGTTGTAGGTAAAGCCCAGCCCGAAGCCGGCAAAGATGGTGAAGGCGTTGGTGGCGCTGCCTCCCCGGGCTTGCTCCTCGGCCCGGGCCGAGGGCGAGGCGTTCTCGCGCGACTCTTGCGAGGCGCCCGCCTTGAGCACCTCGGCGCAGGCGGTGCCCTCGGGATACTTGAGCGTGCCGTGCTGCTGCACGATCAGAGGACGGCGCAGCGGGATCATCATCAGGATGCCCAGCAGACCGCCCAGCACCGCCACCGTCATGACCCGGGTGATCTCAAGGTCGAAGCCCAAAATCATGATGGCCGGCATGGTCACGCCCACCCCGAAGGCGATCGACTCACCCGCCGAGCCAGCCGTCTGCACCAGGTTGTTCTCGAGGATGGTGGCGTTCTTGACCCTGAGCACTTTGTGCAGCAAGCGGAAGAAGGTGATCGAGATGACCGCTACGGGGATGGAGGCACTCACCGTCAGGCCGACTTTCAGTACCAGGTAGAGCGAGCTGGCCCCGAACACCATGCCCAGCAGAATGCCCACGATCAATGGCAGCAGCGTGAACTCGCGCAGCCTGGTCTCAGCGGCGATGTAGGGCTCGAAGGGGCGCTCTCCCATGGGCGGCTCCGGCAGGCAGACTGATGGATCTGATTCAAGCTTCAAGCGCCAAGGGGGGGGTCCTGCCTGGCCCTCGAAAAGCCTGTTGATGAAGCTCCCCGTGCCCGGCGAGGTGGTGGCCTCGCACTACGAGGTCGAGGCCCTGATCAAGACGGGCGGACAGTCCATCGTCTTCCGAGGGCGGGACACGCGCACCGGGGCCCGGGTAGCTCTCAAGCTGATGCAGGACTATCCCGGCAACGAGCGCGAGCAGTTCGAGCGCGAGTACCACGTCCTGAAGGTGCCCGGGCCGGGACTTCCGCTGGCTCACCTCTTGACCGAGTATGAGGGCACCTCGCTGATCGTGGTGGACTGGGTGGAGGGCGAGTCGCTCGACGACCTGCCGCTGCCCATCGACCTGGCCCTGGCCGAGCGCATCGCCCGCGAGGTGCTGGCCACCGTGCAGCACCTGCACGAGCGCAACCCGTCGGTGGTGGTGCGCGACATCAAGCCCGCCAACCTGATCCTGAGCGCCAGGGGAGTCTTCCTGATCGATCTGTCGGCCTCACGCTTTGTAACCGGCAACCCGGACACGATGCCCCTGGGCAGCCCGGGTTTTGCCGCCCCGGAGCAGTATGTGGGAAGATCCGAGCTTCGCTCCGACCTCTACGCGACCGGTACCTTGCTCTTTCACCTGCTGACCGGACGCGACCCTCTGGTCGAGACTCCTCCCTTCTCGGTCCGCCGTTACCGCCCGCAGGTGCCCCAGGCGCTGGAGCGACTGATCGTTCGGGGCACCGAGCCCGACCCGGCCGATCGCTATGCGGGCGCCCCTGAGATGCTGGCCGAGCTCAGCGCCCCGACCGCACCGCTCCCGCGAACGGCCCCACCGGTTGGAGCGCCCGGTGCCCCGCCGCGCGCCTCCCGGTTTTCCCTGCTCTGGGCGGTGGTCTTGCTGGTCGTGGGAGTGGGCCTGTTCGGCCTGTGGAAGGACCAGCGACGCCTCGCTCGCGAGCTCAACCTGCCCGCTCCGCCCCCCCGCGCGGCCAGCAAGAGCCCTGCCGCTTCGTTCGTGCAGCCACTGCCCGAGAGCGCCAGCGCTCAGGCCTACTTCGATCGGGGCACGCACCTTTTGGCTGACTCCAACCCCCTCGGCTTCTACTACCTGGCCGCCGCCTGCCGCCTCGACCCGGGGCGCGAGCCCTATCGCCGCGAGTTGGAGGAGCGGCTGACCCGCTTTCCGCGCCTGCGCCTGGCGATCCCCCTCGAGCACCGGCTCAAACAGCCCGACGCCGACGCTGCCGCACGCGGGGACGGCCAGCTCAAGACACCCCCGGCCCTTTCCATCGACGCCCGCTGGCTGGCCTGCGACTTCAACGGCAAGCTCCTCGACCTTCAGACCGGAGACCAGCGAAGGCTGAATTCCTATGTCTCTTCCCTGGCTTACCTGCCCTCCGAGCGCGCGCTGGTGCTGGGCTCGGAGCTGCGCCTGCTCGACCTGAAAGGCGAACGGGCCCCGGGCCCGACCTTCGAGCTACCCCGCGGCCACCGAGTGCGACTGGTCTGTCCGGTGGGCCAGGACCGCCTCATGATCCTCAGCGCCGCCCCGGGTACCCAGCACCGTCGCACCGTGCAACTCTACCGCCTGAGTGACGGCAGCCCGGTGGGCGACCCGATCGAGGACGTCGCCTTCTACCGCGCGTCGGCCGACCACAAGCGATTGCTCCTGTACCGCTGCCCCCAGCCCCGCGAGGGGAAGACGATAAGCTTCCCGCAGGGTAGCATCGAGCACTGGGACCTGACCGACTGGAAGAAGGTTTCCAGCCTGCCTTTAGACGACGAGTACATCCTGGTGGGGCTCGACGCCGGCTCGCTGCGGGCGGTTCTGGTCAAGTCCTGGATCCGCATCTCGATCCTGGACCTGACCGACGGCAGCGAGCTCTACCCGACCACCAGCAGCCAGAAGTTCTCCAAAGCCCGCCTGGTCACGAGCCGCATGTCCAACGACGGGCACTGGTTCGCCTGGGAGTTCGGCGAGCCGCCCCAGGCCGCCCAGTGGTGGCACGTTCCCAGCGCGCGTGCCCTGCCGGCCGGGCGCAAGGTTCTGGCCACCGACTTTGAGGGCCAGCATGCCCTCTATCGAGAGGGCCAGGGCCAGCTGGGCATCTGGCAGGCCAGCACCGGTCGCGACCACAGGCTGGGCTTCAGCTGGTCGGGAGAGCATGCTCAGCTCGGGGCGGACGGCCTGTTGCTGCTGCCCTCCAAGGACCGGGTTCAACTGGTCGACGGCCTGGCGGGAACGCTGGCCGACTGGTCGGCCAGGGGCGGGCACTGGAGCCACCTGGCCCCGGCTGCGAGTCAGCTGCTCGTGGCCACCGAGCAGAAGTCGCTGCTGGTCTGGGATTTGAAGCCGGACCAGCCCCTCGGGCCGAGCCAGGAGCCCTTCTGGCTGGTGGGCTCGAACCTTGGCCTGTGGCCGACGGACAGTCAGCTGGTCGGTCTTCGCTACCTGGAGGCCAGCGAGCTCTCAAAGCTCCCCGAGCTGCAGCGCTGGACGGGTCCCGCCGAGCAGCCCTGACCGCCGGGCAGGAATGCGCGGAGCTTACCGGTCTTGCATCCGTTACCGGTCTCACCGGGCGGTATACCGCCTGCTCAGAGCGGTAACGTGGACAGGGCCGGTAAGGCTGGCGCGGCCGGCGCGGAGCTTACCGGTCTTGCATCCGTTACCGGTCCCACCGGGCGGTATACCGCCTGCTCAGGACGGTAACGGGGACAGAGCCGGTAGAGACCGGAGGGAGCCCGGGCGCAAGCTCCGAAGTGCCGGCCCCCAATGATCGAGAAGAACCCCCTGGTGCGCGCCGGCCTGAAGCTGGCCGACTTTGCCGAGCGCTGGTTTCCGGATGCCTTCGTGTTCGCTCTGCTGGGGGTAGTGATCACCTTCCTGGGCGGGCTGGCGGTGGGCGAGGCGCCGCTGAAGCTGGTCCAGGTTTTCGGGGACGCCTTCAGCAAGAAGCTGGCGGTCTTCACTCTGCAGATGATGCTGGTGATCGTGGGGGGCTACGTGGTGGCTTCCTCGCCTCCCGTCTACGCCCTCATCAAGAAGCTGGCCACCGTGCCGCGCACCTCGCGCCAGGCGGTGGCCTTCGTGGCTCTGCTCTCCATGGTGTCCTCGCTCTTTTCCTGGGGTCTCTCGCTCATCTTCACGGGCCTCTTGGTGCGCGAGATCTGCACCCGTTTGCCCCGGGTCGACTACCGCGCCATCGGCGCCGCCGCCTACCTGGGCCTGGGCTCAGTGTGGGCTTTCGGTCTCTCCTCCAGCGCCGCCTTGATGCAGGCCACCCGAAGCTCGCTGCCCGATAAATTGCATGCGGTTACGGGCGTGATCCCGCTCAGTCAGACCATTTTTCTGTGGCAGAGCATGCTGTGCGCCGTCCTCTTGATCTCGGTGTCGGTAGCCATCGCCTACTTCTCTTGCCCGAGCGACGAGCAGGCCAAAACCCAGGAAGACTTCGGCATCCGTTACCAGCCCCTCACGGTCGAGGTGGAGCCGCCCCAGCGGCCGGGCGAGTGGTGGGAGCACACCCCCATTCTGCCCTGGACCGTGGGGCTTATGATGCTTGTCTACGTATTCTTCAAGCTGTCCGGTCCGGGAGGGCCGGGCGAGAAGCTCGACCTGGACCTGTTCAACTTCAGCTTCATCACGCTGGGTCTGCTCTTGCATGGGCAGGCGAAGTCATTCTTGAAGGCGGTGTCGGCCTCCATCCCGGCCACGGCCGGGGTGATCATCCAGTTCCCGTTCTACGCCGGCATCTTCGGCCTGATCTCCGAGACCCACCTCAGCGTGGCGCTCGAGGACATCTTTCGCAGCGTCTCCAGCCCGGCCACCTTCCCCCTGCTGGTCGCCGTCTACTCGGCGGTGCTGGGCGTGTTCGTGCCCTCGGGCGGCGGCAAGTGGGTCATCGAGGCCCCCTACGTGATGGGCCTGGCCAATGAGTACCAGGTCAACCTGGGCTGGACGGTGCAGATCTACAACGCCGCCGAGGCCCTGCCCAACCTGCTCAACCCCTTCTGGATGCTGCCCTTGATGGGCATTCTCTCGGTGCGGGCCCGCGAGCTGGCCGGCTACTCGGTTCTGCAACTGCTCTTCCACGTGCCCCTGGTGTTGCTCTTGTGCTGGGTGCTGACCGGCACGTTACCCTATACCCCGCCGGTGCCATGAGAGCCTGGAAGAAGCGAAAGACTCTTTCCATTTTTGCTTCCTTATTTGAGATTGTCACTCAAAAAAGGAAGCAGTGCAAACCTTAATCCAGGCAGCGAGCCAGCAGCCGGTGGAACTGGTGGTCGGCGTGCTCGATCAGGGGAGCGTAGCGCCCTTTGTCGTAGTGGCGCGATCCCAGGCCGCGTTGCACCGATTGGCAGATGGCGATGTCCTCTTGCTGCACCTGGTCGCTGGCCTGCAGGCTCTCTTCGATGAAGGCCTTGTCCACAGCCTCGGGCTCGAGGTAGTAGTCGAACACCGTCAGGCAGCGGTCCACCCCCAGCGGCACCACCAGGTTGGTATCCAGCCAGGGCCCGTAGCGGTTGAGCATGAAGTTCGGGAACAAGAAGGCGTAGACGGCCTCGGCGCCCACCCGGGCGTCCTCGCCGCCGGCGCACGACTGCACCGACAGGGTGTCGTGAAGCTCGGTGCGGTAGCCTTCCAGGTCGAGCTTGGCGGCCAGATCGTGGTGCAGGTGGGAGACGTGGTAGCCGCCGTCGAGGTAGTTGTCTACGTAGACCTTCCAGTTGCAACCGATCTCCCAGCTGCGGCGAGCCACGAAGAAGAGCTCGTCCAGGCGGCGCAGCTTGAGCGGCGCGAGCTCCTCTCCCACCCCTCGAGCGGGCTGGCCCAGGTGCACGAACACCAGCGGGCCCCAGGTCTCGGCCTGAAAGCGAGGCAGGCTGAAGGCTGATCGCTCGAAGTCTTTAGCCGGTCCGAGCTGGGGGGCGCTCTTGAGCCGGCCATCCAGCTGGTAACGCCAGCCGTGGTAGGGGCAGGTCAGCTCCGCGGCCTGGCCCTGCCCCTCGGCCACGCAGGCGGCGTGGTGGCGGCAGACGTTAGAGAGCGCGTGCAGGTTGCCTTCGGCGTCCCGGGTCACTACCACCGGCTCGCCGGCCACGTCCGAGGCCACGAAGCTGCCCGGCTCGGATAGCTGATCAAGGCGCGCCACCGCCTGCCAGGTGGAATGGAAGACCCGCTTTTCCTGCTCGAAGAACGAGGGGTCGCGATACCAGCGAGCGGGAGGCGTCCAGGCGCTCTCCACCGGGATGTCGGGATCAAACTCCAATGCGCGTTACCACCTTTCTCGATGCACCAGCTCGCTCAGGGCGCGGCGGCCCCGCTTGAGCGAGCCTGAGGGCCGATCGCTCAGCGGGTAGCCCAGCGTGACCAGCCCCACGGGGTGCACCCCTTCGGGAATTTCCAGCAGTTCCTTCACCCCCGACAGGCGATGGGCGCCCAGAAAGCCCGCTCCCAGGCCCTCTTCGGCGGCGGTCAGCAGGAGCAGCATCAGGGCGGCGCCCGCATCCACCCACCAGTAGGGCACCTTCCAGTCCTCGCTACCGGCTTTGTCGGGCTCGGCGTAGCGGCGCTCGTAGTCGGTCTGGCTGGCGGCCAGCAGCACCTGGGCGGGTGCCACCGAGAGCCAGCGCTCGAAGCCCCGGGCGGCATACTCCTCCTCCCCGGCCAGGCGAGCAACCTGCAGGCGCAGAGCGGGGTCGGTGATCAGCACGAAGTGGATCCCCTGGCTGAAGCCGGCACTGGGATGGCGCCGGGCCTTCTCGAGGATGCGCTCGAGCCGCTCGGGCTCGACCGGTTCCGGGGTATAGCGGCGCACCATCCGGCGCCGGCGCAGGAGCTGGCTAAGGTCCAAGCTGGCTCCGTCGCTCCCGCCATTCGGCCGGGGTGAGCTGGCGCACCTGGTTGTTGTCCAGCACCAGCCCGGTATCCACCTCGGTCTCGAGTTGCAGGCGGTTAGCCGAGACGTTGGGAGGGGCCAGGTTCCAGAGGCTGACCTGGGCCCCGGCCATGGTGGCCAGCAGCGGCTGGTCGCTGGCGAAGGCCACCGCCTGGACCGGGTCGTCGTGGTAGAGCGAGGAGGTGAGGGGATGGCCGCTATAAGCGTCCCACACGCGGGCGGTGCAGTCGGTCGAGCCGGTGGCCACCGACAGCCCGCTCTGGTTGAAGGCCAGGCTCAGAACCGGACCCCGGTGGGCCAGCATGGGCCCGGGCACCTCGTCATCGAGGTGGAAGATGCGCGCCGAGTGCTCGTCGCCTGCCAGGCCCACCAGGTGGTCGTCCGGGCTGACCCGGGCCGTGTGGAGAGGTTGCTCCTCGCAGAAGCGGGGCACGATCTCCTGGCCTGCGGCCATATCGAAGCGGCGCGCCTTCTGATCATGGCAGGCGGTGAGCAGCCAGGAGCCCTCGGGGTTGAAACTGATGCTGGAAACGGGTGCCGGATGAGGGAGACGGAAACGGTTGGCGCCGCTTTGGGCATCCCACACGGTCACCATGCCTTCGTTGGCTCCCGAGGCGGCCAGCAGGCGACCGTCGGCGCTGAAGGCCAGATCGGAGGCGAAGTCGCCTGGCTCGAGACGAGGACCGACAGCCTGGCTGATCGGGTCGAGCAGGATGATGGAGGAGCCGCTGGTGGCCGCCAGCCGGGTGCCATCGGGCGAGAAGGCCAGACGGGTGATGGGGGCGCCCAGGTCCAGGCCCTCGCCCTGCGGCTGGCCATCCAGGCCGAAGAAGCGCAGCTTGCCGTCCACCGAGCCGGTCACCAGGGTGGCTCGACCTGGCTGGAAGGCCAGCGAGAGCACCAGGCCGGGATGGGTCAGCTCCAGAGGATCGCCCCCCGCCAGCGGATAGAGGCGGGCTCCACCCGGGTAGCCGGTGGCCAGGTAGTCCTCGCTCAGGGCCATGGTCTGGACCCGCTCGGGGTGCTCCAGGCGGCGCAGGCTCATGGACTCGGGCGCGTGGCTGTAGACGCGCAGAATACCCTGCCGGGTCAGGGTGGCCAGCCGGGTGCCATCGGGGCTGAACTCCATGGCCAGAACCTTGGAGCCGTGCCGCAGCACGGGGCTGGAGGCCTGGCCGTTGTCCACTCGCCAGATGCGGGCGCTGCGGTCGGCCGAGGCCGTGGCCAGGAGCCGATTCTCGGGACTGAAGGCCACCCGGGTCACCTCGTCCTCGTGGGGCAGGATGTGCCGTAGCTTATCCCCAATGCCGATTCCGCGCACCTGCACTGCCGTACCCAGCGTGCTGGCCAAAAAGCGGGCACCCGGCGAGATGCGCTGGATCGGCTCCAGGGTGGAGACGGCGCCGGAGGGGCGCAGCGCCTCGTCGTAGCGATGGATGGAGCCGTCACGCAGCTGGGCCTGCAGCGCCCCCTCTCCCCAGACCAGCTCCACCACCTCACCCAGGGTGGGAACCTCCTGGCCGTCCACGTACATGGTCTCGTCGCGCAGGGCCACCGCCAGCCTGCCCCCGCTGTCCGCCGCCAGGCAGGTGACGGGGCTGCTCCCCCCAGGTTTCACGACCTTCATTTCGGGCACCAGCAGCACTTCGCCGCTCTCCGAGCCCACCGCCCAGCCACCCTGAGGTCGGGAGGCAAGCACCGTCCAGGCCCCCGGGCGCGTGATGCTGTCGTAGGAGAGCTCCTTGCGGCCCAGGGCAAGCACCTTACCCTGGTCGTCCAGGGCCACCTGGCGCACGGGCTCGCTCAGGGCCGGCAAGGTCTTCGTCGAGCCATCGGCCAGCGTCACCAGGAGCAGCTTGCCGTCCTCGTAGCCGGTGGCCAGCAGCTTGCCATCGGGGGAGAAGGCCAGGGCCGTGCCGGGGGTGTTGGCGACGGGGGGAGCCACCATCTCCTGGAGCACCCAGGGAAGGCGGGCATTGAAGCGCAGCGACCAGTGGGCCGACTTGCCCGGCATGATCCAGGGAACCTCGCGCAGGGCCTCGGCCCAGCGCAGGTAGGCGGCCTGCAGGTCGCCGCGTTGCTCAGCCACGACCCCTCCGTCGTACTGAAACTGGGCCAATGTTGCGTAGTGCACCATCCAGGCTGCCCACGTGCCGCCTCCCAGCATGGTGAGCAGGAATAGCAGCGTTAGCGCCACGCGGGGTTTTTGCAGGGTGCGCCGCAGCCGGTATCCGAGCGACCAGGGACGGCGGCAGAGCAGGGGATCGCGGCTCTTGCGCCGCTCGAGATCGTCGAGCACGTCGTCGACCGAGGCCGTACGGCGCTCGGGGTCGAGCTCAAGGCAGCTCTCCACGATGGCGGCCAGGTCTTTGTCCACCCGAGGATTGAGCTTACGCAGGGGGATGAGCGGGCGGCTCTGCAGCAAGTTGCGGTATTGCTCCAGGCGCCGGGCCGTGTCCTCGGTGCGGGTCAGCTCGGTGCGATCGGTCTCGGAGAGCCGCGGGCACTGGCCGGTCAAGAGCAGGTAGGCGGTAGCGCCCAGCGAGTAGACATCCCAGCGCACGCTGGGCACGCTCTCGCCGCCCAGCACGGCCTGCTCGGGAGCCATGAAGCCCAGCGTGCCCCAGGTGACCGATTTGTCCCCCTTGGCCCGTGACTGGCCGTAGTCCACCAGGCGCACGTGGCCCTCTTCGTCCAGCATCACGTTGGAGGGCTTGAGGTCGCAGTGCAGGAGGCCTTTCTCGTGGCAGTAGCGCAGGGCAGAGGCGATCTCCTTGAACCAGCGCAGTGCCTGCTGGGTGTCTACCTCGCGGACCTCGTGCAGCGAGCCGCGCAGGAGCAGCGGCATGACGAAGTAGGGGGGCTCGTGGCTCAGGTCGGCGTCGATCAGGCTGACCACGTTGGGGTGCTCGGCAACTTCTCGCAGTCGACCGACCTCGTGCTTGAAGTAGAGCCAGTCGAGGCCCTCGCGGCGGGTCAGCACCTTGACCGCCACCCGCAGTCCGCTTCGCTGCTGGGTTCCGGCCCACACTTCGCCGAAGGAGCCGCGCCCGAGCAGCTTGTCCAGCCCATAGCCGGGCAGCGTGGGAGGCGCCGGAGGACCATCGGCCGAGGCCTCGCGGGCAGCCTGCAGCTGGGTGCCCGACTGGGCCAGAGTCAGATTGAGGTCGCTCTCGTTGGGCACGGCCGGTCCCTCTTCTCCCCGGGGAGGGGATTTACTTCAGAGAGTCTGACCGGCGATCATGCCTGGCGTTTCGAGTTGCAGGCTCGGACCCGGTCAGTTGAGAAGGAGCCAGCCATGAAAATCAGCGCACGCAATCAGCTGCCAGGAACAGTCGCCTCCATCTTGCCGGGGGCCGTCAACTCTCAGATCATCATTCGCCTGAGCGACGGGCTCGAAGTGGTGTCCATCATTACCAACGAGTCGGTCAGTCGGCTGGGTCTCGAGGTGGGGCAGCCGGCCTTCGCAGTGATCAAGGCCAGCGATGTGATGGTGGCCGTGGACTAGGCCGACACCACAGAGGGGTTTGCGGTCGGACTTCTAGCTGAAGCTGGCCATCCAGCCATCCACCTGGGTGCGCCCCAGGGGGCTGGCGCTCGAGCCCGTCAGCAGCTTGTCCCCCAGCAGATTGGCCAGGGTTTGATCCAGGCAGACAGGATGGCCCGGTGAGCGCTCGCAGAGCATCGTCTCGAGCTCGCGCACGCGCTCCTGGGCAGCCTGCAGGCGCCGGCCCAGGCGGGTGAGCTCCTCGCTGTCATCCAGGCGGCGCTCCTCGCTCAGGTAGAGCTGCTCTTCCAGGCTGTCGGCGCGATGCTGGCTCTCGGCCAGCTCGAACCCCAGCAGCTGGTACTCGAACTCCAGCTCGCGGCAGCGCATGAGGCTGGCCTGCAGGCACTCCTCGGTCGCTCGCAGGCGCATCAGGGCAGCCTCCGAGCTGGCTACCGCCACCCGCGCTTCCCGCTCGGCTTGCTTGCAGGTTTCTTGCTCCAGGGCCAGGCATTCGTAAGACAGGGCCAGGTCCACCTCGAGGCGAGCCAGTTTCTCTTGCACGGTCTGCATCGCGCTCATTTGTAAGCGATTTGCGGGCCGGTGCGGTTTCCGGCATGTAAACCCCTGGACGCGACAGGAGGTTCCGTCCCCCCCTGGAACTGCCCGCCTCGATGTCTTCCCGCCGTCAGGTTCTGCGCTCCCTGCTGCTCGAGACAGGGCTCTATGTGCCCCTGGTCGCGGCCTACTTTTATCTGGTGCTCCGCCTGCTCGGCGACTTCTTGCACGACTGCGCGGTGGGCGATCTCCACCTCTACGCCTGGCTGTCCTTGATCGTCTTGCTGGGCCAGGCCGTCTTGCTCGACGCCCTGGCCGGGATGATCATGCGCTTCCTGAAGGTGCGCCGCTAAATGGACTTCGCCATCTCAGGCGTGCACCTCGACCCCCTGATCCTGGTCATTCTGGGCTTCTCCATCGGCGTCATGGGCGGCTTTTTCGGAGTGGGCGGCAGCTTCATCGCCGGACCGGCCCTTTTCAACCTGGGCATCCCTATGAACTACGTGGTGGGTACCGATCTCGCCCACATCGCCGGCAAGTCGGTGGTGGCCGCCAAGAAGCACCGCGCCCTGGGCAACGTGGACGTCAAACTTGGCCTCATCATGACCGTGGGCACTGTGCTGGGGGTGGAGATCGGCGTGCAGCTGATCCAGTACCTCAAGAGCATCGGCTCGGTGGACCGCGTGGTCGGGACGGTCTTTCTTTGCGTTTTGGTGTGCATCTCGACGGGAGTGTTTCTCGAGAGCCTGCGCTCGCTCAAGAGCGGCATCGAGGAAGACCGGGCCACCAGCTACCCGCTGGTGCGCTGGGTGCAGGGCCTGCGACTGGGTCCTTCGGTCAGCCTGCCCACCTCGGGCATCGTTCGCATCTCGATCATGACCATCGTGCTGGTGGCCCTGGTGGGGGGCTTCTTTTCGGGCTTTCTGGGCGGCGGAGCGGGCTACATCCGCCTGCCCATGATGATCTTCTTGCTGGGAGTACCCACCCACGTGGCCGTGGGCACCGATCTGTTCGAGATCGTGGTCAGCGCCAGCTACGGAACCTTCAGCCACGCCAGCCATGGCAACGTGGACATCATGATCGCCCTGGTCATGCAGACCGGGGCGGCCGTGGGAGCCAACCTGGGAGCCGGCCTGACCCAATTCTTCTCGGGACCGCGCATTCGCCTGGCCTTCGTGCCCCTGCCTCTGATCGGGGCGGCGCTGATCCTCTACAAGCTGCTCAAAGGCGGTGCCGGCCATTGAAGAAGATCCTGATCGCCACCGATGGCTCGCCTCGGGCCGAAGGGGCCGTCCGCCTGGGGGGGCGCATCGCCTCCGCCTTCAAGGCCGAGGTTACCCTGGTGGGGATCAGCGAGGAGGCCTCCCAGCAGCCGGCGCTGCTGGAGGCGCTGGCTCAGGCTCAGACCACCCTGCGCCAGGAGAATCAGATGGAGGCCGCCATCCTGACGGCCCAGGGCGATCCGGTCGAGCGCATCGCAGCCCTCACGGCCGAGACGCCCTACATCCTGGTGGTGCTGGGTGGCGCCCGGGTGGGCGGGCATGCTCTGAAGGCCTACCAACTGGTGCGCCGGGTCCACTCGCGAGTGCTGGTGGCGCGCCAGGATGCCACCCGTTTTGAGCGCATCCTGCTCTGCTCGGGTGGCTCGCGGCACAGCGAGCGGGCGGTGCGCTTCGCCGGCGAGCTGGCAGCCCGCATGGGGGCCGAGATCACCTTCTTCCACGTCATGGCCCGCCCCCCGGCCGTGTTCGAGGGAGCGGCTAACGAGGAGAACCCCGAGGTGGTGGTCAGCTCGCACTCGGGCCTGGGACGAGTGATCGAGCGCCAGAACGGCATGCTCGACGCGCTCGGGGTCAACCACTCCGTGCGTCTGCGCTACGGTTTCGTGCTCGACGAGCTGAGCAAAGAGTTGGAGGATACCGCCTACGATCTGGTAGTGGTAGGTGCGCGCATGAAAGGCAGCGGGGGCTTCTTCATGGACGACCTGACCCAGGCCATCTTCGACAGCGTGGACTCCTCGGTGCTGGTGGTGCGCACCGTGGTGGAGCCCTCCGGCGGGTGGTTCGGAAGGGTGCGCCGCTGGTTGCGCCAGCGCACCCGCCGCAAACCTAAGGGATAACCTTTCCGCGCACTTCGCCGAAGCCCACCCGGCTCGCCCCTTGACCGGCCCAGGCGCGCATCACCACGCTGTCGCCATCCTGCAGGAACTTGCGCTGACTGCCATCGGGTAGCTCCATCGGCTCCTTGCCGCCCCAGGCCAGCTCCAGCATGGAGCCCCGCTGGTGCTTCTCGGGCCCCGAGATGGTGCCCGAGGCGCACAGATCCCCCACCCGCAGGGCACTGCCGTTGGAGGAGAGGTGGGCCAACTGCTGGGCAAAGCTCCAGTAGAGATAGCGCGTGTTGGACTGGCAGATGCGCACCGGCTGACTGTTCTCGGGCTCGAGCCAGACCTCGAGCTGGATGTCGAAGTTGCCCGCTCCGGGCTGAGCCAGGTAGGGCAGGGGAGCCGGGTCCTGAGCCGGGCCGGCCACCCGGAAAGGCTCCAGAGCCTCCAGCGGCACCACCCAGGGCGAGATTGAGGTGGCGAAGCTCTTGCCCAGGAAGGGGCCCAGGGGCACGTACTCCCATTTCTGGATGTCTCGCGCTGACCAGTCGTTGAGCAGCACCAGCCCGAAGATGTGCTGCTCGACCCGCTCGACGGGCACCACCTGGCCGATGGGGGAGGGGGTGCCCACCACGAAGGCCATCTCCAGCTCGAAGTCCAGGTTCTTGCAGACCCCGAAGACGGGGGGATCGTCCCCCGGCCTGAGCTGGCCCGAGGGCCGCTTGACCGGATGCCCCGTGACCACCACCGAGGAGGCGCGCCCGTGGTAGCCGATGGGTATGTGTACCCAGTTGGGGTTAAGGGCGTTCTCGGCGCCTCGGAACATGGTGCCCACGTTGGTAGCGTGCTCTTTGCTGGAGTAGAAGTCGACGTAGTCGCCCACCTCGATGGGCAAGAGCAGCTCGACCTCGGCCTGGCGGTGGATGGCAGCCTCCACCGGCGGGCCGGCCAGAAGCTCTTGAAGGCGTTGACGCACGGCCTTCCAGCTCTCGCGGCCGGCGGCCATGAAGCGGTTCAGCGAAGGCTCGGCAAAAAAGTCGCCCGGCAGGTCGAGCCGGGTCAGATCCAGTACCCGGTCGCCCAGGGCCACGCCCAGGCGCGGGCCCTCCCCTTGCGGACGGAACACCCCGTAGGGCAGGTTGCAGAGCGTGAAGTCGCTCGCGGCGGGGATCTCGAACCAGCTCATGGAGCCTCCAGAAAGCCGTGCGCGGTCAGGGCCTC
>CAYYHB010000113.1:0-15750 GCA_964471395.1 uncultured Burkholderiales bacterium | reverse complement strand
CCCGGGCGGCGGGTCATGAAGGCCAGGGCGGCGGTGACGGCTGGCAATGCGATGACAACGTTTTGCACGAGATTCCTAGCCATTCTTAACAGGTTGAACTTCGTCGTGTGGCCCGCGCCCCACCACTTTGGGAACAGTTCGAAACAAGTTTCTCACTGTTACGTTACGGGGCGCGTTCCACACGACGAAGTTAGTCCTTGAGCTGCACCATCAGCTCGGTGCTGAGCGAGTCGAAGGTGCGGTTGATGTGGAAGAGGGTGATGCCCATGACCAGCACGGCCACCAGGGCGTCGAGCAGGATGCCGGCCTCGATCACCAGGGGGGCATGGGGCAGCACGGCCAGCCCGAAGGCGTAGATCCCGTTCTCGAAGACCAGGTAGCCGAGAGCTTGCACCAGCGCTTTCTTGCGCGCCACCACCAGGAACAGGCCCACGGCCACCGAGGTGAGGGCCACCGGCACCAGCAGATTGGAGGGCGGGGGAGTGGGCAGGGGGATGCGGGCCGTGCCGGCCAGAGCGCTCCCCAGCGCCAGCACGCCGAAGAGGAGCGACAGGTTGTAGCTCACCAGCGGCTCCACCTCGCGCTGCACTTTCGCCTCGCGCAGGGCTTTTTGTATGAGCCAGGGGAAGATCAGCCCTTTCACGACCAGGCCCGACAGCCCCACGATGAGCACTTCGGTCTCCAGCCCGTAGGCCAGCATCGGCAGCACTCCCAGCAGCAGGCCCTGATAGCCCACCACCCGGATGAGCGAGGGGATCGAGCTCGAGCCGAGCAGCCAGAACAGGCTCAGGATCAAGAGCACCAGCACGGTCTCCATCAGCTCCCCCTCGCCTGCAACAAGAGTGCCAGCGCGGCCAGGGCCGCGGCCGAGGCCAACAGCTCGGGCACGCGGATCAGGCGCAGTCGAGCCACACTCGACTCGACCGTGCCGATGGCCAGGGCCAGGGCCAGCTGTCCGGCCAGAAGCTCTGGCGGGGTCAGGCCCGGAAAGAGCAGGCTGAGGGCCAGCGAGCCCAGGGCCCACAGCTTCACGGCCGCGGCCCAGGTCATGTAGGCAAGGTCGGGCCCGCTGTGATCGAGGATCATCACCTCGTGGATCATGGTCAGCTCGAGGTGGGTGGTGGGATCGTCCACCGGAACGCGGGCCGACTCGGCCAGCACCACGATGAAGAGGGCCAGGCCCAGCAAGGGGGAGGGGACCTGCCCGCTCGCCCCGACCGCCACCGAGAGCAGCAGCCCCAGCTCGGCCAGGGCGCTGAACTGCACCTCGCGGCTCGCTCCCATGCCCTCGAAGCTCGAGCCGGTATCCAGGGCCGCCAGCACCATCCAGAATCTCTGCAGGGCCAGCAGGGCGCAGACCAGCAGCAGGGTGGGCAGGGCGTTGGAGGGCAAGAGCGCGGCCGCCCCCAGCGAGCAGGCCAGGGCCACGCTGGGGGCCAGCCGGAAGACCCAGGTGGTGGTGTGGCTGTAGACGGCTCCCTTGTGCAGCAGGCGCCACAGGTCGTGGTAAGGCTGCAGCAGGGGAGCGCCGCGCCGGCCCGCAAACCAGGCCTTGACGCGCTGGATGATGCCCAACTGCAGGGGGGCGAGCAGGACCGCCAGCAGCAGGCTCACAGCTGCCCCCAGACCATCAGGCCCACCAGGGTGATCAGCACGTAGAGCACGTAGAACTGCACCCGGCCATGTTGCAGGCGGCGCAGCACCGAGGAGAGCTTCTCCAGGCCCTCGAGCATGGGGCGGTAGACCTCGTCTTCGAACAGGTCGGGAGTCTCGTCGGTGAAGCTGGTCTCGGTCGGAAAGATGGGCTCGAGCCTGACCTTTTTGCCCCGGTGGTGCAGGATCGAGGCAAAGAGGTCGGTGAGGGGCTGGGTGAAAGAGAGGCCGGTGTACTCCATGCGGGCACTGGGGGCCAGGTAGCCGCAGTCCCAGGTAGGCGCCGCGCCCACCGCCCGCCCCTGCAGCAGGTAAGTGCGCAGGCCATAGAGAGCGGCCGCCACCAGCACCACCATGCCGGCGTAGCGCAGCACCCCTGCCAGCATGGCCGCGTGCTCGGGGAAGTGGACGGCCAGCAGCCAGGGGGTCGTGGCCGCCAGGGCCACGGCTCCCAGCATCAGGGCATACTGGGGCCAGAGCATGAGCTTCACCGGGTCGTGGGCCCGGGCCGCGCGCTGGCTGCGCGGCTCGCCCAGAAAGGCGATGCCGAAGGCCTTGGTGAAGGCGGCCAGGGCCAGACCGGCCACCAGCCCCACCGTCAACACGGTCACCAGCCCCGCCATCAGGTTGCTCTTGAGCAGCTCAAGGCCGCTCAGCAAGAGCAAGAGCTCGGTCACGAAGCCGCCCAGCGGGGGCAGGCCGGCCAGCCCGGCGGCCCCGATCAGAAAGGCCAGACCGGTGTGGGGCATGCGGCGCAACAATCCCCCCATCTCCTCCAGGTCGCGGGTGTGGGTCTGGTGCAGCACGCTGCCGGCGGCCATGAAGAGCAGGCTCTTGAGCAGGCCGTGGGTGAGAAGGTGCAAAAGGGCGGCGGCCGTGCCCAGCGGCTGGCCCAGCAGGCCCAGCCCCAGTCCCAGGCAGATGAGCCCCATGTTCTCCACGCTGGAGTAGGCCAGCAGCCCTTTGAGATCGCGCTGGGCCAGGGCGAACAGCACCCCCGTCAGGGCGGTGGCGGCGCCCACCACAAGCAGGGTCCAGCCGATGGCGCCGGCGTTCTCGGGGGGATGGGAGAGGGTCCGCATCAGGCCATAGATGCCGGTGTTGATCACCACCCCGCTGAGCAGGGCTGACACGGGGGAGGGGGCCACCGGGTGGGCCTCGGGCAACCAGACGTGGAGCGGCACGAAGCCGGCCTTGGAGCCAAATCCGATCAGGGCCAGGGTGAAGGCGAGCAGTCCCACGCCCGACTCTCCGAAGTCAGGCGTGAGGACGAAGAAGGCGATCAGGAAGAAGCTGCCCAGGTGGGTGGCGATCAGATAGACCCAGCCCGCCTGGCGCACCTGGCGCTGCTCGTCTTCACTGGTCACCAGGAAGAACGAGGCCAGCGCCATCACCTCCCAGGCCACCAGGAACAACACCGCGTTGCGGGCCAGCAGCACCAGTCCCAGGGCGGCCATCATCAGGTGCAGGAAGAACCAGGTCGAGCAGCGCCCCGGCCGGGGGAAGTAACCGAGCGCGTAGACCGAGGCCAGCGCGCCCAGCAGGGCCGAGGGGATCAGAAAGAAAGCTGCCAGAGGATCGAGCACCACCCAGAACGAGCCGCCCGGGACGGCCCAGGGCAGCTCCAGGCTCTGGCTGCTCTGGGTGAGGGCGACCTCTCCGCTGCCGGCCAGCACGGTCAGGTAGCCGATGAGCGCCGCCCCCAGGGCCAGCCAGCGGTTGTTCACAAAGAGCGTGGCCAGGCCCCCCACCACCAGGACCCCGAGACCTGCCAGCACTTCGTTCATGGCGTCAGCTGGTCCTCGGCCACCTTCAGAGCTTGCAGCAGCTTCTCGCGGCTGGCCTGGCCCAGGAGCGCCCTGTGCCAGCGCGAGGAGCGCAGGGTGAAGTTCACGCGGTTGAGCAGCTGGAGGGAGGCTCGCTGGGTGGGGCTGACCAGGGCGATCAGGCAGCGCACGGGCTCGCCGTCGAGCGAGCCGAAGTCGACCGCTCGAGAAAGAACAGGCCCGCCACCGGCCGGGTGATCTCCAGCACGTTGGGAAACACCAGCTGGGGGGCGGCCACGCCCAGCCCCAGCGCCGTCGAGGCCAGCCCCTCCCGGGCCTGCAGCAGCGAGCCGAGGTAGCCCCGGTCGACCTCCTCGGGCAGCCGGATCGACTCGGCCACGTGGCCGAGCACCTGGTCGGGATTGCGCCCCTCGAGCCGGTAGACGATGCCTCCCGCTTCGACGGCCTGATAGAGTGTGGGGATGGGGGAGGCGGGCGGGTGCTCGGAGAGCACCTCGGGGGGCACATTCAGTCGCCTGGAGGTGGCCCAGGCCAGCAGCTCGGCCCGGTTAAAGCGGTACTGCTCGCTGACCTTGTAGACCGGCAGACTGCCCTGCTTGATCCAGCGGTAGATCGACTTTTCCGAGACCTGGAGCAGCTCGGCCGCATCCTGGACGGTCAGGCGCATGGTTTCTCAAGAGTGGCCATCGCTGGACATCTTTGGACATAGTTAGAAAAGTTCCTGCACTGATGGACATTCGGGCTTGAGGATCAGCGCCTGGGGAGGGGGATGCCGCCCACCACGATGTGCCGCTCCGACTCGGCCACGCGCGAGGCGCCCGGCTCTTGCTCGAGGGGAATAGCATCGGCATGCAGGCTGTCCAGGCGCAGCGTGCCGGTGCTCTCGCGGCTGAGAAGCCACCCCTGGTCCGGCAGCATGCGAGGAGACAATCCCCTGGCTTGCAGCGCTGACTCGACGGGCTGCAGGGTGCGCGGGTCGAGCACGTGCAATTCTTCCTGATCCGAGCGGCTGACATAAAGTCGCCCATCTTCCCCCAGCACGGGCCTATAGATCGCAAAGTTGTGGTCGGGGTTGGGGAAGTTGCCTCCAAAGCTGGCCAGCACCCGTCCGCTCGTCTCGTCCAGGGCCATCAGCGAGTTGGCCCGGGGATGGAAGTAGACGATCCCCTCGGGACCGGGCGTGACGGAGTCTGAGAGCATGTTGCCGCCGTTCTTGACGAAGTCGGAGGTGTCCCATAACACGGCGCCGTTCTTCGGGCTCAGGGCGGTGAGTTTGCCGTGGTTGTCCGAGAACAGCCAGCGATCGCGACAGTAGACGGGCCGGTTGACGCACTCGGCGAAGCGGTGGCGCCAGCGATGACGACCGTCCGGCTCGCGGCAGGCGACCTGAAAGGCCTCTTGCACCACGACCGCGCCGTCGGGCGCGGTGCTGACATCCACCCCGTATCGGTTCAGCCACTGTCCGACCCAGGTGCGGGCCACGCAGAACTCGGCCTCCGGCTCTCCGGTCTCGGAGTTGAGGCGCAGGGCACGGCTTTTGTCGGTCGAGGTGTAGACCTCTCCCCCGGGGCCGAGAGCGAGATCGTGACTGTGGTGCTCGAGCCTGGGATCGTAGGTCCAGACTGGCTCGCCGGTCTCCGCCTCCAGGCGCGCGACCCGGCTGACCTCGGCCACGTAGAGCTCGCCCTGAGGGCCGAACTGGGGACGGCTGGAGCCGAACTCACCGTGCTTGCTCCACTTGACCTGGCCCTGCGGGTCCAGTCGCGCCAGGGCGGCGTCGGTGAGCAGCAGCGTGTCGCCGCCGGGCAGGGGGAGGGCTTCGCGGCAGACGGAGCCGTTCAACCGCGCGATGGGCTCTCGGGGTTTGAGCAGGGCTCGGATGCTCACCCGCTCAGCCTATCGCGACAGGCTGAACCGATGCTGAATGCTTGCGACCGCTCCTGCCGTCGCGAAACTATCGCTGGAGCTCGCCCTCCACCGGGCGATCGGTGATTCCGAACCACTGCTCGAGTTGCTGCTCGAAGAACAGGGCCGACTGTCCGTCGGTGAGCCCGGTAAGGAGCCTGATCTTGGCCCCGTTCTTGAGCAGAGCGCTCAGGTTATAGCTTCGCGAGCCCTTGCTGCCGCGGATCTCCTCGGAGTAGAACTGGTCCACGTCGCCCAGGGGCACCGTCTGGTTGCCCGGCCATTTCAGCGGCCCGTGCTTGATGCTCACGTCGTGGCGGGTCATGGTGAGCACGGTGCTGTTGAGATACAGGGCCAGCGTGGTGTAGGTGAGGAAGACCCCCACCGCCACGTGGCCCAGCGGGAACAGCACCATGATGAGATTGAATTGGGGCGACATCAAAGCCGCGCCATACCACACCACCAGAAAGCCATCCCAGAAGAGGCAGAAGAAGGTCAGGAAGATGGCCCCGAAATTGAACCAGCGCCGGGTCAGGGTCAGCACGTTCCCCTGCCCGCTCACCTGGATCGAGTCCGGCCGGGGAATGGACGGCCGCGTCGGCGCCTTCGGCTCGCGCGGCACCTGGTCGGCGAACGAAAACACGGCGTTGCAGGGTCCGCAAGTGGCCACCAGGGCCTGAACGTTCATCTGCTCGACCCCGACCGGAGCCCCGCAGGTAGGGCAGTAGATTTGCATGGGGGTCTTTTCCGGGCGGGCGGTTGGCTTGCCTGCCGGAGTTGCTCGACCAGGGCCCGTATATGGTCGAGGTAAGGGATCCGTGCCCTCGGAGTGGAACCTTCGCGTTTATGAGTGGACGCTTGCAACAGATTCGTGAGGCCTGTGATCGCCTGCAGGCCGGTGATTGGACCCGGGAAGAGCTGGACATTTTCATCCAGACCTTGCTCGAAACCTTGCGCAACCAGAGAAACGCCATCGCGGGCTACGTCGCCGAGACGAGCTACCACGAGTACGGGTCTCAAGAGGTCGACGTTGGTTTGACCGGGGCCTTGAAGTTCGAGGAGGGGCTGGAGAAGATTCTGGCCTCGGAGTTGGACGAAGGCCTGAAGCTGGTCACCGAGGGGAACGAGCTTATCAACGAGGCCATCGAGCTGAATCGAAGGGAGCGGCAACGGCTGGAGGAGGACTGATCCGACGAGTTCTCGGTGCTCGTCGGGTCTGCTTGCGGCGTTGCGCCTGGCCTCAACTGATGGCCTGGTCGAGGGAGTCAGGTCAGGCTGAGGATGGTCACGCCAGTCACCCTTCCGCGGGCGCTAAGGCGCGTTGAAGCGCGGGCCGTTGAAAAGACTGGTACCCTGTGAAGGAGCCGGCCTCCTACTCCGTGGTCGGGAACAGATCCCCGACCGCGGGCCAGCCATTGCTGGCGTCCTCGGCCTGGATCAGCGCCTCCACAGCGGCGATGAACTGCCCGATGGCGTAGTCGCTGACCGGGGTGCTCGGCCCGGGCTCGGAGTTGAGCACGATGGCCCAGGCCAGCTTCGGCTCGGGGTAGTAGCGCATGAACGACATTGTTCCCGGCAGCGCCCCGTCCTTGGAGATGTTCAGGATCGTCTTGCCCTGCGCGTCCACGTTGAAGCCCATCCCGAAGTAGCCCCCATTTCCCTTGTTGAAGGGCGGGCGCCGGACCATCATCTTCACCGTGTCGTCCGTGAGCGGGCGGACGAACCCGGAGGGCCCGTCGGGCCCCACGCTGTTGAGCAGTCGCACCATGTTGGCGGTGGAGGCGATCAAACCCCCACACGAGTCGTGTGCCCGCCCGTCCCAAACCGCCCCATAGGTGGCCGAGACGATGTCGGTGGTGTTGGTGAAGACGCTTTGCCCGCCGACATCGCCCGAGTAAGGATAGTAGCTGACCTCCCCGGGGACGGCCCCGTCTGGCCGGGTGTCGCTCACCTGCACTCGGCCCGCCCCGATCGGCTGCAGCAAGCGCTTGCGCAAGATCTCCCCGTAGGTCTCTCCGTTGCCCTCCACGGCTTCCACCAGGCGCCCGATGGCGAGGTAAGCAACGTCCGAATAGACGTAAGTCGTCCCCGGCTTGGCCCCCAGCTTGAAAGTGTTCAGGATGGAGGTCAGAATTTGGGCCGACGAGGCCGGCGGAGGGTTCCCCAACGCGAGCGCCTGAGGCGCGTAGAGCCCCGTGTTCGTATCCAGGCCGGCCGACATCTGCAGCAACTCTTGCACGCTGATGCCGGTCACCTGGCTGTCCACCGGATTCTGCACGAACGAGGCCAGGACTCCAAGGGGGGAAAAGGGCTTGTCGTCACCTTTGACCATGCCAGCCTGCAACTGGGTGAGCAGCGTCACGGCCGCAAACGACTTGGAGCAACTGGCCAGCCGGAACAGGTTGTCCGGGTGCACCCGGACTTGCTCGTTGTCGTTGTAGGTCCCGAAGCCGTAGCCGCGGTGGACCAACAGCCGACCACCACGCGAGAGCGAGAACGAGCCTCCGGGAATCTCATAGCGCTGCATCAGCGCCTGAACTCTGGTTTCGAATTCGGCAAAGTCTTCGTCTGTCAAAAGGGAAGTGCCCGTTGGGGAGGGCAGTGGCGCGGGAGCGAGCACCGGCGGCACATTGGGCACGAATTGCAGCACCTGGTCATTCTCCGAGACCCAGACCGCCCCGTCCAGGCCCACCGCGATTCCCTGCGGGTTGGTGAAGGTGCCGAACGAGCCCAGCAAGCTGCCGCGCGCGTCGTAGCGCATGACCTGGGTAGCGGTCAGCACGTACAGGTTGCCGGCTCGGTCCAGGGCCACCTCGCGGGGCGCGGCTACGGTCCAGTGGCGCAGCGAGCTCCCGTCCAGCGAGAGCACCTCGATTTTGTTGCCCCCGAGGTCGGCCACGTAAATCTGCCCGGCCCGGCTGATGGCCAGCCCGGCCGGCTTGCTCAAGATCTGGTTGCCAAACTTCTTGCCAACCTCGTAGGCGCCCCTGGTCTCGTTGAAGTTGAACGACTGGATCGTGTTGGCATCGAAGCCGCTCACGTAGAAGCTCCCCTCGGCGTCGGCCGCGATGCCGCCGGGATCATCAAAGCCATTGAAGGTCTGAGGCTTGGATCCGACCACCCGCACCTCTCCGGTGCCCCGGTCGGCAGCCATGATCGTCCCTGCGAAATCGCTGGCCGCCAGGTGCACATCGCTGAAAGCGGTGGTGTTCAGATTGCCCAGCGACTGCCCCTGCGGGGAAAACTGCGCGATGGCCGTCTCAGCGCACACCAGCAGCTCGTTGGTGAAGGGCACCGTGCTCAGCCCGGCGGCGTCGGGCACATTCAGCGTCAGTCCCTGCGTGTAGGCGCTGGCCAGCAGGGGCAGGTCCAGGTCGGTGCGCAAAAGCGACTGGATGGGCGCCACCCCTGTGGCCGTGACTTTGGAGGCGTCATAGACGATGACCTGGCTGACCAGCGGTGGCAGCGACTTGAAGTGATACTTGCCCTCAGCGTCCGTGGTCACGAATAGATTCGCGCCCGGCACCGAAACCTGCACGTTGGCCACCGGGGTCAGACCATCGAGCACCCTGCCCTGGAGCGAGCCGGTCACCCCCTGATTGGCCTGGTGCATCCTGGCCTGGCTGGAAAGCCCCAGCCCGCTCACGCGAATTCGGTAGCTGCCGGCCGGCTCGCTCCCCACGGTGGGGGTGCTCAGCACCCTCTGCTGGTTGGGAAACTCGCTGAAGGCAGAGGTCTGCGGCGAGGGCCGGGGCGTATCGTCCTCCTCCACCTCCCAGGTCAGCGCGCCCGGATCGACCGGCGTGAAGCGCCCCTGAGCGTCCACCCCCACCGCCCGCATGGTCAGCGTGTCCTCATCCAGGAGCGACACCTGGTCGGGGAAGAGCGACAGCCGGACCGGAGGCCCGGCCTCCGCCGAGAAGGCCGGCACCTCCACCAGCGCTCCCGGCGGGTCCACCCGCAGGAAGTGCCGGCCCGGAGCAGCCTTCAGCTGGAACTGCCCGTCGGGGCCGACCGTCACGCTCTGGCCCGAGCCGAGCAGGGTTACTCTTACGCCCGAGACCACCGTTGAGCCATCGAGTGCCGTCCCGTCCACCACCGAGATGATCCCGCTGCTCGAGCGCACCAACCGCCCGCTGACCTCGGCCGTCTGGGCCGGTGGGGGAGCGGGCAGGTTGCCGTCGGCGGTCGTGCTGCTTGCCGAGCAGCCATAAGTGAGCAGGGTGATGAGCAGGAGGGGAAAGAGCCTTCGCATTCGAGCTCATTCGGCGACTTGTGGCCTTTCCTGCCCCATCGCGGCTGAGCCCGGCCCGCGCTTTGTCAGGAACACGCAGGGCTCGGTCTCGTGCGAGTGGAGGTCTTCCTCGCTCTCGGGATCTGCCGGGCACGGCGTCGAGAATGCAAGGACACCCGCCCCGTCGCGCGAACCACTCCGCATGCATATTGTTTGTCCCCGGTGCGAGGCGGTGAACCGCGTTCAAGCGGAGCGACTGCCCGACCGTCCGACCTGCGGTAAGTGCCAGCAAGCGCTGTTCAGCGGGCAGCCCCTGGCCCTGAGCAGTCAGGGAGCTTTCGAGCGCCACTTGCAGCGTGACGAGATCCCCCTCCTGGTCGACTTCTGGGCACAGTGGTGCGGGCCTTGCCAGATGATGGCTCCCCAGTTCGAGCAGGCCGCCGGGCTGCTCGAGCCCCAGGTGCGCCTGGCCAAGCTGGATACCGAGGCCCTGCCGGCGATCAGTCGGTCGCTGGGCATCCGGGGAATCCCTACCCTCATCCTGTTTCGTGCCGGCCAGGAGGTGGCCCGCCACTCCGGTTTCATGCAGGCTCCCCAGATCGTGGCCTGGACCCGCCAGCAGCTTGCTCGCGTCTGACTGTCCACCCATATCAGTGCACGGGGAATTCTTGCCTGGAGACGTTGGACTTCGCTAAATGAGCTATCCTGTGATGATTTGAATTTCTTTCCAACTCCGGCTGGAATCCCGCCCCCACGCGGCGCGGTGTATTGTTCCCCCGACAGTCTCTGTTCGGGCAGGAAATTGAACATTTTACGGCGAACGCGTTGGGTAACTTGCCCGGAGGATGATGCCCCGTGAAGACCCGAGTCTTGAGTGCCTGTTTTTTGCTCGCTCTGGCCCTGCCCGCAGCGGCCCAGGCCCCTGCCGAGACGCCTTCCTCCGCCCCTCCTGCCCAGTCCAAGCAAGCCCAGACCGATTACCGCTACTACAAGGTGACCGACAGCGACACCGTCGATACCATCTGCATGATGAACAACTGCGATGCCCGCACCCTGCTGTCACTCAATCCCCAACTGAAGCTGCGCCGTCCGCAGGAGCTTGGAGTGGTGTTCGTGCCCTGTCCGCCCCCGCCGCCTCCCCGCAAGCGCAAAGCCAAACCGGTTGAGGTGGTGGAGTCGGAGCGCATCGACGCCAACACCCCCGACGATCTGACCGACGATGAGATCGCTCTTTTGATCGAGCAGGCCATGGGTAAGAGCGCCGCCGGTCGGGGTCCGGTGGGGGCGGCTTTCCCCCAGCATCGCAACCTCTTTTATGGCAGCGACGGGCGCGTGGTGGAGGTCCCCAGCGCCGCGCCCCCTCCTCCGCCGCCTTCGGTCAGCAAGGACCGTCGGCGCACGCTGGCCTCGCGTCGGGGCCAGGCCATCGGCGGCCTGCTGGGCACGGCCAAGCGCTACATGGGCGTCCCCTACGTGTGGGGCGGTGAGGACCCCACCGGCTTCGATTGCTCCGGATTCCTGCAGCACGTCTATGCCCGTCACGGCGTCATGCTGCCGCGCACGGCCGACCTGCAGTTCAACGTGGGGATGAAGGTAGGTCGGGGCAAGGAGCAACCGGGCGACATGGTCTTCTTTGAGACCTACTGCCCCGGCCCGTCTCACTGTGGGATCTACATCGGGCGCGGCTACTTTATCCACGCCTCTTCCTCGCGCGGGGTCACCATCGCCAACCTGAGCGAGGACTTCTTTGCCAGCCGTTATCTGGGGGCCAAGCGAGTGATCGGCGGGAACCGACGCCGCTGAATCGGCGCCACTTTCTGCTCGGCACGGCGGCTCTGGGGGCCGCCGTTTCGCTTCCCGCTCGGGCTGAGCAGCCCCTGCCCCTGCGCATCCAGTGCTCGGATCTTTCTCAGACTGAGCAACTCAAGGTCGTGGCCGATCTGAAGGCCCTGACGGGCGGGCCCAGGCAGCCTCCGGCCGAGCGGCTCGAGGCCGGACGGCGCTGGCTGGCCGGCCTGGAGACCCCCGCCGGTGAGTGGCACGAGATTCCCAACGGGCCTCGAGTGCGCGTCATTCGCGCCAAGAACCCGCGAGGGACGCTGCTGCAGTTGCACGGAGGCGGCTGGTGCCTGGGCGCGGCTACCAGCGGCGAGGAACAACTGGCCCCGCTATCCGTCTCCACCGATCTGACGGTGGTGAGCGTGGACTACCGGCTGGCCCCCGAAGACCCGTTCCCGGCCGGTCCCCAGGACTGCCTGAACGCGGCCCGCTGGCTGCTCGAGAGCGAGCTGGGGAGGGGCAAGCTTTACGTGCGCGGCTCCTCGGCCGGGGCCCATCTGGCCGTCTCGACGCTGTTGGGGCTGGGGGCCCAGGCGGCTCGCTTCGCGGGCGCGGTGCTCTATTACGGGGTCTACGACCTGACCGGCACGCCTTCGCGGCTGTTGGCCGCTGACGAGGACCATCCCGATCTTTCGCCCAGTTCGATGGAGGAATACACGCGCTGGTTCTTGCCCGAGGGCACCGACCGGCGCCGGGGGGACGTCTCGCCTCTCTACGCCCGATTGGCGAGCCTGCCCCCGGCCCTGATGCTGGTGGGAACGCAGGATATCCTGCTGGACGATAGCCTGTTCCTGGCTGCTCGCTGGGGCGCCTCCGGAAGCCCGGTGGAGCTGGTGATCTATCCGCACGCACCTCACGGGTTCGACGGCTATCCCACCGAAATGGCCCGCGACGCGCAGGCTCGCGAGGTGGCGTTCCTGAACGCTTGAGGCGCCGCGCTCGGTTCTCACTGGATGTTTGCGGGGTGCCGGCTCAACACCGCGGAGGGCGCGGAGAGATTCTGTCAGGACGAGGCTCTCCGTGCCTCGGCGATCTCTGTGGTTTGATACACTAGCTCTTGGGCGTCTCGACTTCCCAGTCGCGCTTGCGCAGCTTGAGCCGCACGCCTCCCACCACCATCTGGCCGTCCTTTTCGCCGATGGCGGTGCTGTCGCTGACGCCGGCAGCGGCCCGGGCCATGGCCAGAAGCGAGCCCGAGGCCGGGGCCGGAAGCTGCTCGAGACCTCGTAGAGCCGAGCGGATCAACTCGACATCCTCGTTGTAAGAGCGCGACTCGGCCAACTGCCCTTCCAGGCGCTGGCACAGGGTCTTCACCTCGGGGGTCTCGTAGAGGGCTCCGATGGCCTGCAGGGCGGCCTGTCCCGAGCGCGAGGCGCTGCGCAGATTGATCTCCGCGGCCGCATCGGTCATGCGGGCGGCCACCACGCCGGGCGAGGGCCGGGGCTCCTCGGCCAGGGCCCCGATGGCCACCCGGCATACCTCGAACTGGGCCAGGTGGGTGCTGCTCTGGCTGGCGGCGGCCAGGGCCATCGAGGCGATCGGCTCATGCTCGAGCTGGCCCTTGAACTGGGCCAGGCCCATGGTGGCCACCTCGCTCTTGTCGATGGGGCTGGGCGGATAAGCGCTGAGGGTCTGGTTGACCCGGTTGAAAAGCGACAGAGCTGCCGTTTTGCCTGCGTCGAAGTCCTCCAATACAGAGCGTGCTACCATCAAACAAACCTTGTAGTCGCGGCATTTTTCGAGCATCTCCAGGGCCACCTTTGCGACCGGCGCCTGCTCGGGATTCTGGGAAGCTTCCCGCAAAAGCTCCACGGCTCTGGCATAGCTGGCCTGAGCTCCGCTCACGCGGTCGAGCCGGTTCAGGTAGCTCTCGGGGACGGCCGGTACGCTGGCAGAGGGTCCCTGGGCGATGGCGGTGAGGGCCTCCTTGTAGAGGAGAGCGTCCTGGTTGTGGGTGCGGTTGAAGGTGGACTGGTGCAGTGCCTGGCCGGCTTCGGGCTGCTGACTCAGCTGGCGACAGGCCAGCTCGCCGATCTTGGCGTGGTCGGCCTGGAAGCGCTCGCAGGCACTCATCATGCCCAGAGCCAGGGGAGCGATCTGGCAATTCTCGAACTGCTCGGGCTGTTTGAGCGCCGCCCGGTAGAGGGCCCACTCGGAGTCATAGCCGGTCACCGCCGCCCCGGCCTGGATGCAAAAGCCTGCCGCCACCTGGCAGGCGGTGCGCTGGGAGAGGTA
The DNA here is from genome assembly GCA_964471395.1 of uncultured Burkholderiales bacterium. Taxonomy (GTDB): domain Bacteria; phylum Vulcanimicrobiota; class Xenobia; order Xenobiales; family QWHO01; genus QWHO01. The sequence continues at coordinate 2,097 of CAYYHB010000113.1, read as the reverse complement.
CTCCATGGCCGCCCGGCCCAGGGTGACCTTGGCTTTCGTGTCCTTGCCAAAGTCGGACATCCGCAGGGCCTGGGAATACAGCTCTCGCCCTTCGACGGCTTTGTCGGGCTCTTTCTGGTAGCGGTCGGACAACTCGCCCAGCATCGAGCGCGTGGACGGGTCGGGCGCGACCAGTTGCAGGTGTTGCGCCAGGCCAGCCAGGTCCCGGTGGAGCACGTTCATGCCCGGAGTCTAGCCGGTTGCCCTCAAGGAAATCTAAACGGGAGGCTCCACGGCCGAGCAGGTCTCGCTGGTGGGATCGAAGACCAGCCGCAGGCGCCCGGCCTCCAGGGCGGACTTCATGCGCTCGACCTTGTCGGCCACGGGAGTCAGCTCGGTGCCGTCCCGGGAGGCGATCTCCTCGAGCAGCCCCTGAAGCGCCTCGGGGGTCAGCTGGCGGAAGGGGATCTCCATGCCGGCCCCTTTTGGCGCAGGAGTTGGATCGGCCTGCAAGGTATTGCCTGGCATGCCCAAAGCAGTCTGGAACGGACAGGTGATCGCCCAGAGCGACGATACGGTGGTGGTGGAAGGCAATCACTACTTCCCACCCGAGAGCGTGAAGGCCGAGTTCCTTCGGCCCAGCTCGCACACCAGCAACTGCTTTTGGAAGGGAACGGCTCACTATCACGACCTGGAGGTGGGGGGGCAGTCCAATCCTCAGGCCGTCTGGTTTTATCCCGACCCCAAGCCGGCGGCAGAGCAAATTCGCGGGCGCCTGGCCTTCTGGAAAGGCGTTACGGTGTCCTGAATGGCATCTTCGCTGTACAAGACCATCCTGGTGCCGCTGGACGGCTCGGGCCTGGCCGAGCTGGCCGCCGTGCACGCCGCCGAGCTCTCTCGTCTGGCCTCGGCCCGACTCGTCTTCGTGCGCGTGGTCGCCTCCGGCAAAGGGGTACGTCAGGCCGCCGACTACCTCTTCCGGGTCAACCAGGAAGCACACTACGAAGGCCTCAAGACCGATGGGATGGTCAAGAAGGGCGATGCGGCCGAGCAGATCGTGCTGGCGGCTGCCGAGACGGGAGCCAACATGATCGTGCTCAGCTCCCACGGCCGCACCGGCATCTCCCGTCAGGTCTTCGGAAGCGTGGCCGAAGCCGTGGTGCGCCTGGCTCCATGCCCGGTCATGGTGGTCAAGGCCTCGCCCATGCCGCCTGACGAGGAGCGCCGCGTTCGCCAGACGGCCTAGGCAGTCGGGGGAACGGCCTGCACCTGTCCGCGCTCCTTGAGGTAGCTCAGCACGTGGTAGGAGTAAGCCGCGATGTCGCCAGCCAGGCCGATGGCGGTGAAAGTAGGAGCCACTCCCGCCAGGGCGGGGACGAGCTTGTCGCCCAGAGCGCCCACCAGGCCTACCATGTCGGTGGCTACATGCACTCCGTCCACGATCTTGTCGGTCAGGGGCGCATCCTTGTTGGCCAGAGTGCCGCGCAGTTTGTTGGCGTCGAGGAGCAGGGCCACCACCCGCAGCATGGGCAGAAAGGCTTTGTCGGCCACGTTCTGCACCTCGCGGGGCAGCCCGGCGTAGACCTGCGTCTTCACGCCCAGAGCGGACTCCTTGAAGGCGAAAGCGGGGTCGGCCTGGACGAGCTTGCTGGCCTCTTCGGCGGCTGCGCTGATGAAGAGCTGGCCGCCGCGGATGGTGCGCTCCGCCAGGCTGGGGCCCTGCTTGCTGACCTTGAGCACCTGCTCGCCGTCCACGGTGATGGTCAGCTCGGATCCGTTGCCCCCGATCTTCCCGGCCACCTGTTTGGCGAACTCGGGTGAGCTGAGCAGGTTCTCAACCAGCTTGTCGCCCAGGTCGGGGGTCTCGGGGGGCGTGCCCGGGTTCTCGGGCGGGGGAGATGGGGGGGGGCCCGGGGTGCCGGGGGGGGGTCGTGGGGGGGGGCGAAGGGATTTCGGCCCGCATCGGCCGCGTGTAGGGGGTAGATGTGATCTGCATGATTTTCTCCTGGGCAAAGATTCGGGGAGGGAGGGCCCCGGCTGAGCCAGCCGGGACCTCCCCGCAGTCAGCCGGCCTCAGGCCGGCGTTGGTTGGACCCTCAGGCCAGCAGCCACTCGGGG
>CAYYHB010000112.1:0-15752 GCA_964471395.1 uncultured Burkholderiales bacterium | reverse complement strand
ACCTCGGGGCGACAGCCTTCGCTGTACTTCTGGAAGTTTTTGTGGAAAAGGTCGGCCAGGTGACCAGCAGCGGCGTCGAAAGCCGCGCCTTCCTTCCAGGTATTACGGGGCTGCAGGATCTCGGACGGAACGCCCGGGCACGCTTTGGGGACGGACAGGCCAAAGACCGGGTCGGTCACGCTCTCAACCTGGTCCAGGCTGCCGGCGTGAATAGCGTCGATGATGGCCCGGGTGTAGGCCAGCTTCATGCGTTGACCCACGCCGTAGCCGCCGCCCGACCAGCCGGTGTTGACCAGCCAGACGCGGGCGTCGTGCTGCTTCATCTTGGCTGCCAGCAGCTCGGCATAGACGTTGGGATGGCGCACGATGAAGGCGGCTCCAAAACAGGCCGAGAACGTGGCCTGTGGCTCTTTGACCCCTTCTTCGGTACCGGCCACCTTGGCCGTGTAGCCGCTGATGAAGTGGTACATGGCCTGCTCGGGCGTAAGCCTGCTCACCGGAGGCAGCACGCCAAAGGCATCGCAGGTGAGCAGGATGATGTTCTTCGGGTGACCGCCCACGCACGGCACCTTCGCGTTCTGAATGAACTCGATCGGGTAGGCCACCCTGGTGTTCTCGGTCAGGCTCGAATCCTCGTACTGGACCTCGCGCGTGTCCGGGTCGACGACCACATTCTCGAGCAGCGATCCAAAGCGAATGGCCTCCCAGATCTCGGGCTCCTTCTCGGCGGTCAACCCGATGCACTTGGCGTAGCAGCCGCCCTCGATGTTGAAGACGCCTTTGTCGGTCCAGCAGTGCTCGTCGTCGCCGATCAGCTTACGTCGCGGGTCGGCTGACAGGGTGGTCTTGCCGGTGCCCGAAAGCCCGAAGAAGAGCGACACGTCGCCCGCCTCGCCCTCGTTGGCCGAGCAGTGCATCGAGAGCACGCCAACCTTTGGCATGAGGTAGTGCATGATGGTGAAGACGCCCTTCTTCATCTCGCCCGCGTACTCGGTGCCGAGAATGACCACCCGCTGGCGCTCGAAGCTGATATCCACGCTGGTGTCGGAGGTCATGCCCTCGGTGTAACGGTTGGCCGGGAAGCGGCCAGCGTTCAAGATGACGTAGTCGGGCTCGCCGAAGTCCCTGAGCTCCTCGGGGGTCGGTCGGATCAACATGTTCCACATGAACAGGGCGTGGTAAGCCCGCGAGCAGATCACCCGGACCTTCAACCGGTGCTTGGGATCCCAGCCGGCGAAGCCGTCCATCACGTAGACGGTATCCAGGGTGTCGAGGTAGTCGTTGGCGCGCTCGAAATTGATGTCAAAGATGCGCTCGGGCAGCTTGATGTTCACGCTGCCCCACCAGATGTCTTTGGAGCTGTCAGGGTGATCGACGATGCGCTTGTCCGAAGGGCTGCGCCCGGTCTTGCGCCCGGATTGCACGGCCAGAGCACCATTAGAGGCGATAATGGTGCCTTTCTCGTTTTTCAGAGCCGCCTCATAGAGCGCGGCCGGAGCCAGGTTGCGATAGACCGTGGGCAGATGGATGTCATATTCCTTCAGACTGAGCACAGATAAGGGACCTCCCTTTCGTAGCCTACTTTGGCGTTGCCACCCGAAGGCGGCATGAGATAAAGGAATGAACCGCCAGCACCAGCACCCCCGTGTACCAGGTAGCCCGCCCGGTGCTGATGATCGTAACCGTCAGGCTGGCGACCAACAACATCACCACGGCTCCGGCCAGAAACTCAGCTCAATCGGGGAGGTGGCCAGCGAATATCGAGTTTCAGTCCGTAAAGACCAGAACCCAATTCTTGTCAGGATTGTAGACGGACATCTTCTCGGCCAGCCGGGCCGTGTTTGGACCAAGATCGGCCTGGCGAATCTGCCCGTAATGGTTGAGCAGAAAGCACATGATGCCGCTTTTGCGATAGTCGACCGGGTAGGCCAGCACGGCATATCCCAGGATCATGTTGCCGTTGACGATGTAGTTGAACTTGCCTCCCGGAGCGGCGGGACCCTGGGAAGTCAGCAACTTCAAGCGATAGCCCATCCAGGTTCGGTCGTGGGTCTTCTTCTGCAGGTACTCCCTGACCGTCTCGACAAAGGACTCCATCGGGCTCGGTTCGCCTTCCCGGACGTCCCAGTAGAGACCGTCGCGTTTGCCCGGCGAGCAATTCAACTTCTGGGCGAACTCGAATACGCCATCCTCATCCCAGTCTTTCGAGGCGTACTTCATTTGGGCCACCGCCATGGCTCGGAGTAGCTTGATGATGGCCAGCTCGTTGCGACCAACCCGTCGGCGCAGCACCTCGTCATAGCCGGCCTCGGTGTCGAACTTCCAACCCTTCTTGGTATGAATGAGTGGAACGGGAAAAGGCCAGACGTCCTCCCCCACCATCCAGGTGAGGGTCCCGTTCTTCGCCTTCTGAAAGGCGGATCGCTTCTCATATGCCCGGGTGATGCGCTCACGCAGGATGCCGGACTCGGCCTTGTCTTCTGTTTCCAGCAACTCCCGCGCCTCGGGTCCGAAGATGGCCAGAATCTGTTGCTCGTTGTCATTGTCGAAAGCCTTGACGAGGGCCTTGATCGCCTCCTCAGGCGTGGGGAAGGTTCTCTGATCAGCCAGTCCCGTTCCCATCAGGGAAAGAGCCAGCACGGCAATGGTGAGAGTATGCCTGAGCATCTTCATCCGTCTCAACGTCTGCGACCTCCCCCGACGCCGCTTCGAACCCCACCGCTTCGGCCTCCACCGCTGTATCCACCGGATTGTCCGCTGGACCGATAGCCGCTGCTGCGTCCGGTCGAGCGATTGAAGCTGGCGCTGCCGCGGCTGCTGCTGGCGCGGGCCGAAGAGCCACGCTCCATCTGCAGGCCGCCACCCCGGCCGCCCATGTCGCGGTAGCCGCCGCTCCCCCCGCTGCGAAAGCTAGGAGAGGAAACGGAGGGCCGGGTCGAGGCGGAGGGCCGAGTGCGGCCCACACTGGAGTAGTCCGGCCGCGTCCGGGAGGTATTGAAACTGGGACTGCTCGGCAGGGAAGGCCGACTCCCTACACCGCCAGGTCTGCCCACACCACCAGGACTTCCGATACCGCCGGGTCTGCCGACTCCACCAGGACTTCCGACGCCGCCAGCGTTTCCGATGCGGCCCGGACTGCCGATGTTGGGTCGATTGCCTACGCGATTGCCACCCCCGACGTTGATCGAGTTGTCGATGTTGATGTTGCCGTTGTTCCAACGAACGTTATTGCCGTTTCCGGCCACCGGCCGACGGTTGAAAGCCTGATTCGCTCGATAGGGGGTCGCCACCGGGCAGCCCGGGCGATACCATCCATTGGCACCGCAAGGCCAGTAGCCCGAGGCCATTCCCGAGCCCCACCAGTTGCAGTGGTTGTAGTACATCAAGCTGCTGGCAGCGATTCCCGCGCCGAACCCGAGGATTCCCGAGGCCCAGTAGTCGTCGTCATTGTGATAGCTCGACTCGACAACCACCACCTCAGGATCGTAGCTCGGAACGTAGACCACCTCGGGATTGGTGGGCTGGATGCAGATCTGCTCCTCCTCGCGGGTGACCTCCATCTGCTCGCCGGTGCGAAGATTGCCGGCCTGGTAGGCCTTCTCGCGATACTGCTGGATGGCGCTCATCACGTCGGGCTGCTGATTGGCCACCGCATAGGCCAGAGCCGCGGTCCAGTCGGAGGCCGACACCATGGTATCCAGAACGTCGGGGTAATCGACCAGCGAGCGCACGGCTGGCTCCCACTCCTCTGGCGACTCCTCGGAAGTCTTTCCCGCCTTGGCCAGCTCGTCGGCCTGGCGCAACTGAGCTTGCTCGGTCGAGGCGACCAGCACGTTGGACAGGACCGGGTCGGGATAGAGGGCAATCGGCCCCACGATCTGCTCGAGCTCTTTGGGCGAGTAGAGCCCGTCGGTCGCCTCCTCCTGAGCCAGTGCCAGAGAGCCGAGCAACACGGTCAACAAAGTGATCAGGAAAATCAGTTTTCGCATCGCGCCTCCTACCGAGCCGGCCGCTTGACCGGAGCGACGGGGTTTCCGACCGCGTCCACCTCGGTCCAGCCCCTGCCGGGGTCGAATCGGTTGATCTCGCGCACCATGCTCTCCGTCTCCGGCCCAAGGTCTCGTTGATAGATCTTGCCGTTATGGTTCATGATGAAAGTCGTGATACCGGAGTTGCCGTAGGCGATGGGCCAGGCGATGAACGCGTAGCCACCGATCAGGTTACCATTGATGAGGTAGTCGTACTTGCCCCCGGCGGCGTTCTCGCTCTGACCGTTGAGAAGCTTGCAGTGATAGCCGAACCAGCCCGAGTTGGCCATCTTGCCGGCCAGGTAGTCCTTGAACTCCTCGGCGGTCGACTGCAGCGGGCTGGGAAGCTCGTCGCTGACCCAGTAGAGGCCATCGCGGGTCCCTTCGGTGGCCCGGATGCGCTGAGCGAACTCGAGCACCTGGTCCCCGTCGTAGTCGGTCGAGGCATAGTCTTCCTGGGCCTGAGCCAGACGTGACATCATCCTCAAGGCCTGCAGCTCATCCAGGCCGATACGCCGGGCCAGGATCTCCTCCTTGCCGGCAGCTGTATCCCAGCGCCAGTAAACGCCATCGTGCACCAGAGGAATGGGGAAGGGCCAGACCTCTTCGCCCACCAGCCAGATTACCTGGCCGTTCTTACCCTCTTCAAAGTTTGACCGATCAGTGGCCGCCAGAGCGATGGTCTTGAGACGCTCGCGCTCGGCCTGCGGGTCGATGTCATTGAACAGGTCCTGAGCTTCCGGACCGAGGATCTCCAGCATCCTGGCACGATCATCGGAGATGAAAGCCGCGATCATCGCCTCGGCTGCCTGCTTGGGCGACCCGAAAGTCTTCTGCTCCTGAGCCGGAGTCAGTCCCGTGAGACCGCACACCAGCGCCAGGGCAGCCAAAAGAACTCGCATTGTTTTCATCTGCGACCACCGCCACGCATTCCCCCACTGCTGGAGCGCATGCTGGGGCTGGAGCTCATGCTCCGCTGGCCGCGCGCGCTGGCCGCGCGAGTGTCCACGCCCCGTGAGTAGTTCAGGCCGCTGGAGTATCCCCCGGTCAAGCCGGACTGGGGAGCGGGCGGCCGCGTGGCCGGGCGGTTGGCGTCGGCGGCGCCGGCCGGTCGGGGTTGGGCTGTCGCCGGGCGATAGGCGTTGGCGGCGCCGGCCGGACGGGCGGTGTCAACCCGAGCCGCATTGTAGTTGTTGACGTTGACGCGATTCACGTTGACATTGTTGACCCGCCCCGGATAGGTCGCCGCGCGTCCCGCGTAGGGGGCCGGGCGGGGAGCCCAGGCCGCCACTCCAGGCGGATAGGTCCCGTATCGGTAGCCACGATAAGCGCCGGGAGCACCGTAATAGAAGCCATGGTGCCAGTCGCAGACGGCACTCCAGTAAGCGTTCCGCACCGCCACCGCTGTGCCGAAGGTCAGCAGAGCGCCGGTGGCATACATCGCCGAGGTATCGTAGCTCGGGACGTAGACCTCGTCCTCTGAAGGAGACTGGATTACGATCACGTCCCCTTCCTGGCTGACCTGCATCTTGTCGGACGATTGCAGGTTACCGGCCGCCTGGACCTTGTTTCGAACCTGCTGGACGGCCCGCAGGACATCGTCCTCCTGGTTGGCCACGGCGTAGCCGATGGCGTCGGTCCACTGGGTATTGTCCACCATCATGGACAGCACGTCGGGAAACTCCATCAAGGCCTGAACCGAAGGGGACATGTCCGAGCCGGGGGAGCCTCCCGACCTGGTCAAATCGAGCGCCGTTCGCAACTGGGTGGGCTCGGTCGAGCCCGTCAGCACGTGCGTCAAGAGCGCATCCGGGTAGAGAGCAACAGGCTCGACGAGTCGCTCGAGCTCCGCGTCACTGTAATGGTCGGCGGTCACCTGAGCCTTCAGGGCGCCGCTCAAGAACAGGGCCAACAGGATAGCGGCCAAACATCTGAGGAACATCCTACCTCCTGGTGCCAGGATGACTTTCCCTGGCTGAACGGAATGCGCCCACCCTGCCGGATGACCCGGGGTTTGCCGATAATCTAGATCATGGCAGGGGCGAGCCCGAGCACACTCCCGCACGTTTACCTGTTCAGAATTAGAACGCGCGGGAATCTGTTGAACGGCGCCGCGCTAATTCCTGAAGTGTTCAACGCGCGGCGCCTTAACGAGGGTTCTCCCCTGTCTCCAGACTCCCTCTAATGAACGCAACAGACTCATCGCCCGAAGCATCACCCCGGGAGCCACGATGATCCAGGTCAGGGTTAGCTCTTGCCGGCCAGAGCGGGAGCCTTGCGCGCCTGGTCGCCCAGCAATGGATTCTTGATGCGGCTATAGTGGGCCACCGAGCCATAGAACACCTGCAGCGGAAGGTGCAGCCGCGTGCCCCAGTCGGCCTCGCAGTGAGTGGCCCTCGGAAAGGCGTAGTGAACGAGATTGTGGCCCATTCTCCAGCCGCGGCTGATAAGGGCCATCGCCATCCCGACCGTGGTCTCATAGTTGTCACCGGGCCAGCCGCTGTCGAGGTAGAAGCCCACGTCAGGCGGCTCTTCGGTCAGCACGCGCTCGAGCAGGTCGTCCTTAAACGAGAACGTGCTCGACATGCAAGCCGCCGACCCGAAGGTCTCCGGATGCTCCCACACCGTGTAAAAGGAAACCACTCCACCCAAAGACGAGCCCCAAACCGAGCGGTAACGGCGATGGTTGCGCACTCTGAGCTTGCTCTGGGCCACGGGCACCAGCTCTTCGACCAGCGAGCGAGCGTACTTCTTATAGCCAGGCCTGGTGTACTCTTCCATCCGATCGCCCGAATAGACTCCCACCAGAATGACGTCATCCACGGCTCCCATCGAGCGTAGCTCGGAATGAGTCTCGTCGAATCCCCAATCCTGACCCATAAATGCTTCATCCGGGAAGAACAGGTTCTGGCCATCCTGCAAGAAGGCCACCGGATAATCGGCCAGCGTATTCTCGTCGTAACCGGGGGGTAGATAAACGCGCAGACGATGCTCGCGCTTGAGGATCTTCGATTCGAAGGTGAGCAGCTTGGAGAATCGTCCGCACTCCGAGCCAAAAAAGAACGGGTGGCAGACACGCCGGTCATCCTCGGTCATAATCAACAACTGGTTCTCCCCGACTGCCCAGTGCAACTTCCCGGCCTTGCGAAGGCACGGCTTGAAGTACAAAAACGGGTGGCGAGCCGAAACCTCGAAGGTGCTGACCTCGCCGTTCGGGCTCACCGAGCTGGGCTCGATGTCATTTTCCCAGTCAAGCTCGGTGCGGAGGACGATCTTCTGGTCCGCTCCGGCCGGGTAGGCTACCCTCAGTGTTCGTTTGAGAACATTCTTGGTGGTGTACAGCTCTTTACCCGCTGGCATGGCAGCTCCTTTCGTGGCCGTGAGGCCGGGACGCAAACTGCCCTTCGTTGATGATGGCATCCCTCCTTTAGCCTGCCGGGCCATCAAGATGGACCCTGATCAAACGCGCTCGCGCAGCAGCACCAGCTCCTCGGCCAGGGTGGGATGGAGGGCGATGGTGGTGTCAAAGTCGCGCTTGCTGGCGCCGGCCCGCAGGGCCACCCCCAGCACCTGGGCCAGCTCGGGGCCTTCGTTGGCCACGATGTGGCAGCCCACCACCCGGTCCGAGGCCCGCTCCACCACCAGCTTGAGCAGCACCTTCTCCTCGCCGCCAGCAATGGGATATTTCATCGGCCGGAACACGGTGCGGTAGATATCCACCTCGCCGTAGCGCTCCCGCGCTTGAGCCTCGGTCAGGCCCACCGTGCCCACGGCCGGCTGGCTGAAGACAGCAGTCGGCAAGACGTCGTAGGGCACGGTGGTGGGGTTGTCGTTGAACAGCGTCTCGGCCAGCGCGCGCCCTTCGGCGATGGCCACCGGAGTGAGCTGGATGTGGCCGGTGCAGTCGCCCACGGCATGGATGCTGCTCACGCTGGTCTGATACAGATGGTTGACCACGATCGAGCCATCCTCGCGTAGCTCCACCCCGGCCTCTTCCAGCCCCAGTCCCCGCGTATAGGGCTCTCGACCGCAAGCGCACAAGACCGCATCGCAGGTGACCGGCTCGCCCCCCTGGCTGTGGTAGACCAGGCCCTCGGACGTCTTCTCCAGTCGCAGTGGCCTGGTCTCGGGCAGGATGCGGATGCCCTTGCGGGTCATCTCCTGGTGAAGGTGCGCTCGCACGTCCTGATCAAAGCTTGGCAGCCCCAGAGGGCTGCGAAAGCCCAGCGTGACCTGACAGCCCAACCCCCGGAAGATGCCCGACATCTCCATCCCGATGTAGCCGCTGCCCAGAACCATCACATGCCGGGGCAGCTCTGCGAGATGGAAGACGTCGTCCGAAACCAGAGCCTGCTCGGAGCCCTCGAAGGGCACCCGCACCGGCTTTCCGCCCACGGCCACCAGGATGTGGCGAGCGCTGACCGTCTCCTCCCCCACTTTCACGGTATTGGGGCCGGTCAGGGTGGCCCGGGTGGGATAGACGGTCACCTGGTTGTCGCTCAACAGCTTGCGATAAAAACCCTGGAGGCGAGAGAGCTCCTGGTGCAGTTTGGCGCGAAAGGTGGGCCAGTCGAACGAGCTTTCCACGCGGTATCCGTATCCCCGCGCCAGCTCCAGCTCGCAGGCCATTTGGGAGGCGTAGACCAGCAGCTTCTTGGGCACGCAGCCGCGATTGACACAGGTGCCACCGAGGTCCCACTCCTCGGCCACGGCAACCTTCGCCCCGTAGCTCGCCGCTCGCCGGGCCGAGGCCACCCCGCCCGAGCCGGCGCCGATTACGAAGTAGTCGTAGTCCACTTCCCCTCCCAGATCCGAATGGTCTTGTCGCCCGAGCCGGTGATCAGGAAGTTGCAGTCAGGCGTGAACAACGCCGCCCGCACCCAGGAGGTATGGCCCTCGCAGCGACCGACCTCGCGGGCGCTGCCCACGTCCCAGATACGGGCCGTCTTATCGCCCGAGGCAGTGGCCAGGAAGCGGCCGTCGGGCGAGAAGTTGACCGACCAGACAATGGCCCCGTGGCCGCGAAAGCGGCGGATCTCGCGCTTCTCGAAGAAGACCCAGAGGCAAACGCTCTTATCATTGGATCCGGAAGCCAGCAGAAGCCCGTTGGGCGAGAAGGCAAGCGCCGTCACCGGGCGGCGGTGGCCGTCGAGCACGGCCAGTTGGCGACCCGAGGCCGAATCCCAGATACGCACCGTGGAATCATCAGACCCCGTGGCAACGTAGCGCCCGTCGGGGCTGAAAGCCACCGCTCCTACCGGGCCCTGGTGACCGGTCAGGCGAGCGGCGATCTGCCACTGGGCATTCCATAAGATGACGGTGGAATCGTTGGAGGCGCTAGCCAGAAGACCATTGGAGGAGAAAGCCAGCGCTCGCACCGGGCTGGCGTGGCCGTCCAGGCAACCCTGCTCGGTGCCGGTGGCGAAATCCCAGATGCGAACCCAGCTCTCCTGGCCGGCCGAAGCGAGCAAGTCACACTCAGGCGTCATGGCCAGAGCCTGGATGCCGGTCCCGCTCTTGAGGCTGCCAAAGGCCTTGCGACGAGCCAGGTTCCACAGCCGAATGACGCTGTCATCGCCGCCCGAGATCAAGAACTGGCCCTCATTGACCAGCAGCAGGCTGGTGACCGAGCGGGTGTGACCTTCGAGGCGCTGCACCTCCTTTAGGTTGACCGCAATGGTGGGGTTCATGATCGAGAACTGGACACCCTGGAGCGTTCCTGCCTGCTTGGCGCGGAAGGTCAGCTCCTCCACGAAGACCCGGACGCTGACGGGCCGCTCGGCCATGTCAAGGCTCAGACCTCCTTCGATGCACTCGGCCACCTCGGGAGTGATCTCGGGCTGAAAGCTCTGAATCGGAGTCAGCACGGCCCCCTCGCGCCGACGCGGAGCATCGAAGGGGACCACCCCCGTCATGACGTGATACAGGGTGGCGGCCAGCCCGTAGACATCGGTGCAGGGCTTCTCAGCTGCCCGGGGATCATACTGCTCGGGAGCGGCGTAGCCGGGCGTGAGGGTCGTCTGGCCTACGGTCGTCTCCGGTTGCAGGTAACGCCGGGCGGTCCCGAAGTCGAGCAACACCACCCGCCCCTCCTCGGTGACCAGGATATTCTCGGGCTTGACGTCGCGGTGCAGCAGGCCACCGTTGTGGACCGTCTCCAGGGCCTCGCCCACGCGCACGGCGTAGTAGAGCGCCTCGGGCTCGGAGAGCACGCCTCCGCGGGCGCTCATCAGGGCCAGCAGCGTGTGGCCCTGAAGATACTCCATCACGATGTAGGCCGAGTTGTTCTCTTCGAAGACGGCGTAGACAGCCACGATGCCGGGATGGTTGAAACGGCTGAGCACGTGGCCCTCATCGAGGAACCTTTCGCGCAGCTTCTCGAAGTCGGCTTCAGTCCAGGTTCCGGCTGGCACCACCTTGCCGTCCTTGCGACGACAGCCAGCCGGGTAGAACTCCTTGATGGCCACCGGGGCCTCCAGATAGAGATCATGCCCGAGGTAGGTGAGGCTGAATCCGCCCTGGCCGAGCACCTGGGTGATGCTGTACTTGCCGTCGCCCACCACGTCCCCATAGTTGAGGATGTCGGCCTGCTGCGGAGCGCCCTGGACCTCGATACCGCAGGATGCGCAGCGGTTGGTGGCCACATGGGTCTCGAAGCCGCAATTGGAGCAGCGGAACTTCATGCTGGCGCGCCCTGCGAGATCATGGGGCCAAATGCTTTGTCGTGAAGACCCGCCTTGCCTGCCGCCGGGATGTTAACATGTTGGAAAATTCTTCAGCTCCCGGCCGGGCTACGCTGCTTGAATCGAAGTCATGACAGGAGAGTTGACGCAAACGTGAGCGTTGTTCTGGATAAACAAATCAGCCTGATGCAAAGATTCGTGGTCCGCCCCACCGGCAAGGACGGTCTGTCCGACAGCAACCCCAAGGACAGCTACACCATGGGGGTCAACGACGGCTACGAGCCGTGGCCCAAAGACCCAAAAGACGATTTTGAGAAGCAGAAGCGCATCGAATGGTTGCGCGGCGAGATCGACCGCATTCGCTACGTGATTTCAAACCATGAGTACAAGCGCAACGAAGCCGACCAGAAAATCTACGCGCTGGGCAACGAGCTCTACTCCCTGCGCACCGAGCTCGAGCAGGTCAACTACAACATCAGCGGCGTCAACGGCTACGTGCGCGATCTCGAGAACAAGAAGCTCTATATCAAGCAGCAGCTCTACAACGGGCCGCCGAACGAGCGCGACTACTGGCGCAACGAGCTCGACCGGGTCAATGACGAGATCAGCCGGGCCCACAACAAGCTGCAAGAGCTGAACTGGCGGCGCAACGACATCAACGCCTCCATCCGCGACAAGAACTCGCAGCGCGAGGTGGCCATCCGCGAGAAGCACTACTACGAGGCCGAGATTCAGCGCGAGCGGTACAATCTCAAGGACCGCGAGGACGAGCTTCGCCGGCTGCAGGGCTGGTAGAGGTCAGCTGCGGGGGGGACGCTCGGGCAGCAGCCAGTCGACCAGCTTCTGGCCGAGCTGCCAGCCCGCTACGGCGCCGGAGGCACCCAGGACCCCGCTGGCCGTAATCGCTCCGCCCACCAGGCCGACCGGGAAACCGGCCAGTGCGCCGGCCAGCTTGCCGTAGCGATAGCTGACCGCCTTGTTGGTGGCCGTGCCCACACTCTCGAAGCCGGCCATCAGGGCGGCGTGTGTGACTTCGCGATTGTCACGTTGCAGCTGGATGACAGTGCCGTCGCCGAGGACCGCACTGGAAGCGGGGGTCACCGGACCCTGGTTGGAGTTCGATTGCCTGCGGGGCTCCGTGGACGACGAGCGTTTGGGGTCGTCGGCCGAGTGACCGGTCAGCCCTCCAACAGCCCCCAGAATGGCCCCGCCCGGCAGGCCGGAGGAGGCCCCCACCACCAGGCCGATCGCGCCGCCGATTATCCCGGCAACCGTGCGCAGCGCGGTGGCCAGGCCCTGTCTCACCCGGCTAACCTGGGCCGGCCGCTCGAGCTTGCTCACGAATTGCTGCTCGAGCATCGCCTGGCCGAGTTGGTTGAAGGGCTTCAAGCCCATCACCATGTTGACCAGGCTCTCTCCCTGGGCCTCATAGAGGCGCTTGAGAGCACGCTCATGCGATTGCGTACGGGGAGCGGTGGCCTGAATCATGGTCGTGAACTCCGACCAACCGGTATCGCGCAGAAGACCGGTCGGAGCCTCCCCGGAGGGGTCGAATCGGTGCTTTTCGGTCGGGAAGAAGAAGCTCGGCCCCTCGCGATCGGCGTAATCGGGCTCGGCCCTCTGAGCGATCACCTGAGCCTGCGTCGCCTCGATCAGATCGACGCAGGCCTTCTTGATGCCCTCGTCCTTGATGCGCGCATCTCCCTGGATTCGCCGGGCCACCTGGATCAGGTCGCGGTTGTCAAAGCCCGGTCCAGGCCCACCGGTTGGATGAATGTTGTAGCCAGGGCAGTCCTCGATATCCTCACGCACATAGGTAGCCAGGTCAGGACGGGCGGTGCAGGCAGCGAAGAAGGTTTTCAGGGCGGATTTGAACGACCGGGCTTTGGCCGGATCGCAGTCGTAGGAGCCGTACACCAGGGCGTTGACGCGGTTCTCGCGGCCGCCCGGAAAGGCGCCGGCGTCCTTGTAGATGTCCACCAGCTGGCGTGCGTACTCTTTGGCGTCCTGGTCGCCCTTCAAGCTGGTGATGGCCTCGCCCGGGAAGGAGTCGAGCATCAACTCGGGCGAGGCCGAGAGCGCCCTCACGTCGCCCGTCTCGGCCAGGGCCTGCAAGACCGAAGCGTTGCCCATCAGGCAACTGTTCAAGATGAGATTGTCGATCACAGGGCGTTTGCCGGTCTCTCGTTCGATCCGGTCCAGAGCCGACTTGATGGCCCCGGCCAAATCATCCACGGGAATGCGCTCGGCCTTGAGCGAGCCATCCGCAGTAAGGGTAAAGTCGTCCATCACGCCCTGATCGGCGCTGCCGTGGCCGAGCATGACCAGGCGAATCTTCTTGTCGTCGGGGTGGCGTTTGACCGACTCGTAGACGAAGTCTTCCAGCAACTCGGCGTCGGAGAGCATCTCGCTCTTGCTCAGGCGGGCTACCGGCTCGAAGCGACCGGGCTGGGCGTAGTCGACGCGCAGGTTCTCCTTGAAGCTGCGGTCGCTGCGCAAGACCACCAGGTCGCGGTCGGCTGACGAGCCCATCTCTTGCAGCTTGTAGGCATAATCGTCGTAGACCCCGAGCGGTCCGTCGGAATTGTGCAAGGCCGAGTAGTAGACCAGCACCAGATTGTCCTTCGGAGTGGTCGGGTCGATGCGGGGCGGGGGCGGCGGAGCAGCCGGGTCGGCCGCGTTGGCCTGAGCCCTGGCATACTGGCGGAACTGATCCAGCCCGTAGATCACTTTGTCGCTCTGAGTGCCGTCGTCCTTGCGCACCAGCACCGCCCGGTTCTGGCTCAGCTCGCGCAATAGCCCGGCCGGTCCGGGTACATCCCACTCGCTGACGGTTCCGTTGGCGTCGGCCTTCTTGGCCCGATAGGCGACAAAACCGTTCTGCTCGAGCGCCTCGACGTCGGTCCGGAAGCCGGGCGGCTCGCTCTGCCCGAAGGCGAGCATGGAGAAGCCGTCCAGGTCCTTGACGCCGGTCAGGTTGCCCTGGTTGTCGAGCAAGACGCATTCGCCCCCGGCGGTCAGGTTGGCCAGAGCGGCGATGGGATGCTTGCTCTCGACGAGCTGTCCGCGAGCGTCACCGTGAATCTGACGGGCGAAGACCTTGCCCCCGCTCGCGTTGAAGGCCTGGTAGGCCTCGAAGAAATCGAAGTCGCGAGGTTGAGCATCGGTGAAGAAGGTCACGATGGCTTCAGCCTGCTCTTGATTGACCGGCACCGGGCGGGTCAGACCCGGCAGGGTGAGATTGACCTCACCCCCCTCGGCCAGGTCGAGCAGCATCTTGCGCCGAGCCAGGAAGTCGGAGCTCTGCGGACGCTCCACAATGCCGCTGGTGAGAGCCATCTTCTGGTGATTCCAGTACTGAGTCTCGTAGTCACTGGCCAGGATGCTCCCATCGAGGGGAAAGTCGGCCTCGACCTTGCCCAGGCTCTCGAGGAGGTCGAGCAGGCCTCGCACGTCCTTCTTCTGGGCCGAGCCAGCCAGCTTCAGTCCGTGCAGGCCGACGGCCGAATCCAGCTTCTGGTCCTGGCCGTCGGCCCCGAGCAGTCGCAGCGACTCGCCCCGGGCCAGCAGGATGGCTGCCCCGGCGGCGTCGGTGCGCAGCCAGGCTCGGGGGCCCTCGAGTGGCAGCTTGCCCATCAAGGGGCCGGTGGCCCGCTCGAAGTAGAACGAGACTCCCTGCTCATCCAGCTCGTGCAGCCTGGAGTGGGTCTGAGACAGCTCGCTTCCGGGGGTCTCCTGGCCGGTGCGAAGGCGTGTGTAGGCCTCCAGCTCGGCCTGATCTTGCACCGAGACGACCATCGTGTAGGGAGCCCCGATGCGAACCAGGGCCTCGTACTTCTCGGAGAAGGATTTAGCAATCTTCTCATCGGCGCCGGGCAAGATCTTAAGGCCCAGATCGGAGAGCTGGCCGACCGCTTTGGTGACCGGGCCAGGCTCGGGCGGCGGGGCAGGCTGGGGAGGGGGTGCGGGGGCCTGGCGCTGCTTGAGGCGCAGGCCGCCGATCAGGGCCCGATCGTGAGTTGGGCCTGATACCGTGCTTTCCTCGGCCTTCTCATGGGCGGCCTGGGGCAGACTGGCGGTCCAGTTGCTGGAACGAAGGCCGGAAGTGCCGATCAAATGATCCACGTCCTGGAGAATACTCCGCCGGGCTGAAAATATCCTAGAGCGGAGCGCAGAATCGGGCGCCCTATTCGGTCGTATCCATGGACTGACCTGAAACGGGTGCCCTATTCGGGCGTATCCGCGGACTGTCCTGAAACGGGTGCCCTATTCGGGCGTATCCGCGGACTGCCCTGAAACGGGCGCCCTATTCGGGCGTGTCCACGGACTGTCCTGAAACGGGCGCCCTATTCGGGCGTGTCCATGGTCTGTCCTGAAACGGGCGCCCTATTCGGGCGTGTCCACGGACTGAAGCGGTCGGGCACGTGACTTGCCGCGAAGAGGGTCCGACTTCTGCGCGCAGCGATCACAAGATTGAGCTAAAGAAGGTCCAGCAACAATGGCTTGATGCCGTCCACGATGAACTGCACGCCCAGCACGCACAAAATGAGGCCCATCACCTGGGTGGCGACCTCCACGCCGCTCTTGCCCACCAGGCGCAGGGCGGCCGGGGCCGCCAGCAGGCAGGCCCAGGTGAAGGTTACAGCCAGCACCAGGGCCACAAAGAAGGCCAGCACGTGGGCCAGGGTCAGAGCCTGACCCATCAGCAGCATGACCGTGCTCAGGGCGCCGGGACCGCAGATAACCGGCATGGCCAGGGGCACGATGGCCAGATCGGTATCTTCTTCAGGGGATCCCTGGGAGTGGGCCTTGCCAGCCAGCATGGCCGCTCCGGTGGAGAAGAACAGGAGACCTCCTGCGATCCGGAAGGCGTGCAGAGTCACCCCGAAAAGCTTCAAGATGCTGCTGCCAGCCACGGCAAAAACAGCCAGAAGGCCGAATGCGATGAGACAGGCGCGCAGAGCGATAGCCCGTCGCTCTACCGTCGAGTGGCTGCGGGTCAGGCTGAGGAAGATGGGCGCTGCCGCGATGGGATCGATGA